>JBCKNJ010000019.1:0-31380 GCA_038902795.1 Polaromonas sp. | reverse complement strand
AACTGGATTTGATGCTTGGATTATCCAGAAAGCATTTGATCGCAATACGCCTTCCCAATTCTTCCCAGCCATATTGCTCCACCAGGTGAGTGAGGATCATTTCCAATGTAATGCCGTGCAGGGCGCTATGGGGTTGCTCGTTGTTCATGTTTATGTTCAAGGAGACTCCATGATTCACACATTTCGAACAAAGCAGTCCACCTCCCATGCAAGACGGGCGCTGACCGCTCTTATTTTAGGAGCAACAGCACTGACGCCCCTGACGCTGCTGGCGCAGGCCACATCGACAAGCTCAGGACTGGCCTGGCCGTCCAAACCGATCAGGGTCATCGTCAACTTCCCGCCCGGCGGCGCGGCGGTGGCTAAATCCCCGGCCGACGGCTCCACGCTGCTGATGAGCTCGGGCGGCATGGTCTCGGTCAATCCGCACGCAAGGCTGTTTTCTACTCTACCCATTTCTACGCCGTTTCATGCTGCACGGGTGAAGCGTGTCGCCTGGTTGATGAAGAGGAAGTAGAGCGCCAAGAGGGCGCTGTACACAATCACTGCCGTATAGAGGATCAGGCTGTTACGCAAGTCATCAGGAACTGTCGCAAAGCGCTGGACGAACGGGACGATCAATACGATGTCGTACGCCAGAAACCCAAGTAACTGCCCCCTGGCATTCGCCCACATCGGCTTGTAAACGGCATAGATGAAGTAGGTCATTGCACCTATGAATATCCAGCCATACATCACCGATAATTCGATACTAAGCGCCCATGGCAAGATGTTCGGCACCTGTCGCACCATCGCGCCACCCACCAGTAGTAAGACGATCGCAAAAGCGACAAACGAATAACGAACCAGCGGCGGCGTGGGACGAGTATCGATGAACGGTATATCCCATGTGGTGTAAGCCAGATACCAGCATGTCGCGCCGAATACCGTCGATACGATTGCAAAAAGCAGGATCGGTGTGCGGGTTGTATCCGCAACGTACAACTGGAAACAAAAAAGCGCCATGCCTGTATACATCAGCCCGAAGTTGATCGAGCCACCGAGGATAGCCGCCCTTTCGCCCGATAGACCGATCCAGATAACGGGGATGCTGGCGGCTGCGAGAATCGATGCGATGAAGATGGCGGAGAGGCGCGTGATTTCCCAGGGCCACAATGCGGTGACAGCCGGAATTTGCAAGAAGAATCCGGCGGTCAAGAGCAGCCCACCAATACCCGTACCTATCAACAAGTAGCGCATCTGTTGGTTCATCAAGTCTCTCCATCGTCCTTTGGTTTGATCAATGACGGGCTGGAGTCAGGCAGCCGGGGCATCACCGTTCGCGGCGGTCTCGCTCGCCGACTAGGGATAGGAAATTCAACCGCATGAGCCCAACTATCTCACCGTATCGCGTCCTCAGAATACGTGTTTACCCTTAGGCGGCAGGCTGACGCGCCAAGAGTTTTTGCCCCATTGGGCACAAGCGGGGTGCTTAGGGCTCGTTCAGGGCACCCTCGCCCTGGCTCCTGCGCATTGGTCCACCGCAGTGCGGGCAGATCAGCGGGAACACCTCGTAGATGCGGGCAATCAACGCGGCCCAAAGGTAGTGCGCCGCAGAGCGCGGTTTGGGCTTGGCTTGCGCCTCAGATGGGAGCGTTACGATTTTCTGTGCGCGGGTTAACATGTGGCATGTCAAGACCTGACCCCGTTGTTCGTGACCCCGCTGTTCGTAGCTGAGTAATTCGAGCCTGACCCCTTTCTCTATTTTCTCGCGTTGGGGTCATTCCACTTCAGTTCCTTTTGACCGCACGGTAAGCCGCCTCGATATTATTAGGGAACCGCTCCTTGTTGCCCCAGTCGTCGTACTCGGGCATCTTGAGTTCTTGTTTGATCTGGTCGAGAGACTTGCCCTCGCGTACCATTCTTTCCACTCTTTCCAATAGCAACATGTAGAACCGTTCAGTGTCGTCGAAGATTTTTGTCGTTCCAGGAGGACCGTGGCCCGTGACTACGACTTCAGGGTTCAGGGACTTCATCATCTTCAAAGCGCTCAGAATTGCCGGGATAGAAACGAAGGGCCGGTGGTTGTTGTAACTCTTTACGATAGCTGCCGCTGCGGAGAAAAGGACGCGCTCCTTGGGAAGCCAGATCGCCGTGTCGGACTCACTGTGAACGTCTTTTAGGTGTATGAGTTCAAATGTCCGTTCTCCCAGATGGAGCGTCATCTTGTCTTTGTACTCGACGTGCGGTGTGATCAGCCGATAACCTTGGAATGCCTCGCGCATCTCCGGAGATTGGGTTGAGAGCGTTTCTACGCGCTTCGAGGCCTCGGTCGAAATCTTTTTCATCGACTCCGTTGCTCCCTGGGCTGCGACGATGATCGCCGGAGGAGAAAAAACAAAATGGCCCGTGGTGTGGTCATTATGTGGCTCCGTGTTGATCAGGAATCGAATTGGCTGTGAGGTGAGCTGCTTCACCGCTTTCATGACCGCGCGGGAAGCCAGTGGATTGACACCGCTATCGATCAGCACCACGCCTTCCTGCGTCAGGATGATAGCGACATTGGAACTAAGCGGGTTCGCGGCGTATACAAAAATCCCCTCTTTGACCTTCTTGAAATCCGGGCCAAGATCCTGCGCCGGCAGATATGAGACGAAAATAAAAAAGGAAGCGACGAAAAGAAAAATGGAAACCAGTCTGACTTGCATGGAACCCTCCTTTATTTTTTCTGCCATGTTTTTAGGGATAGGAAATTCAACCGCATGAGGCCAAGTATGGCACCGAAAAGCGTCCTCAAGAGTCGTTGATGTGGTGATCTGGATTTTTCTCGGCTGTTCAAACTTCAGCAGAGCATTTGCGTCGGGTGAAATTCAAAGACTTGAAGTCTCGGACACTCCTGATCCCAACGCCACATAAACCCGTAGTGCGCCATAGGCATCGTTGGCGGCGTAAATAATTTGCGCTTCGCTCAGGCGCTGATTCGCCCAGTTGGATGTGCTGGCTTTTTTGCTCTTGATAAAACGTTTGCTGAACATGACCGCTACTGCGCCACGCACGCCCATGTCTTTGCGATAGCCGCGCTCCCTGAAGACGAGGTTTAAATCCAGCACGCCCTGCAAATCAACCCCCAGCTTGTGGATGATGCGGCGGCGGTCATCACCCAGGCCAAAGCCTGCCTTGATGATGGTGGGCGACTCCAGTAGCAGACCGACAGTGCGGCGGCAGTCGGCATCTGTCAATTGGAAGATCCAGGCCTTTTGCGCCGTACACAGCTGCACGATGTGCGGGCCGTCGCTGGCTTCGTTTTTGACGAAGGTGGGTTTTGATTCGGTGTCAAAGCCCAGCACGCTGATGCCTGAAAGCTCTTTCATGGCCTGCGCGGCCTGATCGGCAGTTGACACGACCTGTATCTGGCTGAGTTCAAGGCGTTCAAACTGCGGGAGCAGGGCGATTTCTTCTTTGTCGGGCGTGCGGTGTAGTTCTGACATTGAGTGGTGGATGTAGGAAATGGGGGCAGACACCAATTTTCTTGATAATTGGGCTCTGACCCCCAATTCCTTTTTCTCAGTGCCCCAGAATCTTAGCCAGAAAGTTTTGCCCCCTGTCAGTCTTAGGCGCTGCAAAAAACGCTTCAGGCGAGCCTTCCTCAACAATCTGCCCCTCGTCCATAAAGATGATCCGGTCGGCCACGGCACGCGCAAAACCCATCTCGTGTGTGACGCAGAGCATGGTCATGCCTTGATCTGCCAGGTTGACGATCACGTCGAGTACTTCTTTAATCATCTCCGGGTCTAGTGCCGATGTGGGTTCGTCGAACAGCATGATTTTGGGTTTCATGCAGAGCGACCGCGCAATCGCCACACGCTGCTGCTGGCCGCCTGACAGTTGTAGGGGGTACTTGTTGGCCTGATCGGCAATGCGCACACGCTCAAGCTGCACCATGGCGATGCTAGTGGCTTCTTTCTTGGCTAACCCCGCCACCCACACAGGCGCGAGCGTGAGGTTCTCTAACACTGTTAAATGCGGAAAGAGGTTGAACTGCTGAAACACCATGCCGACCTGCCGCCGCACCACCTCAATGGCCTTGAGGTCATCACCTAGCACGGTGCCCGCAACGGTTAGCCTGCCTTGCTGATAATCCTCCAGCGCGTTGATGCAGCGGATCAGCGTGGACTTGCCTGAGCCTGATGGCCCGCAAATCACCAGCCGTTCACCTGGTTTCACCGTCAAGTCGATGTCGCGCAGCACATGCAGGCCGTCGGCAAACCATTTGTTGACCTTCTCAAATTTGATGGCAGTCTCAACCATGGTGTTTGTCATTTATAAGTTGCCTTTGCCGTGTGCTAAACGCTTTTCAAGCGCCAAGCTGTAGCGTGACATGGCGTAGCAAAAAGTGAAATAGATGGCCACGATGAAAAGGTAAGCCTCGATTTTGAAAGGCCGCCAGTTCGGGTCAGACCCGAGTGCCAAACCGAGCGCACCGGTCAGCTCATACAGCGAGACGATGGTCACAAGCGAGGTGTCTTTGAACAGTGAAATGAAGTTATTGACCATGCTGGGCACCACCGCACCGAGTGCCTGCGGGAGCACGATCTTGCGCTGTGCCTGCCAGTAGCTCAGACCCATGCTGGCCGCTGCTTCTACCTGTCCACGACCTACGGTTTGCAGGCCACCGCGAATAATCTCGGCCATATAGGCCGCAGCAAACAGCGTGATGCCGACAACCACGCGAATCAGAACATCGGGCGATTTGCCGACGGGCATGAACAGCGGAAACATGAACGATGCCATGAACAGCACCGATATCAGCGGCACGCCGCGCACCAGCTCGACATAGACTAGGCACAGCGTACGAATTGCCGGCATGTTGGAGCGCCTGCCGAGTGCGACGAGCACTGCTAGGGGCAAGGCAAACAGCATAGACAACACACTCAACATCAGCGTCAGCGGCAGGCCGCCCCACAGGTCAGTCGGCACTTTGTCAAGCCCCAACACGCCACCACCCATCAGGATAAAAAACACGGTAACGCCGACAATCCATATCCACGCCAATGAAGGTTTCCAAAAGCGAGGCAAACAGCTTGCAAGCACGGGCGCCATCAAAGCAAACGTTGCCAGCACAGGCCGCCATTGGTCGGCTTGCGGGTAGCGGCCCAGCAATATGAAGCGGGCTTTTTCATTCACCACACCCCAGCAGGCACCGATGCCGCGCGCGGCCTGGCACTGGTCTGCATCCGCTGCAAACACGGCACTAAGTACGCCCCAGTGCAGGCCTTTGAAGGCCAGCCATAGGGCGGTGGCGATCAGGGCGATGGAGACCAGCGTGCTCGGCAGGTTTGAGAAAAGCTGCTGACGCAGCAAGCTCGCAATGCGGGTAGTTTTAGAGCTGGTTTGCGTCGGCGCGGGCCTGGCTGAAATGGCTACAAAGGTTTGTGTCATGACTAGCGTTCCTTGATCGCAACACGGCGGTTAAACCAGTTCATCAGCAGCGATGTACCTAGCGATAGCAGCAGGTAAACCAGCATGATGATGGCGATGCATTCAACCGCGCGGCCCGACTGGTTTAACGATGTGTTGGCAATCGACACCAGATCGGGGTAGCCAACGGCCACTGCGAGTGATGAGTTTTTGGTGAGATTGAGGTACTGGTTGGTCAGGGGCGGCGCGATCAGGCGCAGCGCCTGTGGCAACACAATCAGGCGCATGGTTTTTCTGCGCGACAGGCCAATCGACGCGCCAGCCTCATGCTGACCTTTGGGCACAGACGCGATGCCCGCCCGCACCACTTCTGCAATGAAGGCTGCGGTGTAGAGCACCAGGCCCAATAGTACGGCCATGAATTCCGGGCTCAGTGTGGCGCCACCCTCGATCTGCATCTCGCCAGGCACGGGGAATTCAAACTGCATGTCCCAGTTGAGTGCTGGAAATGACAAACCGTTTTTGCTCAGAAAAATCGCTTTGCCAATGCTCAATGCCTCATTGGGCAGCGGCAGGTATTCAAGGAATATCAGGTACCACATCAGCAATTGCAGCAGCAAAGGAATGTTGCGAAACAGCTCGACATAGCCGTAGCAGATGCCGCGTACCAGCGCATTGCGCGAGAAACGGCCTATGCCCAGAAGGGTGCCCAGCACGGTCGCCAGAACGCAGCCGATCAGCGCAACGCGCAGCGTGTTGATGAGGCCAACTAAAAAAGCCTTCCAGTAGGGGCTGGCCCCGTCGTAGTCAAGCCAGCTTTCGCCAATGTCAAAACCAGCGGGTTGGGTTAAAAAATCAAAGCCACTGTGTATGCCACGCAGCCGCATGTTGGCCAGCGTGTTGCTGACCAAGAGCCAGACCAGCAGCACAACGACCATGACTGCAAGCAGCTGGTAGGCCATGCCGCGAAACGCCCGGCTGCGCAGCGAGAAAGCGCTATCCTTTGCCGGTGGCGCTGGCCGGGGCGGAGTCAAGCTCAGCATCAACGAATGGGAGGGGCGTACATCAACCCGCCTTTAGACCAAAGGTTGTTGCTGCCGCGTGGCAATGCTAGCGGGCTTTTTGGGCCGACGTTGCGTTCAAAAATTTCACCGTAATTGCCAGTGGCCTTGATGGCGTTTGCCAGCCACTCCTTGTCCAGGCCCAGCAGCTTGCCGGTGTCTTCACTGCTGCCCAGCAGTCGGCCAATGGCCGGGTCTTTGCTGTCCTTTTGCATGGCTTCGACATTGGCTTGGGTGACGCCAAGCTCTTCTGCTTCAATCAAGCCAAACACCACCCATTTGGCGATCGCAAAAAACTCGTCATCGCCACGGCGCACAGCCGGGCCAAGTGGTTCTTTTGAAATCAGATCGGCCAACACAAGGTGCTCTGCCGGGTTTTTGGCTTCCTTGTTGCGTACCGATGCAAGACCGGAAGCGTCGGTGGTGTAGGCCTGGCAGCGGCCTGAAAAATACGCTGCGTTGGCAGCATCATATTTTTCAAACACGATGGGTTTGATATTGAGGTTGTTGGCGCGTGAGAACTCGCTCAGGTTCTTTTCAGTCGTGGTGCCGGACTGTACGCAGACGGTTGCGTTTTTAAGTTGCTTGGCGCTTTTGATCTTACTTTTGGCGGGCACCATGAAGCCCTGGCCATCGTAGTAAATAATGCCGGTGAAGGCCAAACCGAGCGATGCGTCGCGCGTGAGCGTCCAGGTGGTGTTGCGCGAGAGGATGTCAACCTCGCCCGATTGCAGCGCCGCAAAACGCTGCTGCGACACCAGCGGCACATACTTGACCTTGTTCGCATCGCCCAGCACGCTGGCGGCAATGGCGCGGCACACGTCCACATCCAGGCCAGACCATTTGCCTGCGCTGTCAGCCTGCGAAAAGCCCGCCACGCCACTGCTCACACCGCACACCAGTTGACCCCGCGCCTTGATGGCATCTAGCGTTTTGCCGGCGTGGGCGGGGGCCGAAGCCAGCGTAAGAGCCAGCGCCAACAACGAGGCAGTGACAACACTGGTTTTTTGAATGAGGTTGGGCATGGGTAACTCCGGAGATAAAACGGTATGCAGTAATGTTCGCACAAAAACCCTTTTTAGTTGCCCATCACAATGCCTTCCCGCCTTGGATCGGCGCCACCGAAAAACCCGTTCGGTGTGCGCTGTATGCCTTGCAAACCGCTGGTCATGTTGAGTTCGCGCACCTCATGGCCGCGTCTGCGCAGGGCTTCAACGGTGGCGCGGGAGAAGCGCTTTTCTTCGAGCAGCGTTGGCCCATTGAGTGAGCCAAAGTTGGGCAGGTTAATCGCCTGCTGCATGTTCAGCCCCCATCTCAGTACAGCATAAAGCGTCTTGGCGGTGAAGTGGATGATGAATGCGCCACCGGGGCTGCCCGTTGTCAGCACGAGTTGGCCCGTGGCTTTGTCAAACACCAGCGTGGGTGCCATCGACGAGCGTGGCCGTTTGCCGCCTTGTACCCGGTTGGCTATGGGTGCGCCCGAAATGTCGGTGGGCGCAAAGCTGAAATCGGTCAACTGGTTGTTGAGTAAAAAGCCGCCCGCCAAGCCCTTGCCCCGGTTAACCATTTGGCGCGAACCCCAGGTATCTTCAATCGTGGTGGTCATGGCGATGGCGTTGCCAAACGGATCAATGACTGAAATGTGCGAGGTGCCGTATTCAGGCTGGTCGGCCATTGGCGCGTAGCTGGTTGCATCACTTTTGGGATCGCCAGGTTTGCCGGGTTTGCCGGGGGTGGCGGTTTTCACGCTTTGTGGCCCTATGAGTTTTGCTCTGGCAGCGAGGTAGTCGGGATTGAGCAGACTCATCCAGTTGCCAGCGGGCGCTTGCACAAAGTCAGGGTCGCCCAAGTATTGCGCACGGTCGGCGTAGGCCAGGCGTGACGCTTCGGTGTACAGGTGTAGCCAGTCGGCACCAGGCAGGCCATTTTCAAGTTGAAAAGATGCGGCATTGGTGGTGTTCAACATTCCCAAAATCTGCCCGATGGCAATCGTGCCCGAGCTGGGCGGCGGCATACCGCAAAGCCGATAATTTTTAGTCGCTACTGCGTAGTCGTAGCAAAGAGGTTCACGTTTTTTGGCCTGGTAGCCCGCCAGATCGGACATTGCCAGCGTACCCGGATTGACCGGGTGCTTTTGTACCTTGTCAACCATCGCCTGGGCCACTTCGCCTTCAAGCAGCGCCTTTGATCCGCCATCGGCGATCAGCTTGAGCACGGCTGCAAATTCAGGATTCTTCAGCAGGTGTCCAACCGGCCAGGGCTTGCCATTTGCAGCGTAAAAATAGGCGAGGGCCACCGGGTCTTTTTTCAGATGCACTTCAGGTAGCAGCAGCGCGTTCATTCTGGCGCTGACGTTAAAACCGTTTTCGGCCAGCGCGATGGCAGGTACAAACAGTTGCGCCCAAGGCAGCTTGCCGTATTGCTTGTGCGCCATCTCCAGCATTCGCACTGCGCCCGGCGTGCCGACAGACCGGCCGCCGACGACAGCAGCGTAAAAAGCCATTGGCTTGCCGCTACTCTCCAGCAACAGGTTTTCGGTGGCTGATGCGGGTGCAGTTTCGCGGCCATCAAAGGCCTCAACATCCTTGCCATTGAAGTGCATCAAAAAAGCGCCACCCGCAATGCCACTGGACTGCGGCTCGACCAGGCTAAGTACCATCTGCACGGCAATGGCCGCATCAACCGCAGAGCCGCCGGTCTTCAATATCTGGTAGCCCGCATCGGTGGCCAGCGGGTTGGCTGCGGCGACTGAAAATTTCGCCGTGGCCCAGCCCGGTTTTTCGGTGTAGCCCGAAGCGCCCTCGGGCTGCAGCGGGACGCTGTAGGCAAAGGGCGGCGGGGTGCTGGTACAGGCTGCCAGCAGTAGCGCCGCTAGGGTCATGCAAGCCCTGGAAGTGGCCATTAGCGTGGTGCCAGGCGAATGGCTCCATCTAGCCGGATCACTTCGCCATTGAGCATGTCGTTCTCGAAAATATGCTTGACCAGTTTGGCGTAGTCCTGCGGCGTACCCAGGCGGCTTGGGAAGGGTACTGCTGCAGCCAGCGAGTCCTGCACTTCTTTCGACATACTGAACAGCATGGGCGTGCCAAAAATGCCGGGGGCAATCGTCATGTTGCGAATGCCGTTGCGCGCCAGGTCGCGGGCGATAGGCAATGTCATGCCGACGATGCCGCCTTTGGAGGCGCTGTAGGCGGCCTGGCCGATCTGGCCGTCGTAGGCTGCAACCGAGGCGGTTGAAATCATCACGCCGCGCTCGCCAGTGGCTTCTGGCTCGTTCTTGCACATGGCATCAGCCGCGAGGCGAATCATGTTGAAGCTGCCGACCAGATTGACCATGATGGTTTTGTTGAACACACCCAGGTTGTGCGGGCCTGTTTTGCCGACGGTTTTTTCGCCGCTTGCAATGCCTGCGCAATTGACCAGACCCATCAGTTTGCCCATAGCAACAGCCTTGGCGACTACGGCCAGGCCGTCGGCTTCCTGACTGACATCGCATTTGACGAAAGCGCCGCCAAGCTCCTTGGCTATTGACAAGCCTTTCTCTACCTGCATGTCGGCAATCACCACCTTGCCGCCGCTGGCGACCAGCATACGGGCGGTGCCTTCACCCAGGCCTGATGCGCCGCCTGTCACGATAAATACTTTGCCTGCAATGTCCATGATGTTTCTTTATTTAATGTGAATCGGTTGGCTTGTTGACATTGACGTTAACGTCAATTCAGTCTGCAATTATGGCGCAAGGCAAAATGGCTGATGCCTCACGTCAACCCCTACTTCCATCGTTACTTCAGCCGTTTGTTTTGCCTGATCGCCGCTACGTTGCTGTCGGCCTGCTCAACCGCGCCAGTCGCCACCACACCCGTGCAGCCGACACCTGTTGCGGCGATTAAAAAGCCATTGAAAATTGGCCTTGCTTTGGGTGGTGGTGCGGCGCGCGGCTTTGCGCATGTGGGCGTGATCGCGGTGCTCGAAGAAGCCGGGCTCAAGCCACAGCTTGTAGTGGGTACCTCGGCTGGCAGCCTGGTGGCTGCGCTGTACGCCAGCGGCAAGACCAGTGCGCAACTACAGCAGACAGCGCTAAACATGGAGGAAGTCGCCTTCACCGACTGGATGCTGCCGATTTTTGGCCGTGGCATGTTCCGGGGTGAGGCGCTGGCCCGCTACGTCAATGAACTGGTGTCCAACCGCAGCATCGAGAACATGGTGATTCCGCTGGGCATCGTGGCAACCGACCTGGGCAACGGTCAGGCGGTGCTGTTTCAGCGTGGCGATACCGGCGCGGCGGTGCGGGCATCGAGTGCTGTGCCGGGGGTGTTTGTGCCGGTCAAAATCGGTGCGCGTGAATATGTCGATGGCGGGCTGGCCTCGCCCGTGCCGGTGCGTTTTGCAAGGCAGATGGGCGCTGACGTGGTGATAGCCGTAGATATCTCAAACCCGCCCGAGGCCAACCCGGCCAGCAATACGCTGCAAATCCTGTTGCAGACCTTCGCCATCATGGTCAAAAGTATTAACCAGTATGAGCTGAAGGATGCTGATGTGGTGGTACGGCCGTCGCTGGTGGGACTAAATAGTGCTGATTTTTCCGCCCGCCAGCGCGCCATAGATGCGGGCAGGGCGGCGATGCTGGCGGCGTTGCCTGCGCTCAGGGCCAAGCTGGAAAGTCCCCGGTAAAACCAGCAAAAAAAAAGCCCAGTCTTACGACTGGGCTTAACTAAGACTCGTGAAAAGTTAATTTCAAGAAGAGTCCGAGGAGACAACTGACTCAGAACTTCGCCCTATTGACGAAGCCCCTTGGGCGGCTACTACCGTTCAAATTAACGTTTTTTAGCAACCGTCTTGCTGGCGTTCACAGCAGTCGCTGCAACGCTGTTGAAGTTGGCTTCGGCCATGTCGCTGGCTTGTTTGACAGCTTTTTGCATGGCTTCAAAAGCGTTGTTGGCAGCAGCCACGGCGCTTTTCATCACAGCAACTGCGGTCTCAGAACCGGCTGGTGCGTTTTGGCTGGCGATGTCATACAGATGACGGCTGTAAGCAGCCGTCTTTTCAGCCAGTGGCTGAAGCATACCGGCTTGCAGGGCCAACAGTTCTTGCGCGTCTTTTGCACCCATCACGGCTTGTGCCTGGTTGGCGCTTTCAGCCAGGGCAGCCTTGCTGGCTTGTAGGTTCAGTTCGACCAGCTTTTCAACGCCTTCAAAGGCTTTGTGGGTCAGACCAAACAGGGTTTCGATGTTGGCTTTGTGGGAGGCCATGATTGGTTCAGCAGTCAGCATAATTAATCTCCAGTGTAGTTTAAAAAAAGGTTTCGAGGGAAAACGGTTGCTTTGCTTTAATTTGCTGCACTGCAACATTACCCCAAGTATAGGGTATACCCGAGAGATTGCAAGCATTATTTGCTGCGCTGCAACATTTTAGCTGTGAAACCCTAGTTTCCAGGAGTAAAAGCAGGGTTTTAGCTTAGCTTAGGGCTCGCTCTGGAATAAGTTGTGCATTTGGCTCGTCGGATTCGGGATGCAAGAGTTTTTGGGGTCAGAGCCCAAATGCGACTAGCCTACGGCTCGCCCGGAGGGCGCGGTGCGATGCACCGCAGCGAAATTGGTGTCTGACCCCAATATATGCCAGATCGAGACTGGCAAGCGGGTCGGAGCGGTCAAAACGCTCAAGGCCGTGGCCAAAGTGCTGGGCGTGAGCCTCGACGATGTTCAGGGCTGAACAATGGTTAATTCGAGCCTGACCCCTTTATTCTTTTTATTCTTACGTCACTGCAGCTTCACGAGCGCCTGATACGAATCCACCCACAGCCCGCCCTCGACGGGCGTCACAAAACCGAACGGCCAGTTGGCTTCCCTGGTGGGGCGCGAGAATGACCACAGGATGGCGCGCGTGTCGAGATCGAGCGCGTTCAATCTACCCGACGGCAAGGCCGGCGCCGAAACGACGGGACGACCGCCCTGGTAAAGGATGCTGCCCTCCACCTGCCGCGCCGTCGGTTCGGCGCCTGGGTGACCCTGGAAATAGAGAACCCTGCCCGCGACGGCCGTCGCGGGCCGCTCGTGGCGGTACTGGCCTTGAATCTCCCACGCTGTCTGGCCTGACGTTTTGTCGAAGGCGATGAGCGAACCGGGCGTCATGCCGATCACCACCGAACCCGCATCAACCAGCCCGCCTATTGGGACCCCACGGACACGGCCGTCCACCAGTTGACGAACCTCGACAGGTTTCCAGCTCTCACGCCCAGTCGCCAGGTTCACCGCATGGAGCGCCTGGCTTTGCACCCCGAAATAGGTGTCGGCAGTGATGATGGGTTGCAAGAGACAGGCGCCACGCGAGCCCGCCTCGGGATACCGCCACCGTTCCTTTCCTGTGTTCGCATCGAGCGCGAAGAGGTATTCGGACCCCTCCGCCGATCTATTCGCGTCGGCTGGCCTCGTCAGGATCGCGACGGACACGTAGACGGTGCCATCGCGCACGATCGGCAGCGCATGACAAGAGCCTGCGCGACGGAATCCCACTTTCCATCGTTCACGACCGGTGGCCACCTCCAACGCGTAGAAATTGGCGTCGTCGCCAAGAACATAGACTAGGCCGGAGCTGACGGCGGCCGTCGCGCTCTGCATCGTCACTGGACCGCGCCACACTTCCTTGCCCGTGGCGAGCGACAAGGCAAACAGCGTGTTGTTCATGATCGTGATGATGATGTCGCCAGAGACAACGGGCGCGGTCGAGACCGACGGGTTCATGCTTACGGTGGGGCGGGATGTCCACTTCACTTTGCCGGTGAGCATGTCGACGGCAAACAGACCGCCGCGATTCGACGGATTGCCACCCAGGATCGTCGTGCCCGTGATCGTCGTGGGACTCCAATCCCTGAAGCCGAGATTAACCGTGAACCTCTCTGTCGGCGCAGTCCGGAGCGGGCCGACAGCCGAGGGGCCCGACTGCGCGAATGTCAACACTGTACCGAGCGCGGCGATCGCGCTGGCTCCGCGCCAGACCAGATTCGGTAGCGTCATATCTGCCTCCATCGGGTCGGCATAGTTAGGAATAAAAGTAAACTAAATATTCGGCTCATATATCTCGAACCTCCAAAATGTGCGTTTAATCCCGCGACGTTATAAACGGATAGGAATTTCAACCGCATGAGGCCAAGTATCTCACCGTAAACCGTCCTGAGAAAACGGGCTTTCCCTGAGGTGACTGTCTGAATCCCCAAGAATTTACCGCACCTAACGGCCCAAACGACACGTTCGACGGCCTACCGGCACAGCCCGACCACGGCGGTGCCATTGCCACCTTAGGAGTTATTGGGGTCAGAGCCCAAATTCGCCGAGCCTACGGTTCGCCCAGAGGGCGCGGTGCGATGCACCGCAGCGAAATTGGTGTCTGACCCCAATAACTCCTAAGGTGGCGCTGACGTATTGGCGCAAGTGGCAAAATAAGCAGTGATGATTCCTGTCGCCCGCCCCCAACCCGAACCTAAAAGCGCCTACAAGGCCTTTCGAAACATTGCCACCCGCTGGTCTGACAACGACCTCTACGGCCATGTCAACAACGGTGTCTACTTCAGCTGGTTTGACACCGCCGTCAATGGCTTGCTGATCGAGCGGGGCGCGATTGACATTCATGCTGGCCCGGTGATCGGGCTGGTGGTTGAAACCCAATGCAACTACTTTACGCCGCTGGCTTTTCCGCAAGCGGTGGTGGCAGGCATTCGTGTAGCGCACATCGGCTCGTCCAGTGTGCGTTATGAGATTGGTCTATTCGCTGCCGATGACGACAACGTTTGTGCGGCTAAAGGCCATTTCATTCACGTCTATGTTGACCACATCACCCGCAAACCCGTGGCTTTCCCAGCGCAATTACTGTCTGTACTGGAGACTTTGAAGTGACCGTTATCAATGCAAGTAGCGCAGCCAACGCTGTTGACGATGCCATCGATAGCCGCCAGTCGATGCGCGAATTTTTGCCCAAACCCGTGCCGCGTGAGGTCATCTCGCACCTGCTTGAAGTGGCCAGCCGGGCATCATCGGGCGCCAACGCCCAGCCCTGGAAAACCTATGTCTTGCAGGGTGCCAGCCGCGATACGCTGGTTGCCAAAGTTTGCGCGGCGTACGATGCCCTGCGCGCCACCCCGGCACTGGCAGCAGAGTATCGGGAAGAATACGACTACTACCCTGAAAAGTGGGTCTCGCCCTACATAGAGCGCCGGCGTGAAAACGGCTGGGGCCTGTATGGGCTGCTCGGTATTACCAAAGGCGAGAAAGACAAGATGCACGCCCAGCACCAGCGTAACTTCAAGTTTTTTGATGCACCAGTCGGCTTGATGTTTACGCTGGATCGCGTCATGGGCCGTGGCTCGCTGATGGACTACGGCATGTTTTTGCAGAACATCATGGTATCTGCACGTGGCCACGGTCTGCACACCTGCCCGCAGGCCGCGTGGAATGGGTTTGCCAACATCATCCTGCCGCACATAGGCGCTGGCGAAGGCGAAATGCTGGTATGCGGCATGTCGCTGGGCTATGCCGATGAAACCGCGCTGGTGAACACGTTCAGGACTCCGCGCGTACCTGCCAGCGAATTCACGACATGGCTAGACTGATTGAACAACTCTTGCGTGTGCGGGTAAAGTAAGCGATTAATTTCAATTAGCCACATCATTTTTCAAAGAAAGATTTCCTCATGAACACCACTCCATCCGGACTACAGTACGAAGACACTGTTTTAGGCACTGGTGCCATTGCCAAGGCCGGGCAGCACGTCAAAGTGCATTACACCGGCTGGCTGTACAACGATGGTGTGCAGGGTGCCAAGTTTGACTCCAGCAAAGACCGTGGCCAGCCGTTCGAGTTTTCATTGGGTGCAGGCCAGGTCATCAAGGGCTGGGACGAAGGCGTGCAGGGCATGTCGGTAGGCGGTACGCGCCGTCTGGTGATTCCGGCAGAGCTGGGCTACGGCACACGCGGCGCTGGCGGCGCGATTCCACCCAACGCGACCCTGCTGTTCGAGGTTGATTTTTTAGGCTGAAAATTTTTTCACTCTTCTGAGTTTTTGCTTTTCAGTAAGTGCCCATGATTATTTCCAGCCTGCTTGATACTGATCTTTACAAGTTCACCATGATGCAGGTGGTGCTGCACCAGTTTCCGGGTGCAGAGGTCGAGTACCGCTTCAAGTGTCGCAATGCGGGTGCTGCGGGTGTGACGGATCTGGCACCTTATGTAAATGAAATCCGTGAAGAGATTCGCGGCCTGTGCAGCCTGCGCTTTCAGGATGCCGAGCTGGCCTACCTCAAGGCCATGCGCTTTATCAAAAGCGACTTCATCGACTTCCTCGGTATCTTCCGCCTGAATGAAAAGTACCTCACCGTCACTGCTTTGCCCTCGGGCGAAATTGAGGTGTCGATCACAGGCCCGTGGCTGCACACCATCCTGTTTGAAATTCCAGTGCTGGCCATCATCAACGAGGTTTACTTTCGCAACACGCAAAAGCAGCCCAACCTTGCAGAAGGGCGCAAGCGGCTGGAAACTAAGATCGGCCAGTTGCAGGCCGACGGCCTTGCGCTGCTGAAGATTGCCGATTACGGAACGCGCCGCCGTTTTGACAAGACCTGGCACGAAGAGGTGTTGCGCACGCTTGCAACGCGCCTCGGCAGCGGAGTTTCGGCCCAGTTTGCCGGTACCAGCAATGTGCTGTTTGCGATGAAGCTGGGCCTCACGCCGCTGGGCACCATGGCGCACGAATACCTGCAAGCCTGCCAGGCCCTAGGGCCAAGGTTGCGTGACAGCCAGGTGTTCGGCTTTGAGTCCTGGGCCAAAGAGTACCGTGGTGACCTGGGTATTGCGCTGTCCGATGTGTACGGCATGAGTGCGTTTTTGCGCGACTTTGACATGTACTTCTGCAAGCTGTTTGATGGTGCGCGCCATGACAGCGGCGACCCCTTCGATTGGGGCGAGCGCATGATTGCGCACTACGTTAAAAACCGTGTTGACCCGAAAACCAAGACGCTGATTTTCAGCGATGGTCTTACCGTGCCGCGCATCGTAGAGCTGTACCAGCAGTTCAAAGGGCGTTGCCAATTGGCTTTTGGTATTGGTACTAATCTGACGAACGATCTGGGCTATGAGCCGCTGCAAATCGTCATCAAGATGATCCGCTGCAACGGCCAGCCGGTCGCCAAGCTGTCAGACACACCATCTAAAAATATGTGTGATGACGAGAAATACCTGGCCTACTTACGGCAGGTGTTTGAAATCGCTTGAAGCAAACAAAATGACACGAACAAAGTTTTTGCTCTGGGTACTAGTCGCTTTTTTCTGCTGGCCGGGTTTGGCCGTGGCTGCTGATGTTGATGGTCGGCAACTCTCAGCGGTTTGGGCCATTCCGTTTGCCGGACTGCTGCTGTCGATTGCGCTCATGCCGCTCTGGACACCATCTTTCTGGCATCACCATTTTGGCAAGGTAACAGCAGCCTGGGCGCTGGCGTTTTTTCTGCCATTTGCAGTGTTGTTTGGTACCTCTAGTGCGGGCACGAGCCTCGCACATGCGCTGCTGGCTGAATACATTCCCTTCATTGTTTTGCTCATTGCGTTGTATACCGTGTCGGGCGGGATTTTCATTCGCGGCAACCTGCATGGCAGCCCGCTGCTGAACGTCGCCATCCTGGCCATCGGTACCGTTCTGGCCAGTTTTATGGGAACCACAGGCGCATCCATGCTGATGATTCGCCCGCTGATTCGCGCCAACGACAACCGCAATCACACGGCGCACATCGTTGTTTTCTTCATCTTCATCGTCTCCAATGCCGGCGGCTCGCTGACGCCGCTCGGTGATCCGCCGCTGTTCCTGGGCTTTTTGAAAGGCGTGGATTTCTTCTGGACAGTCAAGCATATTTTTCCGGAAACCCTGTTTCTGATCGGCAGCCTGCTGGCCATCTTTTACCTGCTGGACAGCTGGTACTACCGCAGAGAGGGCGTACTTCCGGTCGATCCGACCCCGGATACCGAGCGCCTGGGTTTTGACGGCGCGATCAACTTTGTGCTGCTGGTCGGCGTGGCCGGCCTAGTGCTGCTCAGCGGTTTCTGGAAGTCCTCCGTGGTGTTCGACGTGTACGGCACCGAGGTCGGCCTGCCGGGTCTGGTGCGTGATGCCGGCCTGATAGCCATCACGTTGTTGTCGCTGAAGATCACGGCAGACAAGGTGCATGAGGACAATCAGTTTTCCTGGGGGCCCATGGCCGAGGTGGCCAAACTGTTTGCCGGGATTTTTCTGACCATTGTTCCGGTCATCGCGATGCTCAAGGCCGGCACCAGCGGGCCTTTTGGTGTCGTGGTGTCGGCGGTCACCCGGCCCGACGGCCAGCCCGACCCGGCCATGTATTTTTGGGCGACCGGTATCTTGAGTTCTTTTCTCGACAACGCGCCGACCTACCTGGTGTTCTTCAACACGGCCGGCGGCGACCCGCAGGCCCTGATGACGACGCTGGCGCCGACGCTGGCGGCGATTTCGGCCGGTGCGGTGTTCATGGGTGCCAACACCTACATCGGCAATGCGCCCAACCTGATGGTCAAAGCTATCGCCGAGGACCGCGGCATCAAGATGCCCAGCTTCTTCGGCTACATGGCATGGTCGGGTGTAGTGCTGATTCCTCTGTTCATCATCATGACGTTTATCTGGTTCCGGTAAATTCTGTTCAACCCCTCAAAAAAAGAAGTCCCAATGAACAAACCGAAAATTCTTGTGGCCCGTGCGGTTTTCCCCGAAGTCATCACGCGCCTGGAGCAGCACTTTGACGTGCAGTCCAACCAGCTTGACGAGACCTGGTCGAAAGCGCAGCTGATTGAAAAACTACAGGGTAAGGACGGCGCCTTCACCACCGGCGGCGAGCGCATCGACGCCGAGGTGCTGGCTGCCTGCCCCCAGCTGAAGATTTGCGCCAATATGGCGGTGGGCTACAACAACTTCGATATTGATGCGATGACAGCCGCCGGTGTGCTGGCCACCAACGCCCCGGATGTGCTGACCGAGACCACCGCCGATTTTGGTTTTGCGCTGTTGATGGCCGCCGCCCGCCGCGTGACCGAGAGCGAGCATTACCTGCGCGCCGGCAAGTGGAGCAAATGGAGCTACGACATGTTTGCCGGCTCCGACATTCACGGCTCCACGCTGGGCATTATGGGCATGGGCCGCATAGGGCAGGGCATTGCCAAACGCGGCGCACATGGCTTTGGCATGAAGGTGATTTATCACAACCGCTCACGGCTGGATGCGGTGCTTGAGGCCGAGTGCAAGGCCAGCTATGTCGGCAAGAATGAGCTGCTCAAGACCGCCGACCATGTGGTGCTGGTCATGCCTTATTCACCCGTAACACACCACAGCATAGGCGCGGCAGAACTCGCACTGATGAAGCCCACCGCAACGCTGGTTAATATTGCGCGCGGCGGCATTGTGGACGATGCCGCGCTGGCTGCTGCTTTGCGTGACAAGCGCATCGCCGCCGCCGGGCTGGACGTGTTTGAAGGTGAACCCAAAGTTCACCCCGACTTGCTGACACTGCCGAACGTGGTGCTGACGCCGCACATTGCCAGCGCCACCATGCCAACCCGCCTGGCCATGGCCAATCTGGCGGCTGATAACCTGATTGCTTTTTTTAGCGGGAAAACGCCACCATCGCCGCTGAACCCATCGGTATTGGCTGGCAAATAAAAGCATGTCATCAATTCCTTCCTGGTTGCTGCTTGCGCTGCTTGTTCTGAACCTGCTTTTGCTGGTGTGGCTGCTCGTGCGCAAGCCAACAAGAGATGACGAAGGGCGTAGCGCATTGCTCTCCAGCATGACGCAGGGCAACGACAAGCTGGAGCGCGAGGTACGACGCGAGATTGGCGACAACTCGCGCGCCAGTCGGCAGGAACTGGCCACCACGTTTGCAACTTTTCAGCAGACATTGGTACAACAGAGCGCCGAGGCTATTCGTACGCAGAACACGCAAATTGATGCATTTGCGCAGCAACTCACGCTGTTGCAAAAAACGCTGTCAGACACCTTGACGACGCAACTGCAATCGGTCAGCGAGTCAAACGCCAGGCGCATGGTCGAGGTGCGCGAAACCCTTGAAAAGCAACTGGCGCAATTGCAGCAAACCAATTCTGCCAAGCTGGACGAGATGCGCAAGACGGTCGATGAAAAACTGCAAACCACGCTGGAGACACGGCTGGGCGAAAGCTTTAAACAGGTCGCGGACAGGCTGGAGCAGGTGCACAAAGGCCTGGGTGAAATGCAGACCCTGGCGCAGGGCGTGGGTGACCTCAAGCATTTGCTGACCAATGTCAAAACGCGCGGCATCTTTGGTGAGGCGCAACTGTCTGCTTTGCTGGAGCAGGTGTTTACGGTCGATCAATATGCGGCCCAGGTCATCACCCGCCCCGGTGGTAAAAACCCGGTGGACTTCGCCATCAAGCTGCCGGGCAGGTCAGACTCGGGCGAGCCGCTGTGGCTGCCGATTGATGCGAAGTTTCCCAACGAAGATTACGAGCGCCTGCTTGATGCCCAGCAGCGCGCCGACGTGCAGGGTGTCGAGGCAGCGGGCAAGGCGCTGGAGATGCGCATCCGGTTTGAAGCCAAGTCAATTTCTGAAAAATACATCGCACCACCGCACACCACTGACTTTGCGATACTGTTTTTACCAACCGAAGGGCTGTACGCCGAAGTGTTGCGCCGCCCTGGTTTGATGGACAACCTCAGTCGTGAACACCGCATCATGCTGGCTGGCCCGACAACGCTTTTGGCCATGCTGAACTCGCTGCAGATGGGTTTCAGGACGCTGGCGCTTGAGAAACGTTCGAGTGAGGTATGGCAGGTGCTGGGTGCCGTCAAAACCGAGTTTGGCAAGTTCGGCGACGTGCTGGCGAAAATAAAATCGAATGCTGAAACCATGCTCAACACCGTCAGTAGCGCCGAGCAGCGCAGCCGGGTGATGGGCAAGGCCTTGCGCAATGTGGAGGCCTTGCCGGAGGTGCAATCACAGGCGCTATTGCCCCTGGCAAGCGATATTGATGATGCAGAAAAAATCTAGATTTTGTAAAACGTCTTGATGGCATTCCATGCCACTTGCGGGTCGTCAACATACTGGAACAGATTCAGGTCGTCTGGCGAAATCGTACCTTGCTCTATCAGCACGTCAAAGTTGACCAGCCGCTTCCAGTAGTCGGAGCCAAACAAAATGATGGGTACCGGCTTGGACTTTTTGGTTTGTACCAAGGTGATGACTTCAAACAGCTCGTCCAGCGTGCCGAACCCGCCGGGGAAGGCCACCAGTGCCTTGGCGCGCAACATAAAGTGCATCTTGCGTAGTGCGAAGTAGTGGAACTTGAAGTTCAGTGACGGTGACACATACGGATTGGCGGCTTCTTCGTGCGGCAGGGCAATGCTCAGGCCCACGGTGGGCGCACCCATTTCATGCGCGCCACGATTCGCCGCTTCCATGATGCCGGGGCCACCGCCCGTGCAGATAAAGAGTTTTTCTGCAGCTGGGCAGGCGTTGCTGTGCTGCGCCACCAGACGGGCGAATAACCTGGCCTGGTCGTAGTAATGGGCATTGCGTACATGGCGCTGCGCCAGCGCCAGTGCGGCCTTGTCGCCAGACTGTTCAGCCAGTTTGAGGCTGGCGCTGGCCTGCTCGGGCGCAGGGAAGCGCGCACTGCCAAAAACCACTACCGTGCTCTCAATGCCCTGGGCATGCTGGCCAAGATCGGGCTTGAGCATCTCCAGCTGAAAGCGTATGCCGCGGGTTTCACGGCGCAGTAAAAATTCGGGGTCAGCAAAAGCCAGGCGATAGGCTTCTGCGTCCAATGGTGTGTCGTCGTCAGAGTAGGCGTGCAGCTCGGCCCAGGCGTGTGCGAGGCGGCTTCCGGATAAGTCTTGTGTTTGGTCCATGAGCCTTTTTTGAGTCACCATCTTGAGATGATTAAACCCGCTTGCGGTACTCGCCCGTGCGCGTGTCGATTTCAACGATGTCGCCTTGCGCCACAAAAATAGGTACGCCGATCGCAAAACCGGTGGCGATTTTGGCAGGCTTTAAAACCTTGCCCGATGTGTCGCCCTTGACGGCTGGCTCGGTCCAGGTGATTTCGCGCTGCACGTTGGTTGGCAGTTCAACTGAAATGGCTTTGCCTTCATAAAACACGACTTCAAGCTCCATGCCGTCTTGCAGGTAGCTCAGTGAGTCGCCCATGTTTTCGGCTTCGACTTCGTACTGGTTGTACTCCGCGTCCATGCAGATGTACATCGGGTCTGCAAAGTAAGAGTAGGTGCAGTCTTTTTTGTCCAGGATGACCTGGTCAATTTTGTCGTCGGCCTTGAAAACGTTTTCAGTGCCAAAGCTGCCGATCAGGCTTTTGAGCTTCATGCGCACGGTGGCAGAGTTGCGGCCGCCGCGGCTGTATTCGGTCTTGAGCACGACCATCGGGTCTTTGCCGTGCATGATGACGTTGCCGACGCGAATTTCTTGAGCGATTTTCATAGCAGTTGATGGGTGCAAAGCCTTTGATTTTAACGGTTTTTACTGACGAATTTCATCAAGCTGCTGCTCAGGTCGAGATTAGCCATCAGCCTGGCCCGTGCGCCACTGGCCGTTTGCTGCCAGGCCGTCAGATCGCCGGTCTGCCATGGTCGGGTTGCCGCCACGCCTGCATCGGGCGCGTTCCAGTGGTGGTGAAGGTCGCGTAGCGACGGTGGTGCGCCCAGCATGTCCAGAAACGCATCCAGCTTGACGCTGTGTACGCCATCGTCTTGCGGATAGATCTGCCAGACGAAAGGCTTGCCAGCCCAGATGGCCCGCACGATGGAGTCTTCACCGCGTACAAAGTTGATGTCGCAGGCCCACAGCAGGTGGTCAAAATCGGTTTGACTGAGCAGTGGAAGATATGAAATTGATAGCTGCCCGCGTCCGTATTCATTGGGTTGTGGGGCAGCCAAAACAGCATCGGTGGCCCGCCCGCTGGCTACCAGCAGGCGTACGGGCTTACCGTCGATGCCCGATTCTGCCCATTGATGCAGGAGCGCGGCGAGTAGCGGTGGCTCGTAGCAAAACAGCGACACCAGCGTGGCCTTAACCCCATCAACCGCTTCAACCGCTTCAACTCCATGCGCGTGCAGCCAGGTCGTGCGGTCAAACGCTGCTTGCCGCGCTGCCAGATTCGGCTCTCGCAGCAGGCCGCCGGTTTGGGCGCTGAAGCCAGGATAAAAAAACCATTTGGTCCAGCCGGCAGCGGGGCCATGTTGTACCAGAGAAGGCAGGCCGTGATTGCGCTCTGCATAAGGCTCGGCAGACAGGTATTCGAGGTTGATCCACCCTGGCCTTGTAGGATTTTGGTCTGTAGCGCCCTGAATACGGGCGCAGCTAGCGATGAATTCAGGAGCTATCTGACAGCCAAAGGCTTCAATCATCACGTCTGGCGGGGCGGCATCTACGCTGTGCAGGTCAGCCGGGCGTAGCGCCACGCTCCAGGGCAACACCTGCACGCCGTCGCAGCCAAGCGGGGCCATCCACGCCAATGCACTGCCATCGTCCACCCACAAGCGCACCCGCTGACCGCGCGATGCCAGGTCGGCCGCCAGCCGCCAGCAGATGCCGATGTCACCAAAGTTGTCGATAACCTTGCAAAAAATGTCCCATTGAAAAGTGTTAACGCTAGGCTGCATGACAGGATTGTCCACAATACGGGGTGTTTGGGACCCTCTGCATAACTCCCTGCGGTCTATGATTGCGCGGGCTCGAGCGGTCCGCTGCGTTGTTTTTCTTGCCAATAGCTGGGCTATTGACTGCAAAAAGACGCCTTGCGGCCCATCTCGATCCGCACACCACAGCCTCGCCAGAGTTATGCAGAGGGTCCCTAGCAATTTTGATTTCCTGATTGGCGTTAATACATTGGCCCACGAATTCGATCCCCAGTTACTGCGTGAAGTCGCCGCGCTGCCAGCGTTGCCCGGCGTGTATCGCTACTTTGATGCGGAGGGCGGCGTGCTGTATGTTGGCAAGGCACGCAACCTGAAAAAGCGCGTTGCCAACTACTTCCAGAAAAACCATGGCGGCACGCGCATCGGCCATATGGTGACAAAAATCGTGCGCATGGAGACCACGGTGGTACGCTCCGAGGCCGAGGCGCTGCTGCTTGAAAACAACCTCATCAAAACGCTGAACCCGAAGTTCAATATTTTGTTCAGAGATGACAAAAGCTATCCGTATTTAAAACTGGCATCGCATACCTTTGCCCGTGTGGCGTATTACCGTGGTGCAGTCGAAAAAAAGCACCGCTACTTCGGCCCTTACCCCAGTGCCTGGGCGGTCAAGGAAAGCATTTTGCTGCTGCAAAAAGTCTTCAAGCTGCGCACCTGTGAAGACACGGTGTTCAACAACCGCACACGGCCCTGTTTGCTGTACCAGATCAAGCTCTGCTCGGCACCTTGCGTGGGCCATATCAGTGCCGAAAATTACGCCCAGGACGTTGCCAATGCCGAGAAATTTTTGCAGGGTGAGACGCAGGAAATACTGACTGGGCTTGAGCGGCAGATGCTGCAGCACGCCGACAGGCTGGAGTTTGAACAGGCGGCTGAATTACGCAACCAGATGTCGGCGCTGTCCAAGGTGCTGCATCAGCAGGCTATGGAAATTGGCGGTCAGAGTGTTGATAAAGACGTGGACATCCTGGCCGTGAAAGTGCAGGGCGGCAAGGCCTGCGTCAACCTGGCCATGGTGCGCGGCGGGCGGCACCTGGGCGACAGGCCTTACTTTCCGACGCACATCGAAAACGCAGTGGATGTGGCGCAACTGGACGCAGAAATTGAAGCTGAAGGGACGCTCGCTCCAAGCGGAAAATCACTGGAGGCACTGCTGCTTGAAGCCTTTATTGCCCAGCACTACATCGAAGTGCCCGTGCCGCCGACGCTGATATGCAGTGAGCCGATTGACAAGGAACTGATTGCCGCACTGGTGGAGCAGACTGGCGTGCGGATTGTCGCCATTCACCAGCCACGCGAGCAGCGCCGCATCTGGCTTGAGATGGCCGAGAAAAACGCCGCCTTGCAACTGGCGCGCCTGCTGGCAGAGCAGGGCTCACAACAGGCCCGCACGCGCGCGCTGGCTGAGGCGCTAGATCTGAAAATGGAAGACCTCGGAGCCCTGCGCATTGAGTGTTTTGACATTTCACACACCGCAGGCGAGGCAACCCAGGCATCGTGTGTGGTGTTTCATGACCATAAAATGCAAAGCGCCGAGTACCGTCGCTACAACATCGAGAGCATCACTGGTGGTGACGACTACGCCGCCATGCGCCAAGTGTTGATGCGCCGCTACAGCAAGCTGGCAGAGGCCGTGCGATTAAGCAGCATGGACCCTGGCAACAGCGGCAGCATCAAAATGCCCGACCTGGTTCTGGTTGATGGCGGCAAGGGTCAGGTGTCGATGGCGCGCGAGGTGTTTGAAGAGTTGGGGCTGGACCTTGGCCTGATTGCCGGTGTTGAAAAGGGCGAAGGCCGCAAGGTCGGCCTGGAAGAGCTGGTGTTTGCCGATGGCCGCGAAAAAATTTATCTGGGCCGCGACTCGGCAGCGCTGATGCTGATCGCCCAGATACGCGATGAAGCGCACCGCTTTGCCATCACTGGTATGCGCGCCAAACGCGCCAGCGTGCGCACCGGCAGTAGCAAACTGGAAGACATAGTCGGCATAGGCCCCAAGCGCCGCGCCAGCCTGCTGCAACGCTTTGGCGGCATACGCGCCATCGCATCGGCCAGCGCCGAAGACATTGCTACTGTTGACGGAATTTCAAAAGAACTGGCGGACGAGATTTATCGGGCGTTGCATTGATATTGCCCTGATGGCTGGCGCATGCCAAAATGCAGCCAGATGTTTTTGACTATCCCCACCCTTATGACCTGGACTCGCATCATTGCGATTCCGTTGATCGTTGGCGTTTTCTACCTGAATATCGCGCCTACTGAGCGCAACCTGATTGCCACGGTGATGTTTGTGGTGTTTGCGGCTACCGACTGGCTGGATGGCTATTTGGCCCGCAAGCTGAACCAGACTTCGTCGTTCGGTGCCTTTCTTGATCCGGTGGCTGATAAATTTCTGGTCTGTGCATCGCTGCTGGTGCTGGTGGATTTACAGCGCGTCGATGTGTTTGTGGCGCTCATCATCATTGGCCGTGAGATTGCCATTTCAGCTTTGCGTGAGTGGATGGCGCTGATAGGTTCGACCAAAAGCGTGGCGGTACACATGCTGGGCAAGATCAAGACGATGGTGCAGATGATTGCGATTCCCTTCCTGCTCTATGACGGCACTTTGTTTGGCGTTATCAATACCCATTTGTGGGGTACCTGGCTGATCTGGATATCGGCCATCCTCACGGTTTGGTCTATGGTTTATTACCTGCAAAAAGCCATTCCTGAAATTCGCGCACGCGCCAAATGAGTCCGACCGGCACCCATGGCGTCCTCATCAGGGTCATGCCTGCCGTGTTTGTGCTGATCTGGAGCACTGGCTTCATCGTCGCCAAATTCGGGCTGCCTTATGCGCCGCCCCTGACGTTTCTTTGCATTCGCTATTTCTTTTCCATCGCCTGTTTCCTGATCTGGATAGGGCTGGCAAAGGCGAAGTGGCCAAGTGGCAGGCAGCAATGGCTGCATCTTGGCATGACCGGGATGCTGATGCACGCCGGTTACCTGGGTGGTGTCTGGGTTGCCATCAAGGGCGGCATGGGTTCTGGCCTGGTAGCGTTGGTAGTTGGTCTGCAACCCGTTTTGACTGCGTTGTGGGTGTCGTGGATAGCCTTAGGTGAGACTAACCCAAACGACGAAAATGGCCCAAGGGTTACATCCAGGCAATGGCTGGGCCTTACGTTGGGCCTGGGCGGTTTGCTGTTGGTGGTGTCGCGTAAATTTGGAATCGGCCATGAAGTCACTGCCCTGACGCTGGGGGCCACGGTGATCGCGCTCCTTAGCATCACGGCGGGCACGCTGTATCAAAAACGCTTTGTCAAGCCGACTGACGTGCGCACTGCCAATGTCATCCAGTTGGCCGCTGCCATGTTGCTGACGCTGCCACTGACTTTTTTTGAAAGCGAAGCGATTACCTGGAACCATCACTTTGTCGCTGCCATGGCGTGGTCGGTACTGGTTTTGACGCTGGGCGGCAGCTCGTTGATGTATCTGCTGATTCAACGCGGCGCAGTGACCGCCGTGACCAGCCTGCTCTACCTGGTGCCACCTACAACAGCGTTGATGGCCTGGGCGCTGTTTGACGAATCCATCACCTTGAGTACGGTTATCGGCACAGCGCTCACGGCGCTCGGCGTGTTCCTTGTCGTGCGGGCTGCAAAGCCGACGACCATTGAGGCTTGATTGATAAAAGTTGAACTATCCATAAACTTGATGAAGGAAAAAATATGAGCACGGGTAAAAAACGAATCGCGGTGATCGCTGGTGACGGTATTGGCAAGGAAGTCATGCCAGAGGGCATCCGCGTGATGGATGCGGCGGCGCGCAAGTTTGGCATTGAATTGCAGTTTGACCACTTTTACTTTTCAAGCTGGGACTATTACGAAAAGCACGGCAAGATGCTGCCCGACAACTGGAAGGACCAGATCGGTGGCCATGATGCGATTTACTTTGGCGCTGTCGGCTGGCCAGACAAGATTGCCGATCATGTGTCACTGTGGGGTTCGCTGCTGCTGTTTCGCCGCGAGTTTGACCAGTACATCAACCTGCGCCCGGCGCGCCTGATGCCGGGCATCATTGCGCCAGTAGTGCGGCGTGACGGCAGCCCGCGCCTGCCTGGTGAAATTGACTTTTACATCGTGCGTGAAAACACCGAAGGTGAATACTCCAGCATTGGCGGCAAGGCCTTTCCCGGTACGGACAGGGAGTTCGTCATTCAGGATGCCATCTTCACGCGCATCGGTGTTGACCGCGTTTTGAAATTTGCATTCGAGCTGGCGCAGTCGCGTCCGAAAAAGCACCTGACCAGCGCGACCAAGTCCAACGGCATTTCTATCTCCATGCCTTATTGGGATGAACGTGTGGTCGAAATGGCCAAGGGCTATCCGGACGTCAGGCTCGACAAATTCCACATCGACATTCTGACGGCCCACTTCGTGCAGCGTCCGGACTTCTTTGACGTGGTGGTGGCCAGCAATCTGTTTGGCGACATTCTCAGCGACCTCGGGCCGGCGTGTACCGGCACCATAGGCATCGCGCCCAGCGCCAACCTGAACCCCGAGCGGAAATTTCCGTCGCTATTTGAGCCAGTACACGGTTCTGCGCCTGATATTGCAGGCCGGCAGGTGGCCAACCCGATTGGGCAGATCTGGTGTGGCGCGATGATGTTGGAGTTTCTGGGTCATAAAGACGCACATGATGCCGTGTTGTCGGCGATTGAAAAAGTTCTGGCCCCCGGCAGTGGCGCACCACGCACGCCCGACCTCGGCGGTAACGCTTCGACGGCTGATGTGGGCAAAGCAATTGCTGCTGCGCTGGGGTAACCGGTTTTTTTGCTCGTTTCGTCGAGCATGAAAATTACAACGTGTGCAGATGATTTGGTCAGTAAGCGTGAAAAAAGACTAGAATTCGCCTCCGCACGTGGTAAAAATTTGCTGCTGTATTGACACCCCGCAAGTCAATGGCTTTAATGGTGATCAGCAGGCGAGCTGCACATGCTGACTCCCGCTGATATCGTTTATCGATGTCTCGGAAGATATTTTTTAGACACAACCAGATTAACCAACATCAACGAGGGGCCCTTGTGAACAAAACTGAACTGATCGAGTACATTGCCAAAGATGCTGACATTTCCAAAGCCGCAGCAATGCGTTCGCTGAAAGCCACCATTGACGCTGTTGAAACAACCCTGAAAAAAGGAGGCTCTGTGTCTCTCGTGGGTTTTGGCACTTTTGCCGTTGGCAATCGCGCTGCGCGTACCGGCCGTAACCCGCGTACCGGCGATGCGATTAAAATCAAGGCCGCCAAGGTTCCAAAGTTCCGTCCCGGCAAAGCGCTCAAAGACGCTTTGAACTGATGGGTTGATATGGTTTGAAAAGTTTGTGGGGTGCTTAGCTCAGTTGGTAGAGCAGCGCCCTTACACGACGTAGGTCGGCGGTTCGAGCCCGTCAGCACCCACCACAGACTTTTGAAAATCCAGAACAAAGGCGAACTTGATCAGTTCGCCTTTTTTATTGGGTCACCATTGCGGGCTTGCTCCCGGTTTATTTTTTTTTGCGCCTTGTTGACCACACAGGAAATTCGAGATGTTTGATTTCATTCGCCAGCACACCAAGATCGTCATGGGCTTTCTGGTTCTGCTGATCGTGCCGTCCTTTATTCTTTTTGGACTCGATGGCTACACCCGCAACAAAGACAATGCTGTTGTCGTTGCCAAGGTTGACGGTCAAGAAATTACGCAGACCGACTGGGACAGGGCACACCTGCGTGAAGTTGAAAGGCTGCGCGCCAGTATGCCGTCGCTTGATGCAAAGCTGCTCGACTCGCCCGAAGCCAAATACGCCACGCTTGAAAAGCTGGTGCGTGATCGCGTGCTCACGGCGGCGGCAAACAAATCAAAACTCAGCACCAGTGACCAGCGACTGGCGCGCGATTTGCAGGACAACCCCGACATTGCCGCCCTGCGCCGGGCCGATGGTACGCTGGACATGGGGCGCTACCGCCAGATGCTGGGCACCCAGGGCTTGAGCCCCGAGATGTTTGAAGCCAACGTGCGCGCCGAACTGTCCAGCAGGCAAGTGCTGGTAGGCATTGCCGGGAGCGGATTTTCTGCCAACACGGCTGCCGATATAGCGCTGAATGCCTATTTTGAAAAGCGCGAAATTCAGGTAGCAGGCTTTAGCACCACCGAATACGCAGCCAAGCTCAACCCTAGCGATGCAGAGCTTGAGCAGTTTTACAAGGCCAATGAAAGTCTGTTTCAGGCACCCGAGCAGGCCAATATTGAATATGTGCTGCTCGATGTTGAGACGATTAAAAAAGGCATTACGGTTAATGAAGCCGAACTCAAGGACTACTTTGACCAGAACGCGGCTCGCCTGAGTGGTATCGAAGAGCGCCGTGCCAGTCACATTTTGATTGCATCACCCAAAAGTGCCGCCGAGGCAGAGCGCCAAAAGGCCAAAGCCAAAGCTGCCGAGCTGTTGACGCTGGTTAAAAAATTCCCCGACTCATTTGCAGACGTGGCGAAGAAAAATTCGCAAGACTCCGGCTCTGCCCCTAGCGGCGGTGACCTCGACTTTTTTGCACGCAGTGCCATGGTCAAGCCATTTTCTGATGTTGCCTTCGCCATGCAAAAAGGCGATATCAGCGATGTGGTCGAGTCCGAGTTTGGCTATCACATCATCAAGCTCACAGCTATCAAGGCCCCCAAGCAGCGCAGTTTTGAAGAGATGAAGCCAGAGCTGACAGCCGATGTCAAAAAGCAGCAGGCGCAAAAGAAATTTGCTGAAACCGCCGAGGCGTTTACCAACGGCGTGTACGAGCAGGCTGACAGCCTGAAACCAGTGTCAGAGCGGCTGAAGCTTGAAATCAAAACTGCAAGCGGCATCACCCGCACACCGCAGCCGGGTGTAAATGGAGCGGTGGGCGCATTGGCAAACCCGAAGTTTTTGAACGCGATTTTTTCGCCTGATGCGATTGATAAAAAGCGCAACACCGAAGCCGTCGAAGTGGCCTCTAACCAGCTCATTTCTGGCCGCATCACCCAGTACACGCCGGCCCGTACAAGGCCGCTGCTGGAGGTGAAAGAGCTGGTGCGCCAGCGCTGGCTTGCCATGCGTGGTGCCGAAGAAGCCCGCAAGGACGGCATCGCAAAACTCGCCGCATGGAAAGCCGCGCCTGCTTCAGCCACCTTACAGGACACGCTGGTGGTGTCGCGTGACCAAACGCAAAAATTGCCGCCAAAAGTGGTCGAAGCAGCGCTGCGTACCGATGCTACTGCTTTGCCCGTGTTTGCTGGCGTAGACTTGGGTACACAGGGTTACGCCATCGTCAAGGTTGTCAAAGTCTTGCCACGCGACCCGGCACTGGAAGCCACCGCAAAGCAAGAGCGCCTGCAGTACGCACAGTGGTGGACATCAGCCGAGAGTTTGGCTTTTTACAACGTTCTGAAGGAACGCTTCAAGACAGAAATGAAAGTCGCCAAGCCGGTACGGGCTGCGGCTGGCCAGCAAACCAACCCCGACAACACCACAACGCGCTAGGGCTTCAACTGCGAGAAGCTTGATGGGCCTGAACGTTAAGCGAAGTAGCCGTTATAATTTGTCTCTACGGTGGCTGTAGCTCAGTTGGTAGAGTCCAGGATTGTGATTCCTGTTGTCGTGGGTTCGAGCCCCATCAGCCACCCCATCCGAAACCCTTGCAGACACTAGTCCCACAGCTATCTAATCGGTAGCACTGGGCTTTTTACTTGGTGTCGCTTTCACGCAATACCTGCCGTTTACCGTCACTGGTACAGGGTTTTGTACCGTGTAGCCACCAGCACCAGGCAATAAAAAAACCCGGCTCAGTGTCCCGACGTCGGGACAGTTCAACCTCGCAGGCGCGTACGTGACTGAGCATCAGGCAACAAAAAACCCAGCGGGTTTATGGCTGGGTCTGGCCGGGAGGGGGCCGGGTGTCCTCCTTTTCGGGGCGAGGGGGGCGGGGGGTTTGAATGGGTGCCCACCTGTCCATGCTCGCGCAATTTCGCGCCGCAAAATTTTGGCGCAAAAAATTTGGTGTAAGACATGCCCTGATTTCAAAGGGATTAAGACTTGGCCGGTTCTATCTTGCCAACCACACAGCGCGCAGCGCCTGACTAATGCCACGGTGCAGGCACACTACAAGGGCGTGCAGACGACGGCGCGTAGGGCGTGTACCCGCGACCGGGGAGCGC
>JBCKNJ010000018.1:0-32181 GCA_038902795.1 Polaromonas sp. | reverse complement strand
AAGTAGGTGATGCGCCTGAACCCCTCGGCTTCGCACTGGGTGAAGAAGGAGTCGTTGCTCACATACAAGCCCATCAGCTTGGTGTTTTTGGACGGGTTGGTGGTGGTGAAAATCTCCAGCTCAAATTCATCGGGCAAATCACTGAGCACCAGTTGGTTGCCGTCTATCTTGAAAGACGTGCCTTGGCCGTTGACCTGCACCCGCGCCGGGTTCAGCTCGTCACCGTCTAGCTTCAAAGGCTGCGCAGGCACATCCAGATTGCGGCGCAACTTCATTTTGTTCAGCACGCGCGTTTTGCTGGGGTCTAGGTCAAAGCACAGGTCTACCGTGTCTATCCAGTAGGCGGGGGGTGCGTAGTCAGAGCGGTTGATAGTGACTGACGGGCCTGGTCCGGCTCCGCTGGCATCAAGCTTTTGCAGCATGGGGGTTTCCTGAAAAAGTTGTGTTTGAAATGACGTGTGAAGTTGCGTGTGAAATTGCGTTTTAAGCAGGCAAAGGCGTAGCGAACATTAAACCCCCTGCTTGAGTGACGCTTCAATGAACTGGTCAAGGTCGCCATCCAGCACCTTCTGCGTCGCCGAGGTTTCGTAGTTGGTGCGCAGGTCTTTGATGCGGCTGTTGTCCAGCACGTAGCTGCGAATCTGGTGGCCCCAGCCGACATCGGTCTTGCTGTCTTCGAGTTTTTGCTGCGCTTCTTGCTGCTTGCGCAATTCAAAGTCGTACAGGCGCGAGCGCAGCCGCTTCCAGGCGACATCGCGGTTGCCGTGCTGCGAGCGGCCTTCCTGGCACTGCACCACGATGCCAGTCGGGATGTGCGTCAGGCGAACGGCCGAATCGGTTTTATTGATGTGCTGGCCGCCCGCGCCGCTGGCCCGGTAGGTGTCTACCCGCACATCAGACGGGTTGATGACGATTTCAATCGAGTCATCAATCTCGGGATAGACAAAAATGGATGCAAACGAGGTGTGCCTGCCGCCCGACGAGTCAAACGGCGACTTGCGTACCAGACGGTGTACGCCGGTTTCGGTGCGCAGCAGGCCAAAGGCGTATTCGCCTTCGATCTTGATGGTTGCACCCTTGATGCCTGCTGTGTCGCCAGCGGTTTCGTCTTCAATCGTGGTCTTGAAGCCCTTGCGCTCGGCGTACTTGAGGTACTGGCGCAGCAACATGCTGGCCCAGTCGCAGGCCTCGGTGCCGCCCGCGCCAGCCTGGATGTCTAAAAAGCAGTTGAGCGGGTCAGCCGGGTTGTTGAACATCCGGCGGAACTCCATCTTTTCAACTTCAGTCGCCACCAGTGCCGCTTCGCCTTCAATGGCCTGCATACCGGCTTCATCGCCTTCGGCTTTGGACATGTCGAACAGCTCGGCGTTGTCAGCCAGTTCGGTGCTCAGGCGGTCAATGACATGCACCACGTCTTCGAGTGATTTTTTTTCTTTACCCAACTCTTGCGCGCGCTTGGGGTTGTCCCAGACCTTCGGGTCTTCGAGCGCGGCGTTGACTTCGTTTAATTTACGTTCTTTGGCAGGGTAGTCAAAGATACCCCCTGAGCTCGTTGACGCGATTGCTCAGGTCTGCGAGCTGGTTGCTGATGGTGTTGATGTGTTCTGCGTCCATGATGAATCCTGAGGGTGTGTGGCGGGCCAATTTGGCTAACCCTGCATTTTCTCATGGCGCGCTACGGGCAATTCAAAAAACCTTCAATCACTGCTGCCAGCGCATCTGGCTGGTCATGGTGCAGCATGTGGCCTGCGTCCTGGATGCTCGCCTGCTTCAGGTTTGGCACGGCTTTAAGGCGTTCGTAATAGTCAGCCAGCGTGTATTTGCCGCCATGCCATTTGTACATCTCGTTGCTGGAGGCCTCCACACACAGCGTGGGGGCCGTGATGCGCCGCCAGGTGCTCAGGACTTCCTCAACCTGGTAGAGGTGGGCGTTGATGATTTTGTGGGCTGGGTCGCCCAGAATTTCCCAGCGGGTGGTGCCGTCTGGCTGCACCTTCGCTGCCGCCCAGTGCTGGGCCAGCCAGGTGGCTTTGTCTTCGCTTAAACGTGGGTTGGTTTTCATCAAACGCTTGGCCACACCCGCTACGTCGTCATAGGGCCGCATGGCCAGCTCGCCAGCGTGGAGTTTTTTGAGTTGATCCAGCCATTTCGCGTAGCGTGCAGGCGCATCAAGCGGCTGGGTTGCGGGCATGCCAAAGCCTTCGAGGTTGACCAAGCGGCGAACGCGCGTGGGCCGTACCCCGGCGTACAGCATGACGACGTTGCCGCCCATGCTGTGGCCGACCAAATCTACGCTTTGGTCGGGGTACAAAGCGGCTAATAAAAAATCGAGGTCTGCCAGATAGTCGGCGTACCAAAAGTTATCGGTAAAACCATTGCCGGGTGCGCTGGCCGTTTTACCAAAGCCGCGCCAGTCGGCAGCGATGATGCTGCGGCCTTGCATGAAAGCATCAGAGAACGCATCAACCATAAACTGGTAGGAGGCCGCCACGTCCATCCAGCCGTGCATCAGCACCAGCGGGGGTAGGGGATTGGCTCCGGGTGAGCTACCCCAGGTCTGGACGTGGTAGTTGAGGCCGCGTATAGGGATAAACTCGCTGCGGGAAAGTCTTTTTTCTTTGTACATTGCGTAGATGATAAAGAATACGTTTTCAAAGCGCAGTCAAAACCGTGACAAGGCCCAGGTAGACCATTACGCCGCACTGCACCACGGCTTTCACTGGCAGGTTGATGAGTACTTCAACATTGCCGATGTCTGCTGCAAGCGTTGGGCAAAAGATGATGCCAAAAAACCAGATGCTATTAAAAAAGTAGCTATATACGACCATAAACAGGGCCTTACAGCCACTTTTTATACCTATTTTGAGCTTCAAAAGGCGGCTGACTCCCTCAGTCATGTGCTTTCAGGTCTTGGTGTGCAGCGCGGCGACCGTGTGGCCATTGTCATGCCGCAGCGCTTTGAGACGGCTGTGGCCTACATGGCGGTTTTCCAGATGGGGGCGGTGGCGATGCCACTGTCTATGTTGTTTGGGCCGGAGGCGCTGGCGTTTCGGCTGATGGATAGCGAGGCGGTAGTGGCGATTGTTGACGAGAGCAGCAGTGCCAGCATCACGGCAGTGCGCGGGGAATGCCCGGCGCTACGCTCTGTGGTGGCCGTCGGCGATGGTCAGGGTGACGTGCAAGGCGATGTTGATGACGCAAGCGTTGTTGCTGCTAAAAAGGCTGCCTTTCCGGTAGTCAAAACTAAGGCTATTGAGCCAGCCGTGCTGATCTACACCAGCGGTACGACCGGTCCGCCCAAGGGCGCACTGATTCCGCATCGCGCGCTGATTGGCAATCTGAGCGGCTTTGTGTGCAGCCAGAACTGGTTTGGTTTTGACGGCAAAACAAACCTGCAGTCCGATGCCATCTTCTGGAGCCCGGCAGACTGGGCCTGGACGGGTGGCCTGATGGATGCGCTATTGCCGACGCTGTATTTCGGCAGGCCCATCGTCGCCTTCAACGGCCGCTTCAGCCCTGAGCTGGCTTTCACGTTGATGCAGCAACACGCTGTGACGCACAGCTTTTTGTTCCCTACCGCGCTCAAAGCCATGATGAAGGCCTACCCCAAACCGCGCGCGCATTTCAGGCTCAAGCTGCAAAGCATCATGAGCGCTGGTGAGGCGGTGGGCGATGCGGTGTTTGGCTATTGCCGCGATCAACTCGGCGTTACGGTCAATGAAATGTTTGGCCAGACCGAGATCAACTATGTCGTCGGTAACTGTGCGAAATTTTGGCATGCAAAACCTGGCAGCATGGGCAAGGGCTACCCCGGCCACCGGGTGGCGGTGATTGACGATGACGGTCATGAATGCGCGGTGGGTGTGCCGGGTGATGTGGCCGTACACCGCTTCGACGTGCATGGCCAACCCGACCCGGTGTTCTTTCTCGGTTACTGGAAAAACGAAACTGCAACCAGGGCCAAATTCACCGGTGACTGGTGCCGTACCGGCGACCTGGCCAGGCGCGATGCCGACGGTTACCTCTGGTACGAAGGCCGGGCCGACGATGTGTTCAAGGTCGCCGGCTACCGCATAGGGCCGGGCGAGATAGAGAACTGCCTGGTCAAGCACCCGGCAGTCGCCAACGCAGCCGTGGTGCCCAAGCCTGACCGCGAGCGCGGTGCAGTGGTCAAGGCCTATGTCGTACTTGCTCCTGATTTAGCAGCTGCTCGCGCGCGTATTCAGGGCTTTACAGCCGTTTTTGATGCTGAAATAACAGCTAAATTGCAGCTGCACGTCAAAAAAATGCTGGCACCCTATGAGTATCCAAAAGAAATCGAGTTCATTGACGAGCTGCCCATGACGACGACGGGTAAGGTGCAGCGGCGCATCTTACGCCTGCAAGAAGAAAAACGCTTCAAGGCACTCCCATAAATCCGATTCTCGAGGTTTTTGGGGTCAGAGCCCAAATTTGCCGAGCCTCCGGCTCGCCCATGAGGGGCGGCGCGAAGCGCCGCAGCAAAATTGGTGTCTGACCCCAATAACCTGCAAAATCGGTGCAATGTGCGCAGGCTGCTAGCGCATCGATTGGCAACCCGTCAATAAAAAAGACCTGAGGAGAGAGTTTTGGACTATTTGTATTTGGGCCTCGCGGTGGTGCTGGCCTACTTATTGGGCTCGCTGTCGTTTGCTGTCATTGTCAGCCGCGCCATGGGCTTGAAAGATCCGCGCCGCTACGGCAGCAAAAACCCCGGTGCTACCAATGTGCTGCGCTTGGGCGGCAAACAGGCGGCCGTGGCCACCTTGTTGCTTGACGGCCTGAAGGGCTGGCTGCCAGTGGTGCTGGTCAAGTGGTTTGGCAGGGACTTTGGGCTGGAAGATGGAACCGTTGCCCTGGTTGCTTTTGCGGCGTTTTTAGGCCACCTGTACCCGGTGTTTTTCAAGTTCAAGGGGGGCAAGGGCGTTGCCACTGCGGCGGGTGCCTTGCTGGGCATTGACTGGCTGCTGGGCTTGGGCGTGCTGGCTGTGTGGGTTGTGGTTGCGTATGTTTGGCGTTACTCGTCAGTGGCGTCTATGGCCGCTGCCGTTAGCGCCCCCATTTTCTATTTGCTGGGTGACCGCGGGCCTTGGTACGCCGAGCGCAGTATTTTGGTGGCAATTTTTATCATCAGCATGCTGCTGGTGGTGCGGCATCGCGAGAACGTTGCCAAGCTGATGCAGGGTACTGAGTCAAAGCTCGGCAAGTCCAGTAGTGCGGGGGCGAAAAGCGCTGCTAAAAAGTCTGCGAAGTCTGCAAAGTAGGGGCGAAAAATACGCTTCAATAGTCTACAGACAGGCTGCTAGGCAACATAGCTTTAATCACGAAAGTTATTAAAACTCAATGGGAAATCAGTATTTTCAGATTTAATCAACGCCATCGCGGCTTGCAAATCATCACGCTTGCCGCCCGTGACGCGCACTTTTTCTTCTTGAATAGCAGCCTGCACTTTGATTTTGCTGCCCTTAATTAGCACCTGGATTTTTTTGGCCAGCTCGGTCTCAATGCCGTTGCGCACTTTTGAGACCTGCTTGACCTTGTCGCCGCCAATTTTTTCGCTTTTACCAATGTCTAAAAACCGCACATCAACGCCCGCCTTGACCAGCTTGTTGCGCAGTATGTCGCCCATTTGGTCGAGCTGAAAGTCACTGTCGCCTATCAGCGTGATGTCTTTTTCTTTCAACTCAATCGAAGCCGGCGTACCCTTGAAATCAAAGCGCGTGCCGATTTCCTTGGCCGTATTTTCAACAGCGTTTTTGACCTTGACGAGGTTGGCTTCAAGAACAGTATCAAAAGACGGCATGGTTTTAGCTTCTCGGGTGGTGTTCAGGGTGGGCGCAATGAGACAATCTTGTGATGTTAGTCGAGAAAAATGTTCCGCTCCAGTCTTTCAACACCTTTGGCATCGTTGCCAAAGCACTTTCGCTGGTGCGTATCACGAGCGAGCTTGATATGGCTGCCGTTTTGGCCGATCCGGTCTTAAAACCAGCCCCCAAATTTGTGCTGGGCGGCGGCAGCAACATCGTGCTGACAGGAGATGTCAAATCGCTGGTGCTCAAGGTTTGCATCATGGGTATGCGGCTGCACAGCGAAACCGCCAAAGCCTGGATCGTGGAAGCCGGTGCTGGTGAAAACTGGCACGACCTGGTCACTTGGACTTTAGCTAAGGGCTACCCCGGTCTTGAAAACCTGGCGCTGATTCCCGGTTCTGTGGGCGGCTCGCCGGTGCAGAACATAGGCGCTTATGGAGTTGAGTTGCAAGATCGGTTTGAAGCGCTCGATGCGGTGGATCTGACGACCGGGCAGACTTTTACCCTGAATGCCGCGCAGTGTGCCTTTGGCTACCGCGACTCAGTCTTCAAGCATAAAAGCACGGCTACTGGCGCAGGCAATCCTGGTTTCACTGGCTTTGTTGGCTTTGCTGGCTTTGGGTTAGCCGACAAAGCACTCATCACGCGCGTGCGCTTTGCGCTGCCGAAAGCTTGGCGCGCCGTGCTGGGTTATGCAGACATTGACAAAAAGATGTTGCAAACCGGTATCACCCAGCCCAGCGCGTTGCAAATGTATCAATGGATCTGCGACATACGCAAGGCCAAGTTGCCCGACCCGCAGGTCATAGGCAATGCTGGCAGCTTCTTCAAGAACCCGACGGTCAGCCCCGAGCAATGCGCCGACATCATCCAGCGCGAACCAAAAATTGTCTACTACAAGCTCGATGACGGCGCTGTCAAGCTGGCCGCTGGCTGGCTGATTGATGCGTGCGGCTGGAAGGGCAAGCACATCGGCAATGCAGGCGTATACGAGCGTCAGGCGCTGGTGCTGGTCAACCGTGGCGGCAAGGCTGACCCGGTGACGGGCGGCGAGGTGATGACGCTGGCCAAGGCGATACAGACCAGCGTGTACGAGCGCTTTGGCATCATGCTGGAGCATGAACCGGTGGTGGTTTAAAAATTTTGGTGCTATGTTTTTAGTAGCTGGCAACGCTTGTTTTTATTGGGTTTGAGCCGCTTTATGTCTTAAAAAACGATGTTTTAATCGCTTTTTGGCCGACTCAACTGCCCAATCGCAGAGTCAGCGTCGTTGGACAGCAGACCCACCTTGGTGTAGATGCCCAGCTTCTCGCGCGTGTCGATGATGTCGAGGTTGCGCATGGTGAGCTGGCCTATGCGGTCGAGCGGGCTGAAGGGCGCGTCTTCGACTTTTTCCATACTCAGGCGATCGGGTTTGTAGGTTAGGTTGCTGGATACGGTGTTCAAAATCGAATAGTCGTTGCCACGCCGCAGCTCCAGCGTTACTTCACCGGTGATGGCGCTTGCCACCCAGCGCTGGGCGGTCTCCCTCAGCATGAGGGCCTGCGGGTCAAACCAGCGGCCCTGGTAGAGCAAACGGCCCAGGCGTTTGCCGTTCATGCGGTACTGCTCGATGGTGTCTTCGTTATGGATGCCGGTGATCAAACGCTCGTAGGCGATGAACAGCAGGGCCAGGCCGGGGGCTTCGTAAATGCCACGGCTTTTGGCCTCGATGATGCGGTTTTCGATCTGGTCGCTCATGCCCAGACCGTGGCGGCCACCGATGCTGTTGGCCGCCAGTATCAGCTCGACCAAGCTGTCAAAGTGCTTGCCGTTCAGCGCTACCGGCTGGCCTTCTTCAAAGCGCACCGTGACCTCTTCGCGATTCACCTCGACCTCGTCTTTCCAGAAGGCCACACCCATGATGGGCGTGACGATTTTCATGCCGCTACTGAGCAGCTCAAGGTCTTTGGCCTCGTGCGTGGCACCCAGCATGTTTGAGTCAGTTGAATAGGCTTTTTCAGCCGACATCTTGTAGCCAAAACCGGCCGCCGTCATAAAGGCCGACATCTCGGCGCGGCCACCCAGCTCGTCAATAAACAGCTGGTCAAGCCACGGCTTGTAGATTTTTAAATCGGGGTTGGTCAGCAGGCCGTAGCGGTAAAAACGCTCGATGTCATTGCCTTTGAAGGTGCTGCCGTCGCCCCAGATGTTGACCGCATCTTCTTTCATGGCCGAGACCAACATGGTGCCCGTGACGGCGCGGCCCAGCGGCGTGGTGTTGAAGTAGGTGACGCCTGCAGTCGAGATGTGAAACGCGCCGCTTTGCAATGCCGCAAGGCCCTCGGCAGCGAGCTGGCTGCGGCAGTCGACTAACCTAGCTTTTTCAGCGCCGTACTGCATCGCCTTGCGCGGGATGTCGTCGTAGTCAGGCTCATCAGGCTGGCCCAGGTTGGCGGTGTAGGCGTAGGGAATCGCACCCTTAAGCTTCATCCAGTGCAGGGCGGCGCTGGTGTCAAGCCCGCCTGAAAAAGCGATGCCGACTTTCTCGCCGATGGGGAGGTGCTGGAGTATGGTGGACATGAATCGCTTGTTGCTTTTCTCAGACGCTTTTTAACCGAAATGGCAGATGTAGTGATAAACCGAGCCTTCAGCCACACGGATGTCGAATTTTGCATTGCCTGGCACGCTGAACTTTTCACCAGCACCCGACTTGACCCACGCATCAGTGCTGGCCAGTTTGTACTCACAGCTGCCTGCCACGCATTCCATGATTTCAGGCGCGCCAGTGTTGAATGTCAAAGTGGCGGGCAGTATCACGCCGACTGATTTTTTGCTGCCGTCAAGGTAAGTGATGCTGTGGCTGACGCATTTGCCATCAAAGTACACATTGGCCTGGGTGGTGACGCTGATGTTGTCGATTTTGTCTGTGATCATGGAAAAGTTCGGGAATAGTGTGCCAAAAAGCGGCGATAACTGCTGATTTTAGGGCACCCGAACATCAAGGCTTGCAGTTCTATCGCCTGTGGCGATGACCGTAACCCCGGCTGTAGCCAAAGTTAAGTGACACGCCGGGATAGTAATAAGGCGAGTAGTACGGCCTGGCGTAGTACGGTTGTGCGTAATAAACCGGCGCTGACTGGTAAATCACCTGGGGCTGTGTGTATACCTGCTCAAAACCCGGCTGCGGCGCAGCGCCTATGGCCCCGACCGGCGTGATCTGCAGGCGCACATACTGGCCCGGGTCATTGGCCATTTGCGTGCTGTACTGCGTGCCCTGGTATTCATACACCACGTTGAAGTAGCTGGTGCGGTTTTCATAAAAGGTTTGCGTTGCGCACTGCTGCACGTTTTGCACCTGCTGGTTAGAGCCCTCCACCCGGTCGCCCACCATGGCACCACCGACCAAGCCAATCACGGTAGCCAGAGCCCGGCCACTGCCGTTGCCAATCGCATTGCCAACCGCACCACCCGCAATAGCACCCAAAAGAGCGCCCCCGCCGGACTTTTGCGATTCGGTCACCACCTGCTGGTTGTTGCAAACCTGGCGCGGCACGGCCACCTGCTGCACCACCGGCGTGCTGGAAATGACGCGCGCCAGTATGTCGGCAGCCCAAACCTGCGATGCCGCCAGGCTGGCAGACAAAACAAGCGTTGTTTGAAAGAGTTTTTTCATGAGCTTACCTCCGGGCATGAAAAGCATAAAAACAGGGACTAAAGCGATAGTCAGTGTCAATTATGAGTATGAACCTACCTCAAAGTTCTGCAAACGCCAAGTAAAGTAGCCACAGGCCGAGGCCCCAGCGGGCCAGTGCGCCCAGGGACGCGCCGATGCAGATGGCAATGAAGGGTAGTACAGCTGTCAGTGAAGGCATGGCGGTTGCAGCTTGGACGCTGTGTGGCTGTAATTTTGCTTTTCTTTTGGCAGGACAATCAAGCCATGACTTTAACCGTGCCGCCAGCCGATGCCATCGCCAACAGGGATGGCAAGCCAGACAAGCGCTGGCAATTCTGGATAGACCGGGGCGGCACCTTCACCGACATTGTGGCCAAAAAACCTGATGGCTCACTCGTCACGCACAAGTTGCTTTCTGAAAACCCAGAGCAGTACCGCGACGCAGCTGTAGCTGGTATTCGCTATTTGCTGGGGCTGAAAGCGGGCGAGGCTATTCGGGCAGATGTAGTGGACTGCGTGAAGATGGGCACTACGGTGGCCACCAACGCGCTGCTTGAGCGCAAGGGCGAGCCGACATTGCTGGTGACCACGCGGGGCTTTCGTGATGCGTTGCGTATCGCCTACCAAAACAGGCCACGCCTTTTTGATCGGCACATTGTGCTGCCCGAGCTGCTGTACAGCGCGGTTGTCGAAGCCCAGGAGCGGGTTGGCGCGCAGGGTGAGGTGTTGCAGGCGCTTGATGAAACGCTGCTGGAAAAGGAGCTGCTTGCGCAATATGCAAAAGGGCTGCGCAGCGTTGCGATTGTTTTCATGCACGGCTACCGCTACAGCGAACATGAAAAAGCAGCCAAACGCATCGCGCTTGAAGTCGGCTTTACGCAAGTCAGCACCTCGCATGAAATCAGTCCCATGATGAAGTTTGTCAGCCGCGGTGACACCACGGTGGTGGATGCGTATTTGTCACCCATCTTGCGCCGCTACGTTGAACAGGTCGCCGTTGAAATGCCGGGCGTGAAATTGTTTTTCATGCAGTCATCAGGCGGTTTGACTGACGCGCATGTGTTTCAGGGCAAGGACGCTATTTTGAGCGGCCCTGCGGGCGGCGTTGTCGGCATGGTCCGTACGGCGGCAGTGGCAGGCATTGAGAAGGTGATTGGTTTTGACATGGGCGGCACGTCTACCGATGTGTCGCACTATGCGGGCGAGTTTGAACGCGAGTTTGAAACGCAAGTTGCTGGCGTGCGTATGCGTGCGCCCATGATGAGCATTCATACCGTAGCCGCAGGTGGTGGGTCTATTCTGAAATTTGATGGTGAGCGCTTTCGCGTTGGCCCGCAAAGTGCGGGTGCCAACCCCGGGCCTGCCAGCTACCGGCGCGGCGGCCCGCTGGCCGTGACCGATGCGAATGTGATGCTGGGCAAGATCCAGCCGCGTTACTTTCCCAAAGTGTTCGGCCCGCAGGCCGATGAGCCTCTGAGCTTTGATGCGGTGCAAGTCAAATTCAAAGAACTGGCCGTGCAGACCGGCCGCAGCGCCGAAGAAGTTGCCGAAGGCTTTATTCACATCGCCGTGCAGCAAATGGCCAACGCGATCAAGAAAATTTCAGTCGCGCGTGGCTATGACGTCACCCGCTACACGCTGCAGTGCTTTGGCGGTGCTGGCGGGCAGCACGCCTGCCTGGTGGCCGATGCGCTGGGCATGAGCAAAGTTTTTGTACACCCCCTGGCGGGTGTGCTGAGTGCTTATGGCATGGGGCTGGCAGACCAGAATGTGATTCGTGAGCAGGCGATTGAACTCAAGCTCTCGCAATCTGCATTGCCGACTATTGCCGAAAGCCTGAACCGCCTAGCTACTGCGGCTGAAGCCGAACTGCAGCGCCAGCAGGTCAGCACCGGGGCCATCACCACGCACTACCGGGTGCATGTACGTTACGAGGGAAGCGATGCGGCGCTTGTGGTGCCCTTTGGCACGCTTGAGCAGATCGAATCAGGCTTTGAGTCTGCGTACAAACAGCGCTTTGCATTTTTAATGCAAGGTAAAGGCTTGGTCGTTGAGGCGGTGTCGGTAGAGGCCGTGATTGCGGGTGATGTCCCGGCCGAGCCGCGCCATGCTATCCACGAGGCACGCGAAGTACCGCGCCGCGAAACCGTCCGCATGTACTCGGGCGGCCAGTGGATTGACGCAGCGTTGGTGGTGCGCGAAGACCTGCAACCCGGCGACATCATTACCGGCCCGGCCATCATTGCCGAGAAAAACGCCACCACGGTGGTCGAGCCGGGTTGGGAAGCCGCCTTGACGGCGCTGGACCATCTGTTGCTGGAACGGCGGGCGGAACGCGTTATCACCTATGCAGCAGGCACGACGGCGGACCCGGTGCTGCTCGAGGTATTTAACAACCTCTTCATGAACATCGCCGAGCAGATGGGTCTGCAATTGCAGAACACCGCGTACTCGGTCAATATCAAGGAGCGACTTGACTTTAGCTGTGCGCTGTTTGATACCGAAGGCAACCTGATCGCCAACGCGCCGCACATGCCGGTGCATCTTGGCTCGATGGGTGAGAGCATTAAAACTGTTATCAGAGAAAACGCTGGCAAGATGCAGCCCGGCGATGTGTATGTACTGAATGACCCTTACCACGGCGGCACGCACTTGCCAGACATCACGGTGATCACGCCGGTGTATCTGGGCGCGGCATCCCAGGGCGGTCCAACGTTTTACGTTGGTTCGCGCGGTCATCACGCCGACATTGGCGGTACCACGCCAGGCTCGATGCCACCGTTTTCGACGCTGATTGAAGAAGAGGGTGTGCAGATCAACAACTTCTTGCTGGTGGAGCGCGGTGTGCTGCGCGAGGCTGAGATGGTGGCGCTGCTCAAGAGCGGCAAGTACCCGTCCAGAAATCCGCAGCAAAATATCGCCGACCTGAAAGCGCAAATCGCCGCTAATGAAAAAGGCTTGCAGGAGCTGCGCAAGATGGCCCTGCAGTTCAGCCTTGATGTGGTGCTGGCCTACATGCGCCATGTGCAGGACAACGCCGAGGAGTCGGTGCGCCGCGTGATTACGCAGCTCAAAGACGGCAACTTCACGCTGCCGCTGGACAACGGCGCGCAGATTACGGTCGCTATTCGCGTCGATGTCAAAAACCGAAATGCAGAGATCGACTTCACGGGTACATCACCGCAGCAAACCAACAATTTCAACGCACCGACGGCGGTCTGCATGGCTGCGGTGCTGTATGTCTTTCGCACGCTGGTTGATGACGACATTCCGCTCAACGCGGGTTGCCTGAAACCGCTCAAGGTCATCATTCCGGCTGGCTCGATGTTGAACCCCAACTCACCGGCATCGGTGGTGGCGGGCAATGTTGAAACCTCAACCTGCATCACCAACGCGCTGTACGGCGCACTCGGTGTGATGGCTGCGGGGCAATGCACGATGAACAACTTCACCTTTGGCAACGCCAAGTATCAGTACTACGAAACGATTTCGGGTGGCTCTGGCGCGGGTGGCGAGGTTAACTCTGACGGCAAAATCGTCAAGGGTTTTAACGGTACATCCGTCGTGCAGGCCCACATGACCAACTCGCGCCTGACTGACCCTGAGGTGCTGGAGTTTCGCTTTCCGGTGCGATTGGAGAGCTATGAGATCCGCGAAGGCTCGGGTGGTGCGGGCCGCTGGCATGGCGGCAACGGCGGTGTGCGGCGCGTGCGGTTTTTAGAACCCATGACAGCCAGCATACTGTCGAACGGTCGGGTACATGGCGCGTTTGGCCTGGCGGGCGGGCAGGCTGGGCAAGTCGGGAAAAACCTGGTGTTGCGTACCGATGGGCGGATTGAAGCGCTGGGCCACATCGGGCAAGCTGACATGCAGAGCGGCGATATTTTTGAAATTCATACGCCGGGTGGTGGCGGGTTTGGGCCCGTTTAGATTTCCTTCTTGGCATCTGCTTTGGCTGCTGGGGCAGCAGCAGGAGCACCTGCAAAAGCGGCGCCACCGACAGTCAAACCACCGGCTGAGAAGCTGGCAGCATTTTTCTCGCCAAGGCCGTTGACGCGGGTGATGAAGTCGTTCCAGTCTTTGAAGTTGCCTTTTTTGCGTTCGTCCACAATTTTGCTGGAGATGGCGGGGCCGATGCCCTTGATGCTGTCGAGTTCGGCGGCGCTGGCTTTGTTGACATCAACAGCGGCAAACGATAGGGCCATGGACATGGCGGCGACAAACGCCAGCAATTTCTTGAACATAAAAACTCCTCAGGGATTGAATTAAATTCGGGACATGAGCCACCTTGAAAAACAGCGTGGGCCGGTCAAGGGCACTTCTATAAATTCATTTTTCGGGCGAAATCTGAATTTCTAGAAGTACCCTTGACTAACGGCCAAGTTCCGGGTGGGTTGACTCAATCCCGGGGTTTTTAGTTTTTTTGGCTGCTTAACCAGTGCATATAAGCTGTCACACCGGTTTGCACATCGGCGAAGCTGTGGTCGCAGCCTGCGGCCCGTAGCACACGAAGGTCGGCCAGGTTACGAAACTTGTCGCCTTCAGTCAGGTCGTCCACCGCGATGATGTCGTCGATGCCGCGCGCAAGGGCAGGTACGTGTAACTCACCCTGATCATCAAACAGCGTCATGCCAGCTTCACTGCGCGTTAGCAGCAGGGCTTGCAGGTTGAGCGAGGCCCGCAGCTTGTGTACCTTGATTTGAAGGTCAGCTTCACCAGTCCAGCTGCCTATGACCTGCTCCAGTTCAGTGCGGTTGGGCGTGATGACGGTTGCATTTTTGTAGCGGGCGTAGTCCGCGCCTTTGGGATCAACCAGTACCACCTTGCCGGCTGCCCTGGCCTGGTCAATCATCAGCGTGATGTGCACCAGCCCGCCTTTGCCGTAGTCGGAGAACAGCACCGCATCATGCTGCGGATAGAGGTTTTCAAAAGTTGCTGACTGGGATGCCAGCACTTCGTTTTCAGGGGTGTCTTCAAAGTCAAGTCGGATGAGTTGCTGCTGCCTGCCAATCACGCGCAGCTTGACCGTCGTTTTGAGGCGCGCATCACGGCCGAAGTAGGGCCTGATGCCGGTTGTGGCAACCAGTGCCTCTAGGCTGTGGCTGGCTTCGTCTTCACCCACTACACTAAGCAGCGAAGCTTTTGCACCCAGCGTGACGATGTTGTAGGCCACGTTGGCAGCACCACCCATGCGTTCTTCAGTGCGCGTTACCCGCACGACCGCAACCGGTGCCTCGGGTGATATGCGATCTACCGCGCCATACCAGTAACGGTCCAGCATGACATCGCCGACCACCAGTACGCGGGCGGACGAGATTTTTTCTTGCGTTAATTGTCGGCTGAGGGGGTCATGGTGTTGTTGTTATTGTTCAGAGCTCTTCTATTCGCCGGGCCGGATAGCTATCCCAGGCCTGGCAGCCCGGGCAGTGCCAGAAGTGCTGGGTGGCCTCAAAGCCGCAGGCGGCGCAGCGGTAGCGCAGCAGGGGTTTGGTGGCCTGGTCGAGTGCGCGTTGCACCAGCTTGTGGTTTTGATCAGACCCCAGGGTTTCGCCCGCAATCCATAGCGACGCAGCCACCAGTGATGCTTCACGTTCAAGGTGCTGGATGTACCAGTGTCGGCTTGAGCCAGGATCTTTGTCGAGCTGGACAATCGCCTGCATCACGTCCACGGAGGGTGCGCGCGCGTAGTGCGTTTTCAGCAGATCAATGACAGGCTCCAGCAAGGCGTGGTTTTGTGAATTTTGTGCGATGTGTACCAGCAAACTGGCGGCCAGAGGTAGTGCCTGCGGGGCTGTTTTTTCGAGTCTCAGAAGCGCATCAAACGCTGCCTGGTGCTGGCCGCGCTGGTGGTTCAGTTTGGCAAGATCAATCAGGGGACGTGCAGAAGCTGGAGCGGTGCGGCAGGCGAGGTGCAGGGCTTCGAACGCTTGGGTTGCATCACCGGCTGCGATGGCGGCGCTGGCTTGTTCGCATAGGTAATGCGCCTGTCGGCCACTGAAACTGCCGTGGCTGGCGCTGTCGAGCTTGCTGGCAATATCTGTGGCGTGCTGCCAGTCACGTGAGCGTTCGTAGATGGACAGCAGGGCCAGCTGGGCTTCTTCCTCATAGCTGGTGCCCTCCAATTTACGTAATGCAGCCTCGGCGTGATCCAGCAGGCCGGCCTTGAGAAAATCCAGTGCCAATGCGTGCTGCGCTCGGTCACGCTCGGGCTGTGCCAGATCGCCGCGCGACATCAGGTGCTCGTGTACGCGCACGGCACGTTCGTATTCGCCACGCCTGCGAAACAGGTTGCCCAGTGCGAAGTGCAGCTCGGATGTGTCAGGGTCGTTTTGAACGGCTTCAATAAATGCGTCTATGGCCTGATCCTGCTGCTCGTTGAGCAGGAAATTCAAACCACGGAAGTAGGCTTTGGGTGCCTGATGGTTTTCAATGCGCAGTTGCCGCAGGTCAACACGCGATGCCAGCCAGCCGAGCGCGAAGGCGATGGGAAAACCCAGCAAAACCCAGGTGAAGTCAAAGTCCATGGCGGGGAATTGATGTGGAGCCCAAGCTTGCAGAAGGGTATTGGCCAGATGCTGAATTCAGGCGGCGTGCCTTGCGCTTCTTCCACCAGCGCGGCATCATGAACAGCACGCCCAGCGCGAGGCCGCAAGTAAAAGCAGCCAGCACCACCAGCACCAAAGGTGCTTTCCAGAGCGTACCAAAAAAGAAATGGACAGCAACAGCTTGCTGGTTATTCAGCGCAAAAGCAAAGAGCGTAAAAAAAATCGCTGCTTTAAGCAGCCACATCAGGTATTTCACTAAGGGCCACCTCTTGACGTTTCGCAGGTGATTGTAGTCTGGGGTTTTTGGGGTCAGAGCCCAATTTCACTGCGGCGCTTTGCGCCGTACCCGCAGGGCGAGCCGAAGGCTCGGTGAATTTGGTGTCTGACCCCAATAACCCTTATTTCGAAGCCTGAGCCGCCAGCAGTTCTGCGGTACGGACATCCACGGCTTCACGCAAGGCCTTGCCTGGCTTGAAGTGCGGAACACGTTTTTCAGGAATTGCGACACTCTCACCCGAGCGTGGGTTGCGGCCCATGCGGGGCGGGCGTCGGTTGACAGAAAAGCTCCCAAAACCACGAATTTCAATCCGGTGACCACGCACCAGCGCGTCGCTGACGGCATCAAGAATGGTCTTGACGGCGTACTCGGCATCGCGATGTGTGAGCTGGCCGAATCGGTTGGCCAGATCTTCTACTAGGTCGCTTCGGGTCATGGGTGCAGGGAGAAATTATTTGGACTCGTTATCCATCTTGGCGCGCAGCAGTGCGCCAAGGTTGGTCAGGCCAGAGCTTTCGCGTGCGGACTGCTGGTTCAGGCTTGCCATGGCTTCTTGCTGGTCGGCGTTGTCCTTGGCTTTGACCGACAACTGGATGTTGCGGGTCTTGCGATCCACGTTCACCACGACTGCGGAAACTTCGTCGCCTTCTTTCAGCACGTTGCGCGCGTCTTCCACGCGGTCACGGCTGATCTCGCTGGCACGCAGGTAACCAATGATGTCTTTGCCCAGATCGATCTCGGCGCCTTTTACATCAACCGTTTTGACCTTGCCGGTCACAATCGCGCCCTTGTCGTTGATCGACACAAACGTGGTGAACGGGTCAGAATCAAGCTGCTTGATGCCCAGCGAGATACGCTCGCGGTCCACATCAACCGCCAGCACAATCGCTTCGACTTCCTGGCCCTTTTTGTAGTTGCGAACGGCGGCTTCGCCGGGCTCGTTCCACGACAGGTCAGACAAATGCACCAGGCCGTCGATACCGGCAGCCAGTCCAACGAACACGCCGAAGTCGGTGATCGACTTGATCGGGCCTTTGACGCGGTCACCGCGCTTGGTTTCCTGTGCAAATTCCTGCCATGGATTGGCCTTGCACTGCTTCATGCCCAGGCTGATGCGGCGTTTGTCTTCGTCGATTTCCAGAACCATGACTTCGACTTCGTCGCCGAGGTTCACGAGCTTGCTCGGGGCCACGTTCTTGTTGGTCCAGTCCATTTCAGACACGTGAACCAGACCTTCGATGCCGGGCTCGAGTTCGACAAACGCGCCGTAGTCGGCGATGTTGGTGATCTTGCCGAACAAACGCGTGGTTTGCGGGTAGCGGCGGTTCACGCCCATCCATGGGTCGTCGCCCATTTGTTTCAGACCCAGCGAGACACGGTTTTTCTCAGTATCGAACTTCAGGATCTTGGCAAGGATTTCCTGGCCAGCCGTCACCACTTCGCTTGGGTGACGCACGCGGCGCCAGGCCATGTCGGTGATGTGCAGCAGGCCGTCAATGCCGCCCAGGTCAACGAAGGCACCGTATTCGGTGATGTTCTTGACGATGCCCTTGACGATAGCGCCTTCTTTCAGGGTTTCCATCAGCTTGGCGCGTTCTTCGCCCATGCTGGCTTCGACCACGGCGCGGCGTGACAGCACGACGTTGTTACGCTTGCGATCGAGCTTGATGACCTTGAATTCCATGGTCTTGTTCTCGTACGGAGACAAGTCCTTGATGGGGCGGGTGTCGATCAGCGAACCGGGCAGGAAGGCGCGGATGCCGTTGACCAGAACGGTCAGGCCGCCCTTGACTTTGCCGCTGGTCTGGCCGGTGACGAATTCGCCGGATTCCAGGGCTTTTTCCAGGCTCATCCAGGAGGCCAGGCGCTTGGCCTTGTCGCGGCTGAGCAGGGTGTCGCCGTAGCCGTTTTCGACCGAGTCGATGGCCACGGACACAAAATCGCCAACCTGGACTTCAAGTTCGCCCTGGTCGTTTTTGAATTCTTCGAGGGGAATATACGCCTCGGATTTGAGTCCGGCATTGACGACAACGTGGTTGTGGTCGATGCGTACGACTTCAGCGGTGATGACTTCACCGGTGCGCATTTCAGAGCGCTGGAGTGATTCGTTAAATAGATCGGCAAAAGATTCAGACATTGATTTTCCTGGTCCACACAGCGGGGTTCATTTAGCGGAATTGCTAAAAGTTTTGATTCTGCTTGCGGCTTTGTATGCAGCTTTTGAAAGCTATGAGTTACGTTAAAAACCTGCTGACCAATGACCAATGATGCGCCGTGAAGGCGCGGATGGGAATCAGAAGGGCCGTTTGCCCTGCCACCAGTCAATGACCTGACCCACCGACTTTTCAATCGAAAGATAGGAGTTGTCTAACAGCACGGCATCATCAGCAGGTTTTAAAGGGGCTGCTTTTCGCGACATATCGCGCGCGTCCCTAGCCTCTAAATCTTGCTGAACGTGCCAGATTGTAGCTGAATTTCCCTTTGAAATCAACTGCTTATGGCGGCGCTCGGCGCGCTGGGCGCTGCTGGCGGTCAGGTAAATTTTCAGTGCTGCATCGGGGAAAACAACGCTGCCCATATCGCGGCCATCTGCGACCAGACCGGGTAAGGCCCGAAAGTTGCGCTGTAACTCCATTAGCGCGTCGCGCACCTGGAGGTGAGCGGACACTTTCGAAGCTGCCATACCTGCTGCTTCGCAACGAATGGCATCGGACACGTCCGTGCCGGCGAGAAAAATGCGACCGCCCTGAAAGCGGACGGGCAGATCTCGTGCGATGCGGGCTACCCCGTCGCCGTCATCCAGCGAAATCCCGGCTTGCGCTGCGGCATAGGCACTCAAGCGGTACAAGGCACCAGAGTCGAGGTAATGGTAGCCCAGCCGGTGCGCGCACAGGGCGGCCAGCGTGCCTTTGCCGGAAGCCGTCGGGCCGTCAATGCAGATGACCGGAATGTCTACAGTCCGGGCTTGGGTAATGGCGAACAAGGCTTCGAAATAGTCCGGAAAAGTCTTGGCCACGCACTTGGGATCCAGAATGCGTATCGGCAATCGCGCTGGATTAAACGCTGCCAGCGAAAAACACATGGCGATGCGGTGGTCGTCGTAGGTGTGGATGGCACTGGTTTGCCATTTTGTCGGCGCTGTGATCGTGAGGTAGTCGTTTCCTTCCTCAACTATCGCGCCAAGTTTTCGCAACTCACAGGCCATTGCCGTAATACGATCGGTCTCCTTGACGCGCCAGCTCGCGATATTGCGCAACACCGTGGTGCCTTCGGCGTAAAGCGCCATCACGGCGAGTGTCATGGCTGCGTCCGGGATGTGGTTGCAGTCCAGATCAATCGCCTTGAGCGGCCATGCACCCCGGGTAATTCGCAAGCTGCTGTGGGTGGTGCTTATCTGCGCACCCATCATGCGAGCCGCTTCAATAAAGCGTATGTCGCCTTGAATCGAGTCTGCGCCTACGCCCAGGATTTCAATCTCAGCTTGAGCCAAGGAGTCAGCGGAGCCCGCAGCAATTGCGCCAAGCGCTATGAAATAGCTGGCAGACGAGGCATCGGCTTCTACGTGAATGCTGCCAGGCGACTGGTACTGGCTGCCTGCCGGAATGACAAATTTCTGCCAGTTATCTGCGCCAAGGGGACGCTGGACATCAATGCCAAAACGCCTGAGCAGGTTGAGCGTGATTTCGATATAGGGTTTGGAGATCAGCTCGCCTACAACTTCGATGCAGATGTCGCTTTTTGCAACTAGCGGCAGAGCCATCAGCAGTGCAGTTAAAAACTGGCTTGACACATCGCCACGAACCTTGATGGGTGTGTCGAGCTTCAAGTGACCAGCGTAGAGGCGAAGCGGCGGGAAACCTTCGTTGCCAAGGTAGTCAATGCCGCAGCCTAGCTGCCGCAAGGCATCCACCAGATCACCAATCGGGCGCTCATGCATACGCGCCACGCCAGACAGTTCAAACTCACCACCTTTACCGCCTTCACCGCCCGATAGCGCCAACAGCGCCAATGCGGCTGTCAGGGGCCGCATGGCGGTGCCTGCATTGCCCATGAAAAGCGCAGCTTTGGGGTTGACCATTTGCCCACCCAGACCGCCAATGGTGACGCAGTCAGCGCCTTTTTCAATGCTGCAGCCCAACTGCTCAAGCGCCTCCAGCATGACGGCGGTGTCATCAGATGCCAGCAGATCATGGAGCGTGGTTTTGCCGTGGCTTAAAGCTGCCAGCAACAAGACGCGATTAGAAATGCTTTTGGAGCCCGGTAGAAGGACTTTGCCGCCCGCTGTGGCCAATGGCGGGATGTCGAGATACGCAACGTCGAACATGCTGCCGACTTAACTTTTCGGCTTGGGGCTGGCAATGCGCCAGTTGGCACGGGTTTCGCTGGCCTGCTTGATCAGGTTTTCAAGCGCATCGCCGTCGCCGCTGGCAATCAGCTTTTCCAGCGACTGCAGGGTTTGCTGGAATATTTTTGACTGGTCGAGCAATTCTTCCCGATTGGCAATCAGCACATCGCGCCACATTTTTGGATCACTCGCGGCAATCCGGCTGGAATCCCGAAACCCTGGGCCTGCCAGCGAGAGGTATTCCTTGCCCTGCGCCTGGCCGGAAATGCTGTTGATCAGCGCAAACGCAATCAGATGCGGCAGGTGGCTGACAGCGGCATACGCGGCATCATGCGCCTGCGGGGACATCTTGATGACATGGCAGCCCAGTGCCGTCCAGACATCGACTGCTTTTTGCAACTGCACGCTGAAGGTGCGTTCAATGGGGGTGAGGATGACCTGCTTGCCTGTGTACAAATCGGCATCCGCATGTTCAACGCCAGAGACCTCTTTGCCGGTGATGGGGTGGGCTGGCACAAAACAGCCCACCTGATCGCGCAGCACGCGGCGCGCTGCATCGACCACGTCACGCTTGGTCGAGCCAACGTCCATTAGCAGGGTATTCGGCGTGATGAGGTGGGCGATGGCCTTGAAGGTAGCTTCGGTTGCGGACACAGGTACTGCCAGCAGCACAATGTCTGCACCAGATACGGCCAACAACGCTGACGCTGCCGCCACATCAATCACGCCCATCAGGCGTGCGCGTTCGGTGGTGGACGGCGATTTGCTGTAGCCCACGACGCGTTTGACCAGACCCGCGCGCTTGAGCGCGAGCGCAAATGAGCCGCCCATCAGCCCGCAACCGATAAGACCCAATTGTTCAAACATGAAAAGAAACCGGTTTCTGGAAATACATGCGCTCTCTCATATCCTGTGTTTGCTGTTTAGGGCCCTTCATTCACTGATGGGGTAGATGCCCAACACCTTGTAAAAAGCGCAGAGTTGCTGTAGCTCTGCCAAGGCAGCTCTGACGTGAGGTTGTGACGGATGGCCCTGCAAATCAATGTAAAAATAATATTCCCACTGGCCGGAGCGGGCCGGGCGTGACTCGAAGCGCGTCATCGAAACACCATGCTCCTTGAGCGGCGCCAGAATGTCGTGTACGGCACCGGGCCGGTTGGTGACCGACACCACCAAGCTGACGCAGTCATTGCCGGATGGGGGCGGTGGTGGCAGGGTTTGCGGCAGGCATACCACTACAAAGCGTGTGCGATTAAAGGCTTCATCCTGAATGCCATGTGCGACTGTATGCAGGCCAAATTGTGTGCCGGCACGCTCGCTGGCTATACCTGCCCAGGCCGGATTTGTGGCAGCCAGCCGCGCTCCTTCTGCATTGCTGGATGCAGCGTGCCGCGTGGCATTCGGCAGATGGCTGGTCAGCCAGCCCTGGCACTGCGCCAGCGCCTGCGGATGGGCGTAAACCGATTCAATACCATCCATAGAGTCTGACAGGCGCAGCAGGTTGTGCCTGACCATCAAGCTGAGTTCGCCAACGATGTGTAAAGGCGATGTCAGGAACAGATCCAGTGATCGGGAGACAACACCTTCGGTGGAGTTTTCAACCGGTACGACGCCGTAATGTGCGCTGCCAGAAGCCGTTGCGCGAAACACCTCATCAAAACTGGCACAGGGAACCTGCTCAATACTGGCTCCAAAAAACTGCAATGCCGCCTGTTCGCTGAAGGTGCCGGCAGGGCCTAGATAGGCGACGCGTACTGGCGCTTCAAGAGCCAGGCAGGCCGACATGATTTCGCGCCACACGGCTGCTACATGCTCGTTTTTGAGCGGGCCCGTGTTGGCCTGCTGTATTTTCTCAATCACCTTGGCAATGCGGTCGGGTCTGAAAAACGCTGAACCTTCACGTTTTTTGACTTCTCCAACCTGTTCGGCAACACGCGCACGGCGATTCAGCAGGGTCAGCAACTCCTGATCTATGGCATCAATCTGAATGCGCAGGTCGGCGAGGTTCAAGGTCATTCCTTGCCTTCCGGGTTTTGGGTGGGTGATTCGGAGGGCGGATCGCTTTTGCCAGCGTCTGCATCGGGATTACCGTTTTCGTTGTCAGGGGTGCTTTCGTCAAGCGCAGCGTCGTTTTCAACGATGCGCTGCAGGCCGCTCAATTGTGAGCCTTCGTCAAGTCCGATGAGGGTTACGCCTTGTGTAGCCCTGCCCATCTCGCGGATTTCACTCACACGGGTGCGCACCAGCACACCCGTGTCGGTAATCAGCATGATTTCATCGTCAGTATGAACCAGCGTCGCGGCAACAACCTTGCCGTTGCGCTCGCTTTGCTGAATGGCGATCATGCCTTTTGTACCGCGTCCGTGGCGCGTGTACTCGGTAATGGAGGTGCGTTTGCCATAGCCGTTTTGGGTGGCGGTCAGCACACTTTGCTGCTCGTCTTCCGCTACCAGCATGGCGATAACGCTCTGGCCGGCTTCCAGCGACATGCCGCGTACTCCCCTTGCGTTGCGGCCTAACGGCCTAACGTCTTCCTCATCAAAGCGTACCGCCTTGCCACCGTCGCTGAACAGCATGACATCGTGTTTGCCATCGGTGAGCGCAGCGCCAATCAGGTAGTCGCCAGCGTCGAGATTGACGGCGATGATGCCGCCTTTGCGTGGATTGTTGAATTCATCCAGCGCCGTCTTTTTCACCGTGCCCATGGATGTCGCCATGAACACATACTGGTCTGCCGGGAAGCTGCGTTTTTCGCCGGTAAGCGCCAATACGACGTTGATTTTTTCGCCCTCTTGCAAGGGGAACATGTTGACAATGGGCCTGCCGCGCGAGCCGCGCGAGCCCGCCGGTACTTCCCATACCTTGAGCCAGTACAGCCGTCCACGGTTGGAAAAGCACAGGATGTAGTCGTGCGTGTTGGCGATGAAGAGCTGGTCAACCCAGTCGTCTTCTTTGGTGACTGTGGCCTGCTTGCCGCGCCCACCGCGTTTTTGCGCGCGGTATTCCGACAGCGGCTGGCTTTTGATATAGCCGGTATGCGAAAGCGTCACCACCATGTCGGTCGGGGTAATCAGGTCTTCGGTGCTCAGGTCAAACGAGCTGTGTTCGATCTGGCTGCGGCGTGCGCCCAGTTTGGTTTGTCCGAATTCCTGGCGGATGGCTGAAAGCTCTTCGCCGATGATGACGGACACACGCTCTGGCCGGGCCAGAATATCAAGCAGGTCATCAATTTCTGCCATGACTTCTTTGTATTCAGCCACAATTTTGTCTTGCTCAAGGCCGGTCAGGCGGGCCAGGCGCATCTGCAAAATTTCCTGCGCCTGGGTGTCTGACAACCGATACAGGCCATCACTGCCCATGCCGTAGAGCTTTTCAAGCCCGTCCGGTCGGTAGTCATCGGCGTTGACCACGCCACCGTCGGCCCGGGTGCGAGTCAGCATTTCCCGAACCAGTTTGCTGTCCCACGGTTTGAGCATCAGCTCGGCTTTTGCCACGGGCGGCGTCGGTGCGTTGCGGATGATGGCGATGAACTCATCAATGTTGGCCAGTGCAACGGCAAGGCCTTCCAGTACATGACCACGTTCACGCGCCTTGCGCAGTGTGAACACGGTGCGCCGCGTGACAACTTCCCGACGGTGCGACAAAAAGACCCGAATCAAATCCTTCAGGTTGCACAGCTTGGGTTGGCCGTTGATCAGCGCCACCATGTTGATGCCGAAGGTGTCCTGCAACTGGGTCTGCTTGTACAGGTTGTTCAGCACCACCTCTGGCACTTCCCCGCGCTTGAGTTCAATCACCAGCCGCATTCCGGACTTGTCGCTTTCGTCCTGGATGTGGCTGATGCCTTCGATTTTCTTTTCATGCACCAGCTCGGCCATACGTTCCTGAAGCGTCTTTTTATTGACCTGGTAGGGGAGCTCGTCAACGATGATGGACTGGCGCTGGCCTTTGTCGATGTCTTCAAAATGGCATCTGGCACGCATCACCACCTTGCCGCGTCCGGTGCGATAGCCGTCCTTGACTCCGTTGATACCGTAAATAATGCCAGCCGTTGGAAAGTCCGGTGCCGGAATGATTTCCATCAGGTCGTCGATGCTTGCCTCAGGGTTTTTCAGCAGGTGTATGCAGGCATCAATGGATTCGTTCAAGTTGTGTGGCGGAATGTTGGTCGCCATGCCGACGGCAATCCCCGACGAACCATTGACCAGCAGGTTCGGGAATCTGGCTGGCATGACCAGCGGTTCATTCTCGCTAGCGTCGTAGTTGGGGCCAAAATCCACAGTCTCCTTGTCCAGATCGGCAAGCAGTTCGTGTGCAATCTTGGACATCCGGATTTCGGTGTAACGCATGGCTGCCGCGTTGTCACCATCGACGGAACCGAAGTTTCCCTGGCCGTCAACCAGCATGTGGCGAAGCGAAAAATCTTGCGCCATGCGGACGATCGTTTCGTAGACCGCGCTATCACCATGCGGGTGATATTTGCCAATCACGTCGCCCACAATACGGGCCGATTTTTTGTAGGGGCGATTCCAGTCGTTGTTCAGCACATGCATGGCAAACAGCACGCGTCTGTGAACTGGTTTAAGTCCGTCTCTGGCATCGGGCAGGGCCCGACCGACAATCACGCTCATCGCGTAATCAAGGTAGCTCCGGCGCATTTCCTCTACTAGACTGATGGGCAGGGTTTCTTTTGCAAACTGGGTCATTGAAGAGGCCTGGGTGAAATTTGTCGCGGTCTGCTCTGGGCAGGTCGCTGATTTTAAGGCCTGAGTTTAAGGTGTCCCGATTGTGGCGGAGTAGCAACAAACGCTAAAGATTCTGATGTCTGTGTAAGTCAGCGCGATTGTGGGCTTGTGCCTTCAAACGGCTGTGGCACAATAGTTGTAACGCTTTGAGTGGTGGTCATTCAGGGCGTATAACTTATTAATCGCAGCCAGTCTGCAGCTTTTCTCTAGAGGAGAACCATGAAGAAACTCAACAAAGTGGCAATGTTGTTTGCTTCCGCGGCGCTTGCAACTGCCGCTGGTGCACAAACAATCGACAACTGGCGAAACGGCGCGAACGAGTTGGTTTGGAAGAACGGCACCAACGAGTTGTGCTGGCGCGATGCCAACTGGACCCCGGCTACCGCCGCCCGAGGCTGTGACGGTGCTATCGTACCTGCTGCACCTGCACCTGCTGCGACACCTGCACCCCGTCCTGCCGCACCTGCTGCGACACCTGCACCCCGTCCTGCTGCACCTGCTGCGACACCTGCACCCCGTCCTGCTGCGCCTGCAGTGGTGGCTCCTCCCGCAGCGACCAAAGTCACTTACGCTGCTGACGCTTTCTTTGACTTCGCCAAGTCGGTGCTCAAGCCTGAAGGCAAAGCCAAGCTCGACGATCTGGTTGGCAAGATCAAGGGCATCAGCCTTGAAGTCATCATTTCTGTCGGTCACACCGACGCCGTCGGTAGCGATGCCGTCAACCAGAAGTTGTCGGTCCGCCGCTCCGAAGCTGTGAAGGCATACCTGGTGTCCAAAGGCATCGAGAAAAACCGCGTTTACACCGAAGGCAAAGGCGAGAAACAGCCCGTTGCTGACAACAAGACCGCCGAAGGCCGCGCTAAAAACCGCCGCGTGGAAATCGAAGTGGTTGGTACACGCGCCAACAAGTAATCCTTCCGGACTACTTCAAAAAAACCGCGCTACGGCGCGGTTTTTTTATGCCCGGGCGATAATCGAAGAATGTCCACCACTACCAATTTCGACCCCGCCGAGCTGGCCAAATTCTCTGACCTAGCCCATCGCTGGTGGGATTTGGAGAGTGAGTTCCGGCCTTTGCATCAGATTAATCCGCTACGCCTGGCCTGGATTGAAAATCTGCTGCCTCTACACGGCAAACGCGTGCTGGATGTGGGTTGCGGCGGCGGTATATTGGCCGATTCGATGGCGCGCAAAGGTGCCGACGTGCTGGGGATTGACCTGGCCACCAAGGCCTTGAAAGTAGCACAACTTCACGCGCTCGAAGCCCAGACTGAAGGCGTGCGATACCAGGAAATCAGCGCTGAAACCCTCGCGCTGGAGCAGCCCGCCAGCTTTGATGTGGTGACCTGCATGGAAATGCTGGAGCACGTCCCCGATCCGTCGTCCATCGTCAAAGCCTGTGCAGCGCTGGTCAAACCCGGTGGACATGTCTTTTTTTCCACCATCAACCGCAACGCCAAGGCCTTCATGTTTGCCATTGTTGGGGCTGAATACGTTTTGAACCTGCTGCCGCGCGGCACACACGAATACGCCAAGCTCATCAAACCCAGCGAACTGGCTGGCTATTGCCGCGCAACCGGGCTAGCCTTGCAACAAACCAGGGGTCTGCAATACAACCCCTTGACTCAGCACTATTGGCTTGATGCAGACACCAGCGTCAACTACATGTTTGCGACCCTCAAGAGTCAAGGTTGAAATCCGGATGTTCGCCAACATAGATGCCGTGCTGTTCGACCTAGACGGCACCCTGATAGACAGCGCACCTGACCTGGGCGCAGCAGCCGACAAAATGCGTACTGATCGCGGTCTCACGTCACTGCCGCTTGCGCACTATCGGCCCATGGCGGGTGCGGGGGCGCGAGGCATGATTGGCATCGCTTTTGGACTCACGCCTGAAGACGCGGATTTTGAGGCTCTCAAAGAAGAATTTTGTGTCAATTACGAGGCTTGCTTGACCGAGCGCACCTTTGCCTTTGATGGCATTACAGAGCTGATACAACAGCTCAGTAAAGCAGGCCTCAAATGGGGCGTGGTGACCAACAAGTCCGCCCGCTTTACCTTGCCGCTGACCAAGGCCATGCCCTTGTTCAACAGCGCACAATCCATCGTCAGTGGCGACACCACGCCACACTCAAAACCCCACCCCGCCCCCTTGCTTGAAGCTGCACGCCAGCTCGATGTCGCGCCTGCGCGATGCGTGTATGTTGGCGACGACGAACGCGACATCGTCGCAGGCCGCGCCGCCGGTATGCCGACTGTCGCCGCAGCCTATGGTTACCTTGGTACAGCGGTCGATACCGCAGGCTGGCAGGCCGATGCCACCATCGAATCCCCGGCAGCGCTGCTGAAGCTATTGAATTTACTGTGAATGGCTTAAACTACTCGTCTGGGGCTGCATTGGTTTCGACGTGGGTTCGGACGCGGTGTGGTGCATGTCGAGCTGAGTGTGCTCGTAAAACTGATTCAAAAAACTAACTGCAAACGACGAACGTTTCGCACTCGCTGCTTAATTGCCAGTGAGCTTTACAACAGCAGGCCGATGGGCTGGGCAAGGGGTTCTTAGCGCAAGTTAAGGGTTCCAGGCTGTAAAGATAATTTCATCGGCTGGCCTCGGGCTGGGTACCTTAACCCGGGGCAAGAAAATAGGGTGCTGGCGGCCTAGGTAGCGTGCGACTGCGCGACACAGGTGGCGAGACTCAAATCAGACCGCTAAACATGTAGATCTGCCCGAAAAAGGCTTGCGGACGGGGGTTCAAATCCCCCCAGCTCCACCATACCGCATGATAAAGGCCGCTAAGGACATACACTTAGTGGCCTTTTTCATTGGTAAATCAACGACTTACAGTGCAATAGCCTACAAAGGCCGCTATTGACAGGCATAGCAAAGCGGGGGAACATACAGGGGAACAAGTTGAAAGGTGTTCCCCCATGTTGACCGATGTCGAATGCAAAAACGGGCGTGGTTCAAAAAGTAACGTTTTTGAGAGTTATTGAGGTCAGACACCAATTTCGCTGCGGTGCATCGCACCGCGCCCTCCGGGCGAGCCGTAGGCTCGGCGAATTTGGGCTCTGACCCCAAAAACTTTTGGCTGGTTTGCCTATGACTCAACCGATGACCACCCGAAAAAGTGTTACCCGATTTTGAACCACGCCCTCTCACACCATCGAGCGACATGGGGTTCACAACAGTCGCCACTCTGCAACTGCAGCCTTAATCCTGCCAGCGAACTGGTCGCCAGCAACGCCAGAACGACCAGGCGCAGAATGGGTTTTACCCATCGGTAATCTCCTTTTTCAGTGAGCCTGTGATGCCGCGTTAGCGCCCAGCAAAAATGCTGCGGGCGATCATATTCATTTGGGCCTGGGAGGTGCCGCCGCCGATCTGGAACATGCGCACATCCCTCAGCATGCGCTCCAGCGGTAGGTCGCGCGAATAGCCGGAGGCACCGAACATCTGCAGTGCATCGCTCACCACGTGAAAGGCCTCGTGCGCTGTGAATGCCTTGGCAATCGATGCTTCTCTCATCTCTGGAAGCATCACGTTATTCGCTAACTTACGCGCGTTGCACGCCGCCCGGTAGATAAGCAGCCGGGCTGCTTCGAGCTTCATTTCGCTCTCCGCCATCATCCACTGCAGTCCCTGGAAATCCTTGAGTTTTTTTCCGAATGTTTCGCGCTGACACATATAATCGACCGCTAAGTCGTGCGCCCCTTGGGCAATCCCCAGCGCCACCGAGGAGGCGCCGATGCGTTGGGCGTTGTAGCCGTTCATGAGCTTCTTGAAACCATCCTTTGGATCGCGCACCACAAGGTTGGCTGCTGGAACCTCGCAGCTATCGAAGATGAGTTCGGCCTCCGGAATTCCTCGCAGGCCCATCGTGTCCTCTACCCGCCCCACTGAAAATCCTGGCGTCCCCTTGTCCACCAGGATGCCTCCGATCCCTTGGTCGTTCCCTTCGCGATCGACGATGCGCACGAAAATCAAATTGGTCCTCGAGATGCCGCCGCCAGTGATCCAGTGCTTGGTACCGTTCACGACGTAGCAGCCGTCATGCTCCACAGCAGTGGTTTTGAGTGCCGTCAGATCGGTACCGGCGCCAGGCTCAGTCATGCCTATGGCTGGTTTATCGCCATCCTCCAGAACGCGGCGAGCGATCTCGCGCTGCTGCGCCTCGGTGCCATAGGCCATGATTGATCCGAGCGCCCCCACATTAGTCTCCACGACGATGCGTGCGGTGACCCCACAGTACTTAGCGATTTGCTCGATCGCCAGCACCACATCGATCAATGGCCGCTCGGGGCCGCCAAACTTCTTTGGAATGGTCATTCCGAGCAGGCCAGCGCGGCGCAGGACTTCGACGTTCTCATGCGGATATTCGTGTTCGCGATCCCATCGCGCGGCCTTTGGAGCGAACTCATCGCGCCCAAGGCGGTTGGCCAAGTCGACCAGCATCTTTTGCTCTTCGCTGAGCTGAAAGTTCATTGTCATGTCCGACTCGCGTTGCGGAAACGCATACGCTGCCAGAGGTAAATCGGTATACCGATCCCGAGGCCGATGAAATCACTGGTCGTGCCCGGATGCAGCAGGTTCAGCGCCCCAACGAAGAGAATGACCCGCAACGGCAGCGCCAGCCGCCCTCCGAACCAGCCTTCGGTCGAGCCGGCAAGAAACCAGACGCCGATTGCTGCGGTAATAGAGGCCTGCACGATCCCCTGCCATGGCCCCTGCATCAGCAGCACGGGCGAGTAAAAGAACATGAACGGCACGATGAAGGTTGCCAGCCCCATCTTGAGCGCAATCCACGAGGTCTTCCACGGATCGGCATTGCACATACCCGCAGCGGCAAACGACGCCAGGGCCACCGGCGGCGTGATCGCCGAAATCACCGCGAAGTAGAAGATGAACATGTGCGCGACCAGCGGCTGGATGCCGATCTTGACCAGCCCCGGCGCAATCACCGCCGCCGCGATCGCATAGGCGGCGGTAGTCGGCATGCCCATGCCGAGTATCAGCGCGACCAGCGCAGCAAACAACATCGCGGCGAGCTGGCTCGCTCCTGCGACTCTGAGAATCAACTCGGAAAAGCGCCCGCCGATACCGGTCAGTGCGATCACGCCGACTATGATGCCGGCGCAAGCGCACACCGCGACCAGTTGCACGGTATCCCTCGCTGCAAGATTCAAAGCCTCCAGGGTGCGACGCCAGCCGAACAGCACAGCGGGAACCACGACGAGCACCGCTACCAGCGCCCACACCGCCACCTGCCCGAAAGGCTTGATGGCCGGCACGCCGTAATGAAATGCGGCACCCAGCAACAATCCCGTCGCGGCGAGCGCAGCAAAGCGTACAAGCAAAGCCGCCATCACCGCTGGGGCCGAACGCAGATCCTCGATCCCGTTCGCGCTCGTGAGGTCGTTGAAAACGCGCGACAGCCAGCCCGCGAACAGTGCCGAGACGATACCAAGGCCACCGGCACGGAACGGCGAATACCCCTCCAGCAGCGCCCAGACGAATACGATCAGCGGGGAGAACAGATACAGCCGCGTCAGCATCAGTTTTATGGGCGGCAGTTCGCTGCGCGACACCCCTTTCAGGCCGAGCCGGATCGCATGCAGATCGACGTGAATCCAGCATGCGGTGTAAAACAGCAGCGCGGGTATCACCGCGGCGAGCGCAATCTGGGTGTACGGGATGCCCGTGATCTCGGCCATCAGGAAGGCGCCGGCGCCGAGCACCGGCGGCGTGATCTGTCCGCCGGTCGATGAAGTCGCCTCGATCGCCGCTGCGGTCGAACGGTCATAGCCGACCTTGCGCATCATCGGGATGGTCACCATGCCCGAGGCGACCACGTTCGCCACCGCAGAACCCGAGATCGAACCGAACAGGATGCCCGAGGCCACTGCCGCCTTGGCCGGCCCGCCGCGCGCCCAGCCGAACAGCGCGTTGCACAGGTCATTGATGTAGTCACCAACCCTCGAGACCTGCAAAAACGCCGCAAACGTGACGAACAGGATGATGTACGACGACGACACCTGCGTGGTCACCCCGAAAATGCCGTACTCGCTGTAGATATAGGTAAAGAAACGGTCGGGAGCGAATCCCTTGTGCTCAAGCACGCCCGGCATCCACTTCCCGACGAACGAGTAGAGTATGAACAGGCCGGCAATGATCGGCAGCGCGAGGCCCGAGGTCCGCCGCGCGAACTCCAGCACCAGCAGGGTGCCGATGAACCCTACGATGACGTCGCCGGTAGTGAACTGCGCACCGGCCCGGAACAACAACCCATCGAGTTCTATCGCGATGTACACCGCACAGGCGATCGAGGCCAGCACCAGCACCCAGTCGTACCACGGCACGCCGGTTTTCGCCGCGCGTTTGACCGGCGCGTAGAGGATGAATCCGAGCGCGCCACCCCAGCCCACGTGGATGGCGCGGAACAGCAAGGGTTCGAGCGAGTAGACGTTGAGAACATAGAGGTGAAACAGGGTGAAGCCGATGCACAGCACCGCGAGCATGACTCCCTCCCAGCGGCGCAGCAGGCGCTTGTTGCCGCTGAACTCCTCATCTGCCATCGGCGGCTTGATGACTTCTTCTATCGTGTCATTTTCTATTTGGTGACTTCTCACGCCATGCTCCTCCAGACAAAACAAAACCGCACTGGGCCGGGGCGCGCAGTGCGGTTATTTGCGGTGCGAGTTCGCTCAGCCCTTGTACTCGGGCGGAATCAGGTGCTTGGGAACAGTGATGCCTTTTTCCTTGAAATAACGGATGGCCCCGGGATGAAA
>JBCKNJ010000017.1:0-32340 GCA_038902795.1 Polaromonas sp. | reverse complement strand
GCTCTTGTCCTCGCTGCTGAAGGCATACAAGACGATGAGCGCCATTGGAATGTGCAAAAACAACAGCCCCGCCCATACCGTGATCTTCAGGCCCAGCGAGGCGCCGCGCACCGGCTTGGATGTTTTTGCAGCAGCCTTAGAGCGCATCGAAGGCCCCCTTGCGTTTGGCCAGCCACAAATAGACACCGATGATGACAATCGGCACCAGCGAGAACGCGGCGGCAAAGGGCAGGTTGCCAGCGACGCCCTGCTGGCGGTACACCACCTGGCCGATGTACAGCGTGGAGTTGCCGATGATCTGCGGAATGATGTAGTCGCCCAGCGTCAGCGAGAACGAAAAAATCGATCCGGCAGCGATGCCTGGCATGGCAAGCGGAAGAATGACCTGTCGAAAGGTCTGGGAGGGAGTAGCGCCCAGGTCGTTTGAGGCTTCCAGGTACGAGCCCGGGATGCGTTCAATGGCGGCATGGATCGGCAGAATCACGAACGGCAACCACATGTAGACAAAGACGATGAAGGTGCCCAACGGCGAAAAACTGAGGGAGCTGCCCCCCACCACGGGCACGCTCAATAGTGCATCGAGCAGCCATTGCAAATGCAGGTTTTGCGCCAACCAGGAGATCGCCCCTTCTTTCGCCAGCAGCAGCTTCCAGGCGTAAACGCGCACCAGGTAGCTCGACCACAGCGGCAGCATCACCGCGACGAACAAAAAGGCTTTGAGTGAACCGCGGGCATGACGCGCCATGTAGAAGGCAATTGGGAACCCGATCACGGTACAGGCCAGCGTGACGAGCACGGCCATGACGGTGCTGCGCAACGCCACGTCCAGATAGGTGGGTGAAAAAATCTCGACAAAATTGCCCAGACCCACTTCGCGCACCACTTGGCCCGTGAAGTCGTCTAGCCTGAAAAAGCTGTTGGCCAGCAGACTGAACAAAGACCCCAGGTAAATCACCCCAAACCACAGCAGCGGCGGTGTCAACAGCAGGGTCAGCAGCAAGCCGCGCCGCGTATACAACAGGGTTGACAAGTGGTTGAGCAGCCCGCCGGGCTTGCTCAGGGTGTGCGGGGTCGCCTTCATGGTGCAGGCGGGTTCTGGTCGTCAAGCGGATGCACCGCCGCATCCCCCCAGTAAAGGTGCGCCACATCGCCCACCGAGGGTGCCCGGGCGGTGCCGTGGACTGGCAGGTCAGCCAGCAGCGGCTCGGCCCCCGGCGGGCGTTGCACACGTACACGCCAGAACGAGCCGAAAAACTGCACTTCCTGCACCAGCCCCTGGGTGCGCACAGCCGAGGGCCTGGACGCTGTGGGCCCCAGTTCAAGCTCGATCTGCTCGGGACGGATCATGATGACCGGGGCGCCCCCGAACTGCATGGCATCCTGGCCCTGTAGCAGGTTGGTGGCACCGACGAATTCGGCGACGAAACGGGTGCTGGGCCGGTTGTACAGATCGGCGGGCGACGCGATCTGCTCGATGCGGCCCTGGTTGAAGACGCCAATGCGGTCGCTCATGGACAACGCTTCATGCTGGTCATGAGTCACAAAGATGAAGGTAATGCCCAGCTTGCGCTGCAAGCTCTTGAGCTCGCTTTGCATCTGCTCGCGCAGTTTCAGATCGAGCGCGCCCAGCGGCTCATCGAGCAGCAGCACTTTGGGTTCGCTGATCAGGGCGCGCGCCAGGGCCACGCGCTGGCGCTGACCGCCCGACAGCTGGACCGGGTTGCGCTGCGCCACATCGGGCAGTTGCATGGTTTCCAGCAAGGCATGGGCGCGGCGTTCGCGGCTGGCGCGATCAACGCCACGCACCATCAGGCTGTAGGCCACATTGTCCAGAACCGACATGTGCGGAAATAGCGCGTAGTCCTGGAACACGGTGTTGACAGGACGGGCGTAGGGTGGATGCTGGCGCACGTCCGCGCCGTCAATCATGATGCTGCCGCTGGTGGGCAGTGTGAAGCCGCCGATCATGCGCAGGCAGGTGGTTTTACCCGATCCCGAGGGACCCAGCAGCGTGAAAAATTCGCCCGGCTGAACATCAAGACTGACGCGATCAACCGCATGAACGTATTTGCCCGCCGAACGAAACACGCACGATACCTCGCGCAAACTTACAACCGCAGTCATCGAATATGGACTCTCTTGAGAATGGAGAAGGGCATCACGAACTGCGTTTCAAGGTGAGCTGCGAGCAAGGGTCGCAACAGGCTGGTTGACGTACTGTCAACCAGCCTGCCGTCGATCAACGGCCGCCGAGGATGGTGATGTAATCAGAAGCCCACTTGTGATAAGGGATGCACTGGTTATTTTGCGTTTTGCACTGAGTAGTGGGGGTCTTCCAGAAGCGAATGCGCTCAAAGTCCTTGAAGCCCTGGCGGTCGCAGCCAGCGTCGCCCAGCAGCTTGTTGCCCTTGCAGGCGGCCGGTACTGCGGGGACTGAGCCAAACCAGGCGGACAGATCGCCCTGCAGCTTCGCGTTGAGCGAATGCTCCAGCCACCTATAGGCGCAGTTGGGGTTCTTGGCCTCGGTATGCATCATGGTGGAGTCGGCCCAACCGGTGGCGCCCTCGACTGGGACGAGCGTGGCGATGGGCACCTTTTTGGAGCCCAGAATGTTGGCCTGGAACTGCCAGCTGCCCGAGGCGACCACGCCTTCGTTGGTGAAGTCGTCGATCTGCACAAAGGCATCGTGCCAGTACTTGCCGACCAGCTTGCGTTGACCGCGCAGCAGCTCCAGCGCTGCCTTGTACTGGGCTTCATTGAGCTCGTAGGGGTCCTTGATGCCCAGTGCCGGATTCTTCGTCATCAAATAGAGGGCGGCGTCGGCGATGTAGATCGCTCCGTCGAAGGCTTGAACGCGGCCTTTATTGCTCTTGCCGTCGGGCAGGGTCTGCTCTTCAAACACCACGCTCCAGCTGGTGGGTTTTTTGTCGCCAAACACCTTGGTGTTGTACATCAGGATGTTCCAGCCCCATTGATAGGGCACGCCATAGTGGATGTTGTTCTCAAAGTGCCAAGGTGCCTTTTGTAGGCGGGAGTCGATGTTTTTGTAACTTGGAATCAGGTTGACGTTGATCGGCTGGACCTTCTTGCCCCGAATCAAGCGGGTGCTGGCGTCGCCGGACGCGGTCACCAGGTCAAAGCCGCCTTCGTTCATCAGTGCCACCATCTCGTCGGAGGTGCCGGCGGTCTTGACATTGACCTTGCAGCCACTGGCTTTCTCGAAACCGGTCACCCAGTCGAAGTTCTTGTCGGTGACGCCGCGTTCGATGTAGCCCGCCCACGCCACGATGTCCACACGCCCTTCACCCTTGCCGAGTTTTTGCAAGGGCTGCTGCGCCAGACTGGCGCTGCCCATGGCGATGACGCCCATTGCAACCGCTGCGTATTTCAGGAATTTCATTGATTCACTCCATTCAGGTTGATCGATATCCAGCTGCGCTGGGCCTTTCGCCGGATGCTCAAAGCTCCATGAATGTAGTCTTGACAAGCAAGCCTGTGAAGTTCAATATTTGAAGCTCTGGCTATCTAAAAAATAGATATCTAGGGATAACCCGTATTATTTTCGATATCCAGGCTCCTGTTTTCAACATGCAACGTCACATCACGCTCAAGCAGTTTCGCTATTTTCTCGCCGTGTCCGAAACCGCTTCGGTGGCGGCGGCGGCGCGCATGATCAACATCGCCCAATCGGCAGTCACCAAGAGCGTGCAGGAACTGGAGGAATCGCTGGGGGTGCAGCTGTTCGAGCGGACCTCCAGGGGCATGGTGCTGACGCAGGAAGGGTATCGGGTTCAGGCCAGTGCGCGCAAGGTGCTGGCGGCCGCGGCCGAGGCCAGCCAGGTGTCGCGTGGCAAGGTTGAAACCTTGAGCGGCAATCTGACGCTTGGTGTGACGAGCCTGGTGGCGGGCTACTACCTGGCTGACTTGTTCGCCCGTTTTCAGCGCTCACATCCGTCGGTGAATATCTCAATGGTGGAGGACTCACCCCAGTTTCTGGAGCATTTGCTGATCAACGGCGAAGTCGATCTGGCGATCATGGTGTCCAACGCCCTGGGCGATCCGCAGGCGCTGGTGGTCGAGGAACTGACCAGTTCGCCCAACCGGGTCTGGATGGCATCAAGTCACGCGCTGACCGAGCGACCAGAGCTGACGCTGGCGGAGTGCGCCAACCATCTGCAAATCGTGCTGGAGGCTGACCGCGTGGAGAACGTCTTGAATGCCCTGTGGTCCCGGCATGGCTTGCACCCCCAGGTGTTGATGCGGACCTCTTCGCTGGAAGCGGTTCGTTCCCTGGTGGGGATGGGGGCGGGTATCACCATCCTGCCGGATTTTCTGTATCGCCCCTGGACCCTGGATGCGGCGCACATCGAGGTACGCAGCTTGCGTGACGCCGTGCCCAGTATCAATGTCGGCCTGGTGTGGCGGCGCGGCTCGCGCAGTCGTCCAGTGGTGACCGAGTTCATTGAACTTGCACGCGAGCAGTCCCGGAGCAACCGCAGTCGATAACTTGCCAAAATCTATAATTGAACCCATGAGCTCATCCATCCCCACTACCCCTACCGTTACCGATATCCGCAAGACCTTTCTGGATTTCTTCGCCTCCAAGGGCCACACCGTGGTGCCGTCCAGCTCGCTGGTGCCTGGTAATGACCCGACGCTGATGTTCACCAACTCGGGCATGGTGCAGTTCAAGGACGTGTTTTTGGGAACCGATAAACGCCCCTATGTGCGTGCCGCATCGGTGCAGGCTTGTTTGCGTGCCGGTGGCAAGCACAACGATTTGGAGAACGTCGGCTACACCGCGCGGCATCACACGTTTTTTGAAATGCTGGGAAACTGGAGCTTTGGCGATTACTTCAAGCGCGACAGCCTGAAGTGGGGCTGGGAGTTGCTGACCGAAGTCTATAAACTGCCGCCAGAAAAACTGCTGGTCACCGTCTACATCGACGACCAGGAAGCTTACGACATCTGGCACAAAGAGATTGGTTTGCCGGCCGACCGCATTGTGCGGATTGGCGACAACAAGGGTAAAAAATACGCCAGTGATAACTTCTGGATGATGGCTGATACCGGTCCCTGTGGCCCCTGTTCGGAAATTTTTTACGACCACGGTGAGCACATCCCCGGCGGGCCACCGGGCAGCCCGGGTGAAGACGGCGACCGCTTCATCGAAATCTGGAACCACGTCTTCATGCAGTTCGACATGCAGGCCGATGGCAGCCTGGTCAAGCTGCCCGCGCCGTGTGTGGACACTGGCATGGGCCTGGAGCGCCTGGCTGCCATCTTGCAGCAGGTTCACAGCAACTACGAGATTGATATTTTTGATGCCCTTATCAAAGCCGCATCACGTGAAACAGGCGAGAAGGATTTGAACAACAAGAGCCTGCGCGTGATTGCTGACCACATTCGCGCCACCGCATTTTTAGTCAGCGACGGGGTAAACCCCTCAAACGAAGGTCGTGGCTACGTGCAGCGCCGCATTATCCGTCGCGCGATTCGCCATGGCTACAAGCTGGGTAAGAAGACACCGTTTTTTCACAAGTTGGTGCCAGACTTGGTCAAGCTGATGGGCGAGGCGTATCCGCGTTTGAAGTCTGATGAGAAGCGTATTACCGAGGTGCTGCGGGTTGAGGAAGAGCGGTTTTTTGAGACGCTTGAAATTGGCATGACGATTCTCGACACAGCGCTTGCAGGCGACGCAGCTGGAGGTCGCGAGGGCGCGACGGGGGTGGCAGGCACTACGCACGTATCGAGCGGGGCGCTGGTCGGGCCTGGGGCCGCGCTTACCGGGGCTGCTGCCAGGACGCGCGTCCATGCTGCATCAGGCGTTCTCGTCGGGCAAGTCTTGCCGGGTGACATCGCCTTCAAGCTGCACGACACCTACGGCTTCCCGCTGGATTTGTCAGCCGACGTATGCCGCGAGCTCGGCGTTGAAGTGGACGAGGCAGGCTTTCACACCGCTATGGACAGGCAAAAAAACCAGGCACGTGCGGCAGGCAAGTTCAAGATGGACAAGGCGCTGGAATACACCGGAGAGGGCAATGCGTTTACGGGTTATGAATTGCTTGAAGCGCCTGCAAAAATTGTCGCGCTTTATGCCGAAGGTGCAGCGGTGCAGCAACTCAATGCCGGACAAAGCGGCGTTGTGGTTTTGAATACCACGCCGTTTTACGCCGAGAGCGGTGGCCAGATCGGAGACTCGGGCCGCCTCTATACCGTTCGCCCTGAGCTTGTCGAAGGGATGGCTTCGACAAGCTCAGCCCGAACGGTAAATTTCACGGTCGATGACACGCTGAAAATAAAAGCCGACGTATTCGGACACCACGGCACGCAATCCGAAGGCACTTTAAAAGTCGGCGACACCATCACGGCCCAGGTTAACAGCGCCGTGCGCGCCGCCACCGTGCGCAACCACAGCGCCACGCACCTGATGCACAAGGCCTTGCGCGATGTGCTGGGTGAGCACGTGCAGCAAAAGGGCAGCTTGGTCAATGCCGAGCGCACCCGCTTTGACTTTGCGCACAACGCGCCCGTGATGGACGAGCAAATCCGTGACATTGAAGCGCGTGTGAATGCTGAGATTTTGTCGAACCTGGCGACCGATGCCAGCGTGATGGACATGGAGGCCGCGCAAAAAACCGGCGCCATGATGCTGTTTGGCGAGAAGTATGGCGAGACGGTTCGCGTCTTGAGCATTGGCTCAAGCAAAGAGCTGTGCGGTGGCGTTCACGTTGGCCGCACGGGTGACATTGGCCTGTTCAAAATCGTCGCTGAGAGTGGCGTGGCATCTGGTGTGCGCCGGGTTGAAGCGGTGACGGGGGAAAACGCGCTGGCTTATTTGCAGTCGCTCGAAGCCACGGTGCAGGCTGCCGCGGGCACACTCAAGGCCAGTCCATCCGAGTTGCAAGGCCGCATCGGCCAGGTGCTCGATCAGGTCAAAGCACTGGAAAAAGAAGTCGCCGCGCTCAAAGGCAAGTTGGCCTCCAGCCAGGGCGATGAGCTGATGGCGCAAGCGGTTGATGTCAAGGGCATCAAGGTACTGGCTGCCAAGCTTGAGGGTGCTGATGCAAAGACCTTGCGCGACACCGTGGACAAGCTCAAAGACAAGCTGAAAACGGCGGTGATCGTGCTGGCAGCAGTCGATGGCGACAAGGTACAAATCGCAGCCGGCGTGACTGCCGACAGTGTGGGCAAGGTCAAGGCCGGCGATCTGGTCAACTTTGTCGCCCAGCAGGTGGGCGGCAAGGGCGGCGGCAAGGCTGACATGGCGATGGCGGGCGGCACCGATGCATCCAAAGTTGATGCGGCGCTGGCATCCGTGCAGGCCTGGGTGACGGAGCGGGTTTGATGTGCCTTTGCAAGCCTAAAGGGCACTTCTAGACAGCCGCCCAGAACACTGCAAACCAGCTTTTAGGATCTGTCCAGCACTTCACCTGCTTGAAACCGGCCTGCTTGAGCAAATCGGTCATGCCATCCAGCGTGTATTTGTACGAAGACTCGGTGTGAATGCGCTCACCGCTTTTGAAGTGACGCTGATGCTTTGGCCAACTGACGGTGAGGTCGCAGTTGGCCTCCAAGTGCATCTCAATGCGTGATTCGGCTTCATTGAACAGCGCCACATGCTGCCACTGCCGAACATCAAAGTTTGCGCCCAACAAGCGGTTGATGTTGAGCAGCATGTTTTTGTTGAAAGCGGCGGTCACGCCCAGCGCGTCGTCGTAAGCGGTTTGCAGCGTTTGGCTGTCTTTCACCAGATCAATCCCCAGCAGCAGACCACGTGCGTTGCCTTGGGCCGGGTTTGTGATGCGTTGTAAAAATTGCAGTGCCTGGCTTGGCGCAAAGTTGCCCAGGCTGGAGCCGGGGTAGAAAAACACACGGTCTTTGCGCTGCACTTCTTTTGGCAATTCAAGCCCGCTTGAAAAATCCATGCCCACGCCCACAATGTCGAGCGCCGTAAAAGTTTTTTGTAATTGCTCGGCAGCATCACGCAAAAAATCAACCGAGATATCGACGGGCACGTACTGGCTGGGTAGCAAGTGCGGCATCAAATACGCAGCCTTGGCGCAGTTGCCCGCGCCCAGGTCAATCAGGCAGGGTTTGTGGATAGCGTGCTGTTGCAGGGCCGCAGCCATCTCGCCGTGGGCAGACTCAAAAATACTGGCCTCAACCCGCGTCGGGTAGTACTCGTCAAGCGCAGTGATGGCCTCGAATAGTTTGGAGCCCAGCGCATCGTAAAAATATTTTGGTTGTACCACCGCCTGCGCTGCGCATAGCCCGAGGGCCAGCTCTTGCAGTTCGACGTTGGGCAAAGCGCTGCTGTCGCAGAGGTTGATGAACTGAGGTGAGTGGGCGCTAAACATGGCGTGCGTTTTAGGCAGCCAGCAACTGACAACGCGCAATCCGCGCCAGAGTTTCGCCCATGGTCTTACGCGCTATGGCGGTGTCGTAGTTAGCCTGGCCGCGAAGCCACCAACCGTCGCTGAGTCCGAAGTACCGGCAGAGTCGCAGGTCCGTGTCTGCCGTTATCGCACGCTTGCCCGCCACAATGGCGCCAATACGTTGGGCGGGCACACCAATGTCCTTGGCCAGACGGTACTTTGTCAGGCCAAGCGGCTTCAGGAATTCTTCTTCCAGCATCTCGCCAGGGGAGACAGGGGGAATATTACGCATGTCAAAACTCCTTCAATGGTAGTCAACAATCTCTACATCTTTCGCACCTTCAGAAGTCCACACGAAGCAAACACGCCATTGATCATTAACGCGAATGCTGTGCTGCCCCTTGCGATTTCCTTTCAAGGTTTCTAGTTTATTGCCTGGTGGTACGCGCAGGTCTTCCAAAACAGAGGACCAATCAAGTTGCTCCAGTTTTCGAAGCGCAGAGCGCTCAAAATTAACCCAACGACGTACCCGTTTTCCTTGAAAGAGGGCCTCGGTATCTTGGCACTTGAAACTCTTGATCGTCATCATTAAATAATAACGCCACACATGCATAACGTCAAGCGTTTCTATGCTGCTAGAGAGCGTTTGAAAGAATCGGGGTCAGAAAGAATCGGGGTCAGACTCCAATTAGCTTTGACAGAATCAAAACAGTTCCAAGTTGGGCTGCGAAACGGCTGCTGGCTACTTGGATGGGCCGATTTTTGAGAGGCTAAAGTGGCTGTGAGCCAATGGATACGGGCGTGACAAGCTATTTTATTTGTATCGGATCGGTCTAATTGGAGTCTGACCACAACTCTTCCTGGCTTCGATTCCATCCATCTGGCGAGTACGCTGTGGCTGAAGGAAAAAACCAGCACGCCGCTGCATTTCGCCGTCTTCGATCAGCGCTTGCAGGCTGCTGCGGAACGGGCTGGGTTGATGGTTGCGCCGTGATCCGTGTTACTTGACTATCGGACAAAATTGTCCGATACTGCATCCCGTGAAAGGCAACGAATTCCTCAAAAAGCTCAAGGCACTTGCCAAGCGTAAGGGATGGAACTACGAATGGCATCCTGACGAGGGCAAAGGCAGCCACGGCACTTTATACATGAACGGCAAGCTAACCGTAGTGAGGAATTTGAAAGACGAACTGAAAACCGGAACCTTTCACGGAATGCTCAAACAGTTGGGCATCAAAGAAAGCGACCTTCACGACAAATAGGAGCGACCACCATGCAATATCCATTTTTATTTAGTGCTGCCAAAGAAGGCGGGTGGGTGATTACCTGCCGCGACCTGCCGGAAGCGATTTCACAAGCCGAGAAAAACGAAAACCGCATCGAAGTTGCGGAAGGTTGCCTGCAAGCGGCGATTGAAGCGCGGATGCGCCTCGACATGGAAATCCCCGCTGCCAGCCCCGCAACCAAAAAAGAAGTCCTCATCGCACCGCCGCTCGGAACGGCAGCCAAGGCCGCGCTGTATCAATCCATGCGCGAAGCGCACGTCAACAAATCAGAACTGGCGCGGCGGCTGGGCGTGGATGAAAAGGAAGTGCGCCGGATGCTGGACACCCGCCACACCACGAAAATTCCTCGCTTCGAACAAGCCGCCCGCGTGCTTGGATGCCGCATGGTGATTGATATGGAGCGGGTGGCAGCTTGATGCTTTGATCAGAAATGAAAGATCGCAAGCTGCGCAAAACCGTTCCGGGAATCACATTTTCCATGCAGGAATTTCTGGCGCAGTAATAGCATGAGCGACGGCGACAATTTTGGAAGTGGTGCATGCGCTCGGGTTGAGGCGGCCACGAAGTCACGCACAAACACCTGCTGCGAGTCGCTGCGGTTCTTTCGCATTAAGCGAATTTCCAAAAATTGACCCACTACCTGTAGCGTCTCTACCCGACGAATACGCTCCCCCTGGTGTGTCGCGAAAACGAAAATTGCTTAATACGACAGAATCAAAACAGCGCCAAGTTGCGATGCGAAACGGCTGCTGGCGGCTTGGAAGGGCCGATTTTTGAGGGGCTAAAGTGGCTGTGAGCCAATGGATACTGGCGGGACAAGCTAGTTTATTTGTATCCGCTCAATCTAATTGGAGTCTGACCCCGATTCTTTTGTGACCCCGATTCTTTTGCGATTCTTTTGTGGGATCGGGAAAGGCAGGATACTCACCTGAAACCGCCATATTTGACATAAGGGTTAATTGTGGTATATACTGGCAACATATACAACCCTTATAAGGAAGAAAGTCGCCCTTATGACTCCTATAGCTGATCGCGTCCCCAATGAATTGCTCCTGGGCGCAGCTCTTTCCCTGATGCTCGCCGAGGGCAAACCCCTCGAACGCGTGCAGACTGGCACCAGGTCGATGCAGTACAGGCTTGCCAGCGGCGAGACAGTGCGCGTGCGCACCTGCAATGACCACGTCTTGGTGGTCTTGGCGGAGAGTACGGATCCCGACGCACCCCTAAACATCGAAGGTACCGATTACCTTTTGGTCGTGATGCCTGCGGTGCCGCGTCAGTGGGGCGCTGTTATCGCGTACTGCATACCGACACCGATTGCCGTTCGAGAGGTCAGGCGTTCACATTCGGATTGGCTCGCATCTAAACCTGCGACCAAAGGAAATAACCGCACATGGAACATATGGTTCGATGATGGTCAAAACCCATGGTTGGGTTTCGCTGTGAAGTGGGCTAAGTATCGCTTGGGCGGACACGCATCGGTGCAAGGAGGTGTTCCTGCGCCTCGAACTAGCTCAGCAGATGACGCACGTTCACTTGGCGCCGTGATTACGCAAGCAAGGGCTGACATTGCCAAAGCCGCTGGCGTCCCGATAGAAGCCGTAAAGATCACAGTCGCACTTGATTAACAGCTCCGAAATATTTAATCCGAAACAATGACTTCACAGTCCATTTGGAGGCATCAATGCAGGACAAGCTACTCTTAACTGAACTACTAAAGGCCGAGTCCGAAGAGGAAGTAATCGCGGCCTTGAATAGTAGAGGCCTACTCGATGACTCCAACAAATGGCTATTTCTTGGAGGCCTGGCTAATAACCAGTCGATTGTGCAAGCCCAACAAAGCACGGCGGCTGCAGCTCTTGTGGAGAAATTCACGAACGGCCTCGACGCGATTCTCTTGCGACATTGCAAGTCGAAAGGCATTAATCCGCGAAGTTCAGCCGCACCGCAAACAATGGCAGAGGCTATTGATCTCTACTTCGGTGAGATCACGGAAACGCGGCAGGTAGCAGAGAAAAATCTCGTTCTATACGCGACGGGGTCAAAAGCGAGGCCTTGTTTGTCGCTTTACGACGCTGGCGAAGGGCAGCATGCGAAAGACTTTCACTCGACCTTTTGCTCTCTCATTTCTGGAAGCCCGGACGGCTCATACAAAGGCGCAATCCCTTTTGTTCAGGGGCGCTTCAATATGGGTGGCACGGGGGTGCTCCCGTTTTGTAGCAACAAGTACAAGCTCCAGCTCATTGTCTCCCGCGTACCAGTCGAGATCGCAAAGACGACTGATAACGAATGGGCGTTTACCGTTTTTTGCTTCTTTGCATCGAAGCAAAACCCGTCGTGGAAATACCTCGTTGGATCCGATAAGCATGTGCTTACGGCGGGCTCAGAATCGCTTGGTCTGGTTCCAATAGCTGGCGCAAGGTCGGGAACAATCTGCCTGCCTCGTGAGCGGCTCGTAGAGTCGGGAACGCTGATCAAGATGTACGACTACCAGGCACCACTCAGCAACGTTTGCGGAGAGCAATTCAAGAAGCTACAAGAGTATCTGCTTCGCCCCGCTCTGCCACTGCGCATAATTGAATGCCGCGAGTCCTACAAGGCAAAAGTTATGGGCGTGACGGTTTGGGACCGGTTCGCTTCTTGGGGTCCAGCGAAGTTTGAAGAAGGGTTTGAAGAGGGTGCAAGCATCTCGATCAAACTGGATTCCGGCGAGACTATTCCAGCCGAGGTAAGGGTCTTCAAGGCGTCAAAGGAAGACAGTGACGAACAGGATCAACCCCAAACGGGGCTCCGAGCTCTCATCAATGGGCAGTCTCATGCAAAACGCCCCGTCCAGTTTTTCAAAACAAAAGCCGTTGATAAAGAACATATCGCGGGCAGTATGTTGGTGACACTTGATTGCACAGACCTCGGGCAGGACACACGTAATGCACTGTTCATGAGCAACAGAGAAACATTTCGGAACGATCCGCTTCTCGATGAGCTGTTCAAGAAGCTTCAGAGGGAACTGCACGACCATGAAGGACTGAACCAACTCAATATGAAGCGCTACGAAGAAAAGATCAAGGACGCCGTAAACGACGAGCATGGAATTGAAGCGCTTGAGGAACTGCTTACTACCGATCCAACGTTAGCTGACCTCTTCGGCAGCACGACAAGTGGCAAAGTGGCGGCTAAGACAGCAACCAATGGAATTGGTGGGAAGATACCTGGTAAACCAGAACCCTTCAAGGGTGCCGAGTTTCCTATGTTTATCTGTCGACGCGACAAATCCACAACCGTCCAGGTGGATATCCCACTGGGTTCCACTTCGCGAGTCTCTTTTCTAACGGATGTGAAGAATAACTATTTCATTAGAAAGAAATTTCGCGGAACCTGGCAAATTGTGGGTGACTTTGAACCGACGTTTAATTTATTCAATGGTGTGCTGACTTTCACATGCGTGATGCCGAAGGATGCGGCGGTTGGTCAAAAGCTGTCGACCACCGTTGACATCACCGACAACAAAGGAAGCGGTCCCTTCAAGCTGAGCATCGACGTTACCGTCATTCCTGTGAAGGTGATTGTGTCAAAGGACAAGCCTAAATCTAAATCACCGAAGGATCCTAAAGTTCAAGCTGGTCCAAGCCGGCCTGACATCGTGGAAATGGCCAAGGGTCCCACAGAGCCACCGCTGACGATTGTGGTGGTTCCGAACACCGAGCGACTACAACTCGTCCTGAATACCACTTCTCAGCTGTTGGTCGATGCGAAGAAATTGCGCAAGAAGGAAGAAGAAGCTGCCGTGGCGTTTGTGTTCAAGTATGGCTTGGCGCTAACCGCGATGGGCTTGCTAGAGTCAGCAAAAAAATCGCTAGAGTGGACAGCAGACCCAAGCGCATGCAGGGCAGCAATCGAGGAGTCAGTGAAGGGAATTGCTCGAGTCATTGTCCCTCTATGCCTGTCCCTTCCGAATAAGTTACCTAAATCTAAGAGTTAGGTTTACCCGACGCCTTCACGACAATCGCGACGTATGCGGACTGAAGTCAGCGCGTCGCATTGCTGACTACTAGCCGCGAGATACTAGATCTGACGGCGGTGAAACAACACGACCTCTTGACTACCATTAGTATCACCGCGCTGATCTGCGTACCATTTTCGATTTGGCACGGTCCGCCACAACCTACCATCTGCTACGCCATCCAACTGCGGGAGAAAGCATTCACTGAGACCAACTTCGTCCGCGATTGATAGGTAACGTGGCAGTTGCCATGACGGCTCGGAGAAGGCGACCACTTGCATGATCATCGTATCGTCAGCGCTCACGGCAGCGACTGACTTAAGTGACGCGCGTAAGCTATTGAAATACGTATTCAGTTCGGGGGAATTTCGTGCGCCCATCGTGTAATACGCAGCGCCGTCGCCGTCGAGACAATTGGCGATCCAGAATGGCGCTGGCGTTTCCTTTCGCCCGTCTACCTGCCAACGGTGGTACAGGACATGGACACCCGGATACGGGGGAGACGTTACGATTAAGCGCGGCAGACGCCTTCCTTGGAAGACCTTTTCAGTTTCAAGCCCGCTGGAGGTACGGTTAAGACAGTGGATTGAAGGGACCCCAGGGCCATTTTGTGCCACTGCAAGTCGCAATTCCCATGCCCCTAAAATCATGGCGCCAACATTGGTGACGAGCGCGTCGCGAAAAGCATCTGTGGATGGTAGCTTTTTTCGCCCGTCGAGCGCCCATTGGGCAGTTCTAAGAATTGTGCAACGGGCAAATGCTTCCAGACGGCGCGTTTCTAAGCGGGCTGCACTCGCGATTGCCTGGCCGATCGCCTTACGCAAACGCCACGTGGATATCTGATTGAGGTGCCGCATGTATCCGGCCTTCTCATATGCGACATCTGAATGAGCGGCAGCATGAATGTTTATGTCGTCGCCTATTTGCTCAGCCCAAAACTGTAGACAATCGAGTTCGGAGTCGGAATATAAGGCTGTCTTAACCTTGCTTATAAAGGTCGCCAACGAGCTGATGTCGGTGCCTATGGCGTGCCGGCCCGAGGCCAATGATTCAACGAGTGTCGTACCTCCGCCGACAAATGGGTCAAGCACAAGATCACCCGGATCAGTAAAGGCATCGATTGCTGCGCGCACAAGCTTCGGTGAGAACCGAGCCGGGTATCGATAAAAATTGTGTGTCAGGCCTGCGACCGGTGACACATCGCCTGCCGCCTCCACTAGCTTGGTGGCCGATGTTGGACACATTGCTGCAAGAAACATGGCGTCTTTGGCGCCTCGCGCATCTGATTGAGAATGAGCCATCCTGTTACCTCTTTCGCTCCAACAATGGCCAATGGTCGGAAACATACTTTTCTGTGGCATCTCGGATGACCCACGCGACCGAGACCTTCTTTTCGGCGGCCATCTCCTCGACAGTCCGGTAGAGAGGTGTTGGGAAAGTGACGGAAATGCGTGTGGTCATGTTGTCCGGACCTTTCTGCTTTGCCTTGTCGACCATTGTCCTCTCCTTTCGCCGTTACGTGCACCACATTACACCATACTGGTGTAATTAGCCAACAGTTTTGTTGACCACAGCAGCAGTGCACTTGAACATATGTCGTTTCGATGGGCATCTCTATCGGCGCCGAGGAGACTGGGGAAAAGAATCGGGGTCAGACTCCAATTATTCCGGGGGGCGACGGGTAACCGCCGTCCCTACCACCGTCCCTACCGCGATCCCTAATTACCTATTACCGGGTAGCCGAAAGCGGGCGACGGTGCAATAATGCGCGCATGACCAACGTTGCCCAAATCAAACCCTTCACCGTCGAAGTGACGTTCGATGCCAATTGCCACATGTTTGTGGGAATTTGTGATGAACTGAGCCTGAGCACCGAAGCTCCCAGCTTTGAGGCACTGACCGATCGCGTGTGGGAGATTGCACCCGAGATGGCACAGGAAAACGGCCTGAGCATTGCCCCGCAAAACCTGCGTCTGCGCTTTGCGTTTGACCAGTCGTTGACCGATAACCGCATTGCTTTGTAACGCATGGGCAGTGGCTTTTATCCGCAACTGCGGGACATCCTGAGTGCGCACGGCTGCACGTTCGCACGCCAGGGCAAGGGCAGTCATGAGATTTGGCACAGTCCAATCGTTGAAAAAGCCTTCTCAGTGGCAGTGACCATCATGTCGCGCCATCTTGCCAATGCCATTTTGAAGCAAGCAGGCATCAGGCAGCGCATGTGAATTAATTGTGACCTAAAGGGGATCACCCTCCGCCTCCTCTAATTTATCCAATTGCCTGCGAACATGTTCTGTCGTAACAACTTCGTCACGTGCGGGTAGTACTGAATACCGGCTTTTTAAGTCAGCGGTAGCAGGGTCTAGACGCAGTTGCAACTGGCTCTCAAATCGCCGCAACTGCCCCGTGACCGGGTCGGTAAAAGCAATCGACTTAGCCAGCAATTGCAGCGGCGCGTTGTAGTCGTCGTCTGGTGTGTTTGCGACAGGCGGGTACATACGGTCGTTCAGGATTGGCAAACCCAGCGCATTCATGTGTACCCGCAACTGGTGCTTTTTACCTGTGACGGGGCTTAAAGCGTACAGCGCTTTTCTCGCCATGACTTGCAGCACACGGATGTGTGTTTCGCTGTTGGCTGGGCCTTCAATTTCACGTTGCCTGAAAAATGGTGTGTCTTCTACGATACGGCTTTTTCGAGTTAGTGGAAAAACTAAATCGCTGTTGCTGGTCGCAATAGCTTGGTAATGTTTGACGACTTCATGCCGCCTGAAAAGCGACTGGTAGGCATTGCGTTCGGCCAGCTTGACTGAGAACAAAACCAGGCCTGCGGTTTCACGGTCTATGCGGTGAATCGGGATCAAGTCGTTCAAACCAAGCTTGTTTTTCAGTCGCACCAACAGGGTTTCTTGCAGGTAGTGGCCCGTGGGGGTTACTGGCAAAAAATGCGGCTTGTCAGCCACCACCAAATGCGTATCTTGGTACAGCACCGTTTCTTCAAACGGTATGCGTGCTTCCTCGGGTAGGTCGCGGTAGTAGTAGATGCGGATGTGGCCTTGGTAGGGGCGCGTGGCTGTGACGGGTACGCCAAATTCGTCAGCTACCAGGTCAGCTTGCATACGCTGTAGCCAGACATCCCTGCCAATGGCGGGAAAGCGTTCGACCAGAAAATCCGTGATGCTTAGCCACTGGCCCTTGACGGGTGGATTCGGCAAGCCTATGCAGCTGGGGCCAACGCCGTTACGTGTGGGCAGGCCGTGCTGGGCGTATTTGAGGGTTTTACTCACACCTGAAATGACAGCCGTTTAAAAACAATATCCCACACGCCGTGGCCGAGTTTGATGCCACGATTTTCAAACTTGGTCAGTGGCCGATAGACGGGCTTGGGTGCGTAACCGCCATTCGATGCGTCAGCACTGTTTTCAAGTAACGGCTCTGCGCTCAAAACCTCCAGTATCTGCTCTGCATACGGTTGCCAGTCGGTTGCGCAATGCAGGTAGCCGCCAGGTTTTAAGCGCGTGGCGAGTTTGGCAATCAGCGGGGCTTGAATCAGGCGACGCTTGTTGTGCTTTTTCTTGTGCCAAGGGTCGGGAAAGAAAATGTGTATGCCGTCCAGGCTGGCGGGCTCCAGCATCTCGTCCATCACTTCAACCGCATCATGTTGCAGGATGCGGATGTTGCTCAGGCATTGTTTTTCAATGCGTTTGAGCAGCGCGCCTACACCCGGTGTGTGGACTTCGCAGCACAAAAAATTGGTCTCTGGCATCACGGCTGCAATGTACGCCGTGGCCTCGCCCATGCCAAAACCAATTTCTAAAATAGTCGGCGCGCTGCGTTTGAAAATGGCTGCAAAGTCAGTGGCCTCACTTGTAAAGGGCAGTAAAAACTGTGGCCCTACATCGGCAAACGCCTTGGCCTGGCCTGCGGTGGTGCGGCCTGTGCGGCGCACAAAACTGCGGATGGCGCGGACTGGGTGTAGCGTGCTTTCGGGCGAATCTTCAATGATGGGTGCGATCGAGATCATGTCCGTAGTTTAAAAGAGGGTTTTTGGTGGCCCATTGGTGTACGGCAGCAGCTAGCCAGTCGCCGACAGATCTGGCCTCTGGTGCCGCTATGCCAAGTGCTTGTCCGGTGGTTTGGAGCAATCTGATGGGCTGCGCGGCATCAAGCGGCTGCGCAGCATTTTGTTTAGAGAGTTTTTCGCCATCTGCCGCCAGTACCAGCGGCGTGTGCAGATATTGCGGCGTGGGCAAGCCGAGGGCGCGCTGCAACAAGATCTGCCGCGCTGTATTGCCAGCCAAGTCTTCGCCCCGCACCACATGGGTGATGCCCTGCGCTGCGTCATCAACCACTACGGCCAGCTGGTAGGCCCACAGGCCGTCGGCACGCTGCACCACGAAGTCACCGACCTGCTGCGTGATGTTTTGCGATTGCACGCCAAGGCGGCGGTCAGTCCATGAAACGATTTGGTCTACAGCCATTTTTTCTGGTGATTTCGAGGTCAAAAACCGCCAAGTTTGAGGTTTTTTAGTCAAATAGCTTCCTAGTTTGGCCCTGCAGGTGCCGGGGTACACCAGCTCGGCATGGCGCTGTCTGGTCTGGTCGCTGGCTGCCAGGGCATCAGTAATGCCAAGGCGGCTACAGGTGCAGGGGTAGGCTTGAGCCTGCGCTACAAGCTGCGCCAGTGCCTGTTGGTAAAGGTGGCTGCGTTTTGACTGATAAGTGGCTGGCTCGTCTGGCAGCAAACCGCAGGCTGCCAGTTGCCCAAGAATTGTTTTGTCTGCACCCGCAACGCAACGCGGCGTATCAACATCTTCGATACGAACCAGCCAGCTACCGCCGTGTGCGCGTGCGTCGAGCCAGCTTGCAAGCGCGGCTACCAGCGAACCCGCGTGCAACGGGCCAGTCGGTGAGGGGGCGAACCGACCTCTGTAAGGTATGGCCCCCACGCTTGTCGCTTCGCGTGCCTTCGGCGGTGCGCTGCCCCTTTCACCAATTGAGGGGGCTGTCCCGCCTAAGGGCGGCCTGTCGGCGGGACTGGCCACCATTTGCAGCTACCGAGACTTTACAGAACGGCCAAAGCCATTTCTAAGCCCGAGATAAACCCGTCTTCAACCCGGTGTCCTATGCACCAGTCGCCACAGGCACCTATGCTTGAGCTGGCATCCCACAAATGGCTTTTGCCCAGCGGCGTGATGGTCTGGGCGTAGCGCCAGCGGTGTACCACGGCGTGCTGCGGCTCGGCGCGTATGCCGGTTACTTCGGTAAAGGCTTTCAGCAGCTTGACCTTGACGCGCTCGGCATCGTCTTCAAGGTGGCGCTCAGACCAGGTGGGGCTGGCCTGCACCGTCCAGCGCTCAATCGGTGAGCGGCCGGGCTTGGACGATTCACGCGCCAGCCAGGCAATCCGGTGGTGGGTGCTGCGCGCTGCGTTCCACTGCGGCCCCAGGTGTGACAGATTCGGTTGCGAGGCTTGCGGAAACGCCAACATCAGCGTCCAGCAGGGGGCTACACTCACGCCCGCCAGCTCTGGCATCAGCGTCTTGCCGACTTGCGAGCTGAGGAGCAGCGCATGGGCCTGCACCGAAGGCACTGCAAGGACGACTGCATCAAAGCCGGAGTAAACCCGGCTGCCGGCATCCGGGCCTTCGGTTTGCAGTTGCCAGTGCTTCGGTGTCAGCTTGTCGGCCTCTAACCTGACGACCTGGGTTTCAAGGTGCAGATGGCCGCCCGCGTTATTCCCCAGTAGCGGCTTGGCCCATTGCTTGACCAGCGCGTTCATGCCCGGGGTGGCGACCCAGTGCGCTTCTTTGGGTGGCAGCGACGAGGCCACCACGCGACCCAGCTCGTCCAAGATGCGAGACGTGTTGGCGCTCCACGGGCGCACCAGGCTGGATGCGGTGGCCAGGGCTTTTTCGAAACGCGCATCACGCACGGTGAAGTACTGCGCGCCATGGTCGAACCCGCCAAACTCGGTGCTCCTTGTGGCCATGCGGCCACCGCTGCCACGGCTTTTTTCAAACACCGTGACCTGGTGGCCGGCCTGCATCAAGGTGCGGGCGCAGGCAATGCCCGCAATACCCGCACCGATCACGGCAATGTGACGTGCAGTCAATGCTGCCGGGGGTTTTTCAGGGGATTTTTTGCGGGATTTTGGAGTCATGTTTTTTACTTTTTTCAAGTTGATAAAAGGGCTGCAAAAAACGGGTTTGAGCCATCGCCCTGAAGAATCACTTTGCATTGTCGGATCTGTCGTGCTCGCGGTTCTACAACGCTTTCTTCTCGCGCAAGAACCGCTCGATCTGCTCCGCCGGAACCGCGGGGCTGAACAGATAGCCCTGCATCTCGTCGCATCTCAACAGGCGCAGCATCTTTGCCTGCTCTTCCTCATCCACGCCTTCGGCAACCACCTTCAGGCCGAGCGAATGGGCCAGCGAGATCATCGTTTGGACCAGCAACATGGCATTGGGATCCTTTAGCATGGTGATGATGAAGGAGCGGTCGATCTTGAGGGTCTGCACCGGCAGCTTGGCCAGATAAGCGAGCGACGAATAGCCGGTGCCGAAGTCGTCGATGGCGATGCCGACGCCCATGTCCCGGATGGTTTGCAGTTTTGTGATGTTGTCCTGCACGTTGTCCATGATCAGGTTCTCGGTGATCTCCAGATCGATCCCGGACGCCCTCCCGTCCCCCCCGATCGCCGCCCTCAGGACATCGATGAATTCCCGCTGCCGCAGCTGAATCGTGGACACGTTGACCGCGATCCGGGGGGCGGCCAGCCCCATTTCCATCCAGTGCCGATGGTCGAGCACCGCGCGGCGCAACGCCCAGGCCCCGACCTCCAGAATCATTCCGGTTTCTTCCAGCAGGGGAATAAATCTTAAGGGCGGAACCAGCCCCAGCTCCGGGCTCTGCCACCGGATCAGTGCCTCGACCCCGACGATCGCCCTTTTTTCCAGCTCTACCTTGGGCTGGTAGTGCAGCACGAACTCTTCTTTCTCCACCGCCTGCCGGAGTTTGTTCTCCAGAGAGAGCTTCTCGGCCACTCGCGCATTGATCTCGGGGGTGTAGAACAGGTACTTGTCGCCGGAGAGCTTGGCTTTTTCCAGCGCCGCCGCAGCGTTGCGTAACAGGCTATCGGCATCCGCGCCGTCGGCCGGGAAAAGGGCTATGCCCGCTTTGGCCGATATACGCAGCTCCGTGCCTTCAACCACGAACGGTCGGCGCAGGGGGTCGTTGATGAGACTCTCCAGAATGTGCGCGACATCCGTTTCCTTCTGCAGATTGTCCAGTACCACGGCAAAGCGGCCAGCGCCGATGTGCGCCAGGTGATTCGCATCTAGCCCGGCACCGCGCAGGCGTTCCGTCACCTGCTTGAGCAAAGCGTCCCCTGCCTGTCGTCCCAGCGTGTCGTTGATAACCCGGAACTGCTCCAGGTCAAACTTCAGCAACGCCACTGTGGAGTTGTTCTCGCTCGCCGCCAGCAAGAGCTGGCTCAAACGATCACGAAACAGGGCGCGGTTGGGCAGCCCGGTTGTGACGTCGTAATAGGCCAGGTAGTTGAGCCGCTCCTCCTTCTCGATGTGATCGAGCGCGAACGAGATGTCCGCAGCCAGTTCGGTGAGCAGCTTCATCTCTTCCGCGTCGAAGAAACCCGTCTCCGACGCATAGAGCGCGAGCAGGCCCACTGCCTTGTCCCCCACCCCCACCCCCACCGCCAGCGGGAACACCACCAGTGAACGATAGCCGCGCTGCAACGCCTCCTCGCGCCAGCGCGCCGTGAGTGGGTCGGCGCCGATGTCGTTGCAGACCACAGGCGCTTTTTCACGCAGCACCCGCGCCGCCAGCACAAAGGCATCCGGCGCGTCGTCCTTGAGGGTCAAGTTGATTTTATCGAGATACCCTTCCTCGAAACCCGCCTTGGCCACCGGTGTCACATCCTCCCCTTTGGAATCCAGCAATCCGATCCAGGCCATTCTGAACTGGCCGTGCTCCACCGCGATACGGCAGACTTCGTCGAACAGTTCATGCCGGTCATGGATGCGGACGATGGTCGTGTTGATGCCGCTCAAGACCGCATAGATGCGGTTGAGGCGTTTGACTTTCTGTTCCGCGCGTTTGCGCTCGGCGATCTCCTCGGTCAGCGCAGCGGTGCGCTGCGCCACCAGGCTTTCCAGGTGCTCGTTGTGGAGCAGTACCTGGCGTTGCAGGTAAAAAAGGTTGACGAACACCTGCACCTTGGCGCGCAGGATCTCGGGAATGATCGGCGAGTAGATGAAATCCACCGCGCCCAGCGTGTAGCCACTGAAGCGCTCGGCCTCCGAGTTTGCCTCGGCGGTGACGAAGATGATCGGCGTGTGCGCCGAACGTGGGCGGCTGCGGATCAGCTTGGCGGTCTCGAGGCCGTCCATCGTCGGCATGTTGACATCGAGCAGGATCACGGCGAAATCCCGCTTGAGGAGCTGGCGCAGGGCCTGCTCGCCCGAGGTTGCCGTCACGATATCCAGCTCCATGCCCGAGACGATGGCGACCAGCGCCACCAGCTTGGCCGGCGTGTCGTCCACAATCAGCACGCCGCCGCGCTCGCCCGCCGGCATCTCGATCTTGGGTATATCCATCATTCGTCTCCCTGTCCGGGGTTCATTTCAGAGCCAATTCTATAAGATGCGGCCCGATTTCTTCCAGCCTGAGCACGGTCGCGTTCAGCGTCGCACGGGCGGCGGCGTCCGGCATCCCGGCGGCGACCGCGGTCGCCGCCGACTCGATCAGCGCCAGGCCGCCGCGACGCTGAATCGCCGCCAGCCCGTGCGCGCCGTCGCTGAGTGTGCCGGTCAGCACCACGCCGATCACGCGCGAACCCATGGCCTCGGCCGCGCTCTCGAACAGGACGTCGATGGACGGCCGCGCGTAATACACCGGGGCTTCCGTTGACAGGGCGTAGTGGTCGGCTTCCACCAGTAGGTGGTAGTTGGGCGGCGCCAGGGTGACGCTGCCCGGCTCGATGGCATCCTTGTCACAGGCCGCGCGCACCCGCAGGGCGCAGCCGTCTTGCAGCGCGAACTGTAGCTCATCGCCGGCATCATTGCTGCGGTGCTGCACGACGCCCACCGGCAGGCGGAAGTTTCCGGGCAGCGCCGACAGTATGACCTTCAGGGCCTGCAGACCCCCGAGCGAAGTGCCGATCACCACGATGCCGTATTTCATCGCACCTTCCGGTAGAGCTTTTCCGCCCGGCCCACCGCCTCATAGCGGTCTTCGCAGGGTGTGGCGTGCAGCGATTCGGCACTCCCCAGCCCGAGAACCCCGCCCAGCGCCAGGCTGTCGTAGATGAGCCGGTGTACGCGGTCCTGCAGTTGCCGGTTGAAGTAGATCATCACGTTGCGGCAGAGGACGAGGTGGAACTCGTTGAACGAGCCGTCCGTCACCAGGTTGTGCACCGCCCAGACGATGTTGCCGCGCACTAGGTCGCGCAGGATGGCGCTCTCGTGCTTGGCGGTGTAGTAGTCGGAGAACTGCTCCTTGCCGCCGGCCTTCTGGTAATTGGCAGTGTACTCACGCATGCGACTGATCGGGTAGATCGCAGCCCGGCCCTGCTCCAGCACCCGCTCGTTGATGTCGGTGGCGTAGAACCGGGTGCGCGCCAGCAGGCCCTCCTCGTGCAGCAGTATGACCATGGAATGGACCTCCTCGCCCCCGGCGCAGCCCGCGTGCCAGATGCGGATGAGCGGCAGGCTGCGCAACCCCGGCACCACCTTCTCGCGCAAGACCTGGTAGAAGGCCGGGTCGCGGAATAGGGCGGAGACATCAACCGAGACGATATCGAGGAAGCGCGCCATGCACTTCGGATCGTGCAGGACACGGTCCTGAAACGCCGACAAGGTGCGCAAGCCTTCCTCGTCCATGGCGCGGCGCAGGCGGCGCTTGAGCGAGGCCACGGCATAGTCGCGGAAGTCGTAGCCGTAGCGCTGGACCATGGCCTCGAGCAGCAGCGGCAGCTCGATAGCCTCAATGGCCTCGATGGCCTCGGGATCGGGGATTTGCACGTTATTGGTACAGCCAAACGCGCAGCAGCGAAACAAGCTGGTCGGTGTCCACCGGCTTGCTGAGGTAGTCGGAGGCGCCGGCCGCTATGCATTTCTCGCGGTCGCCCTTCATGGCCTTGGCGGTGAGCGCGATCATCGGCAGGGACTCGAACTGCTTCATCTGGCGAATCTGGCGCATCGCCTCAAAGCCGTCCATCTCCGGCATCATGATGTCCATCAGCACGATGTCCACATCCGGGTTCTTGCTGAGCTGTTCGAGGGCGGCGCGGCCGTTCTCGGCCGAGAGCACTGCCATCTTGTGGCGTTCCAGTACCGCAGTGAGGGCGAAGATGTTGCGCATGTCGTCGTCCACCACCAGCACCTTCTTGCCGGCCAGGCTGTCGGCGCTCAGGTAGAGCTTCTCCAGCATCTGGCGCCGCTCCTCGGGCAGTTTGGACACCACCCGGTGCAGGAACAGCGCCGTTTCGTCGAACAGCCGCTCGGGTGTCAGCACCTCCTTGACGATGCCTTTGAGCACCAGGGATTTCAGCCGCTCCTGCTCCTGCTGCGGCAGTTCGCCGCTGCCGTAGACGATCACCGGCACGTCGCGCGTCAGATCAAAGCCCTGGATCGCCTCGAGCAGGTCGGCGACGGGGATGTCGGGCAGCTTGAGATCCAGCACGATGCAGTCGTAGCGCTTCTTCTTGAGCGCCGCGAGGGCGTCCTTGCCGCTGGCCACCGCCTCGATGCGCACGTCACCGTTGCCGATCAGGTCGAGCACGTTGTTGCGATGCTGCTCGTCGCCGTCGGCGACAAGCAAGTCCTTCACCCCGCGCTCGACGAATTTGTTCACATCGGCCAGCGCCTTCTGCAGCGACTCGGCGGTGACCGGCTTGACCAGGTACTCGAAGGCGCCGTAACGCAGGCCGCGTGGGCGGTTGTCCTCGGCAGAGATAATTTCCACCGGAATGTGCCGCGTGTCGGGGTTGCGTTTCAGGCGCTCGAGCACCACCCAGCCGTCCATGTCGGGCAGATGCAGATCGAGCGTGATGGCTGTGGGCTTGAACTCGCCGGCGAGTTTGAGCCCAGCGTCACCGCGCGCGGTGACGATACCCTTGAGACCTTTGTCGCGCGCCGCCCGCAGCAGGATGCCGGCGAAGCGCGCGTCGTCCTCAATGATGAGCAGCGTGCGGTCACCCGGCTTGATTGCCGCCCGGTCGTCCGCGACAGCGCTTGGGCCGCTGTTTGTTTCTTGGGGCATTCTTCCCTGCGGCGCCTCCTGGGCCGCAGAATCGGGCCTGGCCGCCTTCTGCGCTGCGGATTCCCCGTCCCGCTCCAGGCGCTGGCCACTGCCGGGGGCTACTCCCGGCGCGCCCCGACTGTTCTGCCTGGATTCAGGCGCGCGCAGCGGGAGGTACAGGGCGAAGGTGCTGCCCTGGCCAGTCTCGCTTTCGACCAGATGCAACTCGCCGCCGAGCAGCCACGCGATCTCGCGCGAGATCGACAGCCCCAGGCCCGTGCCACCGTACTTCCTGGCGGTGCCGGTGTCGGCCTGCTGGAACGCTTCGAAAATGATCTTCTGCTTATCGGCCGACAAGCCGATGCCGGTATCGGTGACATAAAAGCCAATCACCGCCCCCGCGCGGTTGAGCCCGGCATGATCCACGCTCCAGCCCGATTCCATCGCTGCTATGCGTACCGATACCTGACCCTTCTCGGTGAACTTGAAGGCGTTGGAGAGCAGGTTCTTCATTACCTGCTGCAAGCGCTGTGAGTCGGTGTAGAGGGATGGCGGCAGGCTTGGTGCGAGTTCCACGACTAAGCCCAGGCCGCGGCTCTGCGCCACGTGGCGGAAGGCCCGTTCGAGCTGTTCGCCGACGTTGGCGAACGACACGTCATGAAGGTCCAGCGTCACGGTGCCGGACTCGATCTTGGACAGGTCGAGGATATCGCTGATGAGCGCCAGCAGATCCTGGCCCGCCCCCTGGATGGTCTTGGCGTATTCGATCTGCTGCCCGCTCATGGTGTGCTCGGCGTTCTCGGCGAGCAGTTGCGCAAGGATGAGCAGGCTGTTGAGCGGTGTGCGCAACTCGTGCGACATGTTGGAGAGGAACTCCGACTTGTACCTGGAGGTGAGGGCCAACTGCTCGGCCTTTTCCTCCAGCGTCAGCTTGGCGGCCTCGATCTCGCGGTTCTTGTACTCGACCTCGACCTTCTGGTCTGCCAGCAGCTGGTTCTTTTCTTCCAACTCCTCGTTGCTCTGGCGCAGTTCTTCCTGTTGGCTCTGCAGCTCGTCGGTGAGGGTCTGTAATTGCTTGTTCTTTTTGTTCTTTTCTTTCAGCTCCTCGGTGCGCTGCTGCACCCGCTCTTCGAGGCTGGCATTGAGGCGCAGGATTTCGTCTTGCGCCAGCTTTCGCTCGGTGATGTCGCGCATCACCACCTGCGAGGCGGAGCGGCCGTCATAGACGAACGGCGCCGACGAGACCTCCACGCTGACGCGCGTTCCGTCGAGGCGCAAGTATTCCTGCTCGATGAGCGGCATGACCTGGCCCGCGTACAGCTGCGCGATGCGCGCGCTGGCGCGGTCGTGGAATTCGGGTGCGATCACATCCAGCACCTCGCGGCCGATCAGCTGCTCCGGCCGCTCGGCGCACAACAGCCGCGCCGCCGCCTGGTTGGCCAGCACGATGCGCCCGTCGCAATGCACGTAGGTCGCGTCGGGCGACAGGTCGATTAGCTTGCGAAAGCGTTCCTCGGACTCGCGCAGCGCCTCCTCGGCGCGCTTGCGCTCGGTGATGTCGCGGATGCTGCCGATGAACTGGCGACGCCCCTCCAGGAAAAACTCCGAAACCTGCAATTCGATCGGGAAAACGCTGCCGTCGCTGCGCTTGGCCGTCACCTCGCGTGCGGTTCCGATGATGTGCGCCTGACCGGTATGAAGATAGCGCGCCAGGTAGCCATCGTGCTCGCTGTGGTAAGGCTCGGGCATCAGCATGGAGACATTCTTGCCGATCACTTCTTCGCTGCGGTAGCCGAACAGGCGCTCCGCAGCCGGGTTGAACATCTCAATCATGCCGGTCTCGGAGATGCTCACGATGCCGTCACCCACATTGTCCAGCAGCGTCCGTTTGTGACGTTCGCTTTCATGCAGCCTGTCATGCTGCTGTTTCAGGTGCTCCAGCATACGGCTGATCGACTGCGCCAGGCTGGCGACCTCAAGGCTGCCGGCGACTTCCACGCGGCCCGTGCCAAAACCCTTTTTAGCGACGCCTCGGGCAAAAAATTCCAAGCTCAGCAAATCCCTGGTCAGCCTTTTGCCGAAGTGCAGCCCCAGGATGATCACCATCACCATCATGCCGACTGCCAGTATGAAAAACACCCCCAGCGTCTGCCAATCGACCGGCCTGGCGCTAGGGTCAGGGCTGCTGAGAACGGCGAAATCAAGATGTTTGTAAATCGGCGGTACATTCAGCGCTGCAACCATAGCGGTCGGAAAATGCAACAGCTGTTCAGATTCCGGCCCACGCACCAGCCGCACGTCATTCTGCAGCGGAAGATCGTCCAATTTGATTCTGTAGAGCAAGGCGCCTTCCGCCACATTCGAGCGCGAAAGGACAACGAACTCGACCGCAATCAGCTCTTCGCCTTTTTCGCCGAACTGCACCCGTGAAGCGGCTTGGCCGGCGAGAAACTTTTCTCTCAGCCAGCTCAACTCTGGCTCGCTGAAAATGCCGTTGCCATTGCTGGCGATTTCACGTCCTTCGAAATCGGTAAACAGAATATCCACCGGTATGTCATGGATACGCTGGATGCTGTTCAGGAACGGAATCAGAGACCTTTCCTTGTCAGCGCTGTCGACCAGGGCGTTTGTGATCCGTCTGCTCTTGGCGAGTTCAGACATTCGGGCGGCAATAGCGTGCAGGTAGCTACTGACGGCTGTCGCCTGCAGCTCGGCATCCTTTTTCAGCAGGCTGCGTAGAGAAGCCGCATGCTCCTGGTTGACCAGCCACCAGGATGCGCCAGCGACCCCCAGCATGGCGATGCCGGCCAACAACGCCGCCCTAGTCGCAAAGCGCCGCGCGAGGCTGACTAAGATGGGTTTCGTCATGCTAATTCGTCATATTTCGTCATGTTATTTCTGCGCCGGAACCAGCACGCCTTCCCGGTTATAGCGTGCCATCAGTAACTCTGCCGGCCCGAGCGCCTCGTGGCGAGTCGGGGTGAACGGTGGCTGGTACAGCCTGATCAGGCCCCGATGCTCGGGTACTTTTTCCAGCGCGTCGCGGATGGCGCTACGCTCGGTCGAGCGCGCCAGGTTGATGGCCTTGGCCAGGATGTGCATGAAGTCGTAGGCCTGCGCCACGCCGACCGGTGCGGCAATGTCCTCAATGCGCTTGATGCCACTGGTCTGCTCTGCCGTCTTCATGAAGCGTGCCAGCATCTGCTTGTCGGCGCTGAAGAAACTGAAGGTCTGGATCACCGACAGATCAACTTCCTGCAATGCACCAGCCGTAAGCTTGGAGAATTCGCCGCCGGTGATGCCCCAGTGGCTGATGATAGGCACGCGCTGACTCGGCGGCAGGGCCGCCACTTCGCGCACCAGGATCACGCCCTCATTGTCGTTGGCGACCAGCAGCACCGCCTTGGCGCCGGCATTCGTCAGCTCCTTGTATTGCTTGATGAGCGTGCTGTCTTTGAAGTTGAACCAGGCGATATCGACGATCTTCTGATTCTTGACCCCGAGCATGTATTTCTCTGCCGGAACCAGGTTGCTGCGCCCCCAGGCGGTGTTGAGCAACAGCAGGCCGACCTTATCGAAGCCCCGCTGCTCTGCCGACTGCAGCAACTTCGGCATGGCCATGGCGTCTCGCAGCGACAGGCGGAAGAGGTAGTTCGGCTGCATGCCGTTGTCGACGATCGGATCGGCCGTCGCCCAGGCCACCAGGTACGGCAGTTTCGCCTGGTGCAGTGCCGACACTTGCGCGAGGACCAGCGGACTGGAGCGTCCGCCGAACACCGCAACCAGGTTGGGCATGGCCGCGAATTCGGCGTTGTTGCGGACGCTGCGCGCAAGTACCCCGCGATTATCCTTGCTCACCAGCTCAATCGGACGCCCGCCCAGCACGCCGCCGGCCGCATTGATTTCCGCGATCGCCGTGCGCAGGCCCAGCTCGATGGCCTGCGCGGAGATGCTGTCCTCGAGGCCGAACTCGCCGTCCAGACCGACCAGCACTGGCGCCTTCTCTGCCGCACTGGCCGTGACCACGCACAACAGCATGGTCATGCACAGCGCAAAGTTGCGGAACATTTTTGGGAACCAGGTCATCATGTGGTTTCTCCTATTGGTTTACGGGGACAACAACAAGTTACGAGCTTACTGCATGATTCATGGTTTACAAAGCAGATAGCCTCGATGGCCTCGCCTACCTGTACAACCAAACGCGCAGGAGCGAAACAAGCTGGTCGGTATCCACCGGCTTGCTGATGTAGTCGGAGGCGCCGGCCGCTATGCATTTCTCGCGGTCGCCCTTCATGGCCTTGGCGGTGAGCGCGATCATCGGCAGGGACTCGAACTGCTTCATCTGGCGAATCTGGCGCATCGCCTCAAAGCCGTCCATCTCCGGCATCATGATGTCCATCAGCACGATGTCCACATCCGGGTTCTTGCTGAGCTGTTCGAGGGCGGCGCGGCCGTTCTCGGCCGAGAGCACTGCCATCTTGTGGCGTTCCAGTACCGCAGTGAGGGCGAAGATGTTGCGCATGTCGTCGTCCACCACCAGCACCTTCTTGCCGGCCAGGCTGTCGGCGCTCAGGTAGAGCTTCTCCAGCATCTGGCGCCGCTCCTCGGGCAGTTTGGACACCACCCGGTGCAGGAACAGCGCCGTTTCGTCGAACAGCCGCTCGGGTGTCAGCACCTCCTTGACGATGCCTTTGAGCACCAGGGATTTCAGCCGCTCCTGCTCCTGCTGCGGCAGTTCGCCGCTGCCGTAGACGATCACCGGCACGTCGCGCGTCAGATCAAAGCCCTGGATCGCCTCGAGCAGGTCGGCGACGGGGATGTCGGGCAGCTTGAGATCCAGCACGATGCAGTCGTAGCGCTTCTTCTTGAGCGCCGCGAGGGCGTCCTTGCCGCTGGCCACCGCCTCGATGCGCACGTCACCGTTGCCGATCAGGTCGAGCACGTTGTTGCGATGCTGCTCGTCGCCGTCGGCGACAAGCAAGTCCTTCACCCCGCGCTCGACGAATTTGTTCACATCGGCCAGCGCCTTCTGCAGCGACTCGGCGGTGACCGGCTTGACCAGGTACTCGAAGGCGCCGTAACGCAGGCCGCGTGGGCGGTTGTCCTCGGCAGAGATAATTTCCACCGGAATGTGCCGCGTGTCGGGGTTGCGTTTCAGGCGCTCGAGCACCACCCAGCCGTCCATGTCGGGCAGATGCAGATCGAGCGTGATGGCTGTGGGCTTGAACTCGCCGGCGAGTTTGAGCCCAGCGTCACCGCGCGCGGTGACGATACCCTTGAGACCTTTGTCGCGCGCCGCCCGCAGCAGGATGCCGGCGAAGCGCGCGTCGTCCTCAATGATGAGCAGCGTGCGGTCACCCGGCTTGATTGCCGCCCGGTCGTCCGCGACAGCGCTTGGGCCGCTGTTTGTTTCTTGGGGCATTCTTCCCTGCGGCGCCTCCTGGGCCGCAGAATCGGGCCTGGCCGCCTTCTGCGCTGCGGATTCCCCGTCCCGCTCCAGGCGCTGGCCACTGCCGGGGGCTACTCCCGGCGCGCCCCGACTGTTCTGCCTGGATTCAGGCGCGCGCAGCGGGAGGTACAGGGCGAAGGTGCTGCCCTGGCCAGTCTCGCTTTCGACCAGATGCAACTCGCCGCCGAGCAGCCACGCGATCTCGCGCGAGATCGACAGCCCCAGGCCCGTGCCACCGTACTTCCTGGCGGTGCCGGTGTCGGCCTGCTGGAACGCTTCGAAAATGATCTTCTGCTTATCGGCCGACAAGCCGATGCCGGTATCGGTGACATAAAAGCCAATCACCGCCCCCGCGCGGTTGAGCCCGGCATGATCCACGCTCCAGCCCGATTCCATCGCTGCTATGCGTACCGATACCTGACCCTTCTCGGTGAACTTGAAGGCGTTGGAGAGCAGGTTCTTCATTACCTGCTGCAAGCGCTGTGAGTCGGTGTAGAGGGATGGCGGCAGGCTTGGTGCGAGTTCCACGACTAAGCCCAGGCCGCGGCTCTGCGCCACGTGGCGGAAGGCCCGTTCGAGCTGTTCGCCGACGTTGGCGAACGACACGTCATGAAGGTCCAGCGTCACGGTGCCGGACTCGATCTTGGACAGGTCGAGGATATCGCTGATGAGCGCCAGCAGATCCTGGCCCGCCCCCTGGATGGTCTTGGCGTATTCGATCTGCTGCCCGCTCATGGTGTGCTCGGCGTTCTCGGCGAGCAGTTGCGCAAGGATGAGCAGGCTGTTGAGCGGTGTGCGCAACTCGTGCGACATGTTGGAGAGGAACTCCGACTTGTACCTGGAGGTGAGGGCCAACTGCTCGGCCTTTTCCTCCAGCGTCAGCTTGGCGGCCTCGATCTCGCGGTTCTTGTACTCGACCTCGACCTTCTGGTCTGCCAGCAGCTGGTACTTTTCTTCCAACTCCTCGTTGCTCTGGCGCAGTTCTTCCTGTTGGCTCTGCAGCTCGTCGGTGAGGGTCTGTAATTGCTTGTTCTTTTTGTTCTTTTCTTTCAGCTCCTCGGTGCGCTGCTGCACCCGCTCTTCGAGGCTGGCATTGAGGCGCAGGATTTCGTCTTGCGCCAGCTTGCGCTCGGTGATGTCGCGCATCACCACCTGCGAGGCGGAGCGGCCGTCATAGACGAACGGCGCCGACGAGACCTCCACGCTGACGCGCGTTCCGTCGAGGCGCAAGTATTCCTGCTCGATGAGCGGCATGACCTGGCCCGCGTACAGCTGCGCGATGCGCGCGCTGGCGCGGTCGTGGAATTCGGGTGCGATCACATCCAGCACCTCGCGGCCGATCAGCTGCTCCGGCCGCTCGGCGCACAACAGCCGCGCCGCCGCCTGGTTGGCCAGCACGATGCGCCCGTCGCAATGCACGTAGGTCGCGTCGGGCGACAGGTCGATTAGCTTGCGAAAGCGTTCCTCGGACTCGCGCAGCGCCTCCTCGGCGCGCTTGCGCTCGGTGATGTCCTGGATGCTGCCGATGAACTGGCGACGCCCCTCCAGGAAAAACTCCGAAACCTGCAATTCGATCGGGAAAACGCTGCCGTCGCTGCGCCTGGCCGTCACCTCGCGTGCGGTTCCGATGATGTGCGCCTGACCGGTATGAAGATAGCGCGCCAGGTAGCCATCGTGCTCGCTGTGGTAAGGCTCGGGCATCAGCATGGAGACATTCTTGCCGATCACTTCTTCGCTGCGGTAGCCGAACAGGCGCTCCGCAGCCGGGTTGAACATCTCAATCATGCCAGTCTCGGAGATGCTCACGATGCCTTCAGCCACATTGTCCAGCAGCGCCCGTTTGTGACGTTCGCTGTCGCGCAAACTGGCACTCATCTCGCGGGCTTGCGCTTCCGAACGAACCAGCCTGACCACCAGCGGGGTGAGCCGCCAACGCAGCAACAGTAGCGCGATGATAAGCGCGCCAGC
>JBCKNJ010000016.1:0-33525 GCA_038902795.1 Polaromonas sp. | reverse complement strand
TGACGTGTCACCCAGCCGTATCAGCGAGGTTGTTCACGGTGACCGACCCATTACCGCAGACACGGCATTGCGCTTGGGGCTTTACTTCGGCATGGAGCCACGTTTCTGGCTCAATCTCCAGTCGGAATACGACATGCGGGTCATCGCGCGTGAGCAGCGGGAGGCGATTGCCAAACGTATCCGTGTTTTCCAGCCTGCGGAGGTTTGAACCTGGAAACCGCAGTAGAGGGCATGCCATGGCGCATAAAACAATCGGGGTCATAAAACAATCGGGGTCAGACTCCAATTGACCTTCTAAAAACGGCTGTGAAGGTCATTTTTAGGGTAAAAAAAATGGCTGCAAGCCAATAAATACGAGCATAACCAGCTACTGATTTAATAGCACCCTATTTTTATGAATAAGTAATCCACGTCGCATGTTCGGGCGCATCTAAGTGCGGCAGAGTGTTGTAGATCACCAGCATATGGCGTTTGGGGGTGAAGGCAAACTCGGTGACCGAACAGTTGCGTATGCGCAGGTTCAGCTCAATCGTGGTCTCAGGGCTGGTGCCCAGCACATGGCCAACGGCGGTGGCTATCGGCCCGCCGCTGGAGACCAGCAGCACATTGCCTTCATAGGTCTTGCGAATGTGATCCAGTGCATCGGTCACGCCCGCTACAAAGTCCGTGTACTCGGGCATTCCCCGCGGGCTGACCACGCCGGCCATCCACTGCTTGAGCCCGTCTTTCAGCAGGCGAAAGTGCTGGCGGACCATCTCGGGCGTGGTGGCCTTTTCAAGCTTGTGCGGGTGAATGGCGGCAATCACGGCTTCGCTGTCGTATTCGTTAAGGCCCGCAAGCTGCGTTGCTTGTAGCGGCAGGCCGGCACCGGCACAAATCCCCTCGAACGTTTTGACCTGCCTCTGCAATGTGCCAGTGAATGCCGCGTCAAAGCGGATGCCCTTGTATTTGAAATACTCGCCCAGCCGCAGCGCCTGACGGTAGCCCAGATCACTGAGCACGTCATAGTCATCAGCGCCAAACGAAGCCTGGCCGTGGCGTACAAGGTAGAGGGTTCCCATAGGTGAATTGTGCTCGGAAGTGCGCGGGCCTGTAGTCAAGGCTTCAAGATTGCCACAGCAGCCGAAAAACTGAAAAACGCCAGCACTGTAGACAACAAAATAATCCGCGCAATACGTCCGTTGTTGGCACCAAACCTTTCGGCCAGCAGCGACACATTGCTGGCGCTCGGCAAGGCCGCCACCAGCACAATCACCGTCAGGGCAAAGGGCTGCAGCGGCACACCGAGATGAATGGCGCTCAGGCCCACCAGCGCGACCAGCAGCGGATGCAGCACCAGCTTGATCAGCGCGACCGGCACATAGTCCTTCAGAGGGATGGTTTCCACGCTGTTCATCTGGGAGCGCGCCAGCACCGCGCCGATGGTGAACAGCGCCACCGGCGAGGCGGCATCGGCCAGCAGCCCCAGCGTCTGCATGACAGGCGCGGGTAGTGTCAGGTCCATGCCGGACGACACGGCGCCCAGCACAATGGCCCAGGGCATGGGGTTCAGCGCCACGCCCTTGAGCGCATTTTTCGCCGCCACTCTCACCCCATGGCTGTCAGCCGAATCCAGCCGCGACAGGGCAATGCACAGCGAGCTGGTCACCAGCAGGTCCACCACGATGGTGACAATGGCCGGCCCGGCCGCCTGCGCACCCAGCAAGGCCACCAGCAGCGGCACGCCCATGTAACCGGTGTTCGGAAAAGTCGCGACCAACGCGCCGAAGGACGCGTCGTTCCAGCCGATGCGCCGGTTGCGCGTCACGGCAATCGTGAACGCCACCATGATCAGCGCACACAGCAGATACACCGCCACCAGACTGCCGTCGAGCAGCTCGGCCACCGGCGTACTCGCGCCAAAGCGGTACAACATGCAGGACAGCGCGAAGTACAGCACAAAGGTGTTGAGCCCCGGAATCGCAGCCTGCGGCAAAAACGCACGGCGCGCGGCGATGTAGCCGCAGAGTACAAGTGCAAAAAACGGGAAGGTGACGAGGAGGATGCCTAACACAGAGCAGATTGTCGCCCGCAATGCTGGCGTACGCGCGACTCGCTATGATGTGCAACACTGCACTAGCCTTGGTGTGTCACAAAAACGAAAAATGCTTAATGCGACAGAACCCCTTATTCGTTAGGCAGAAGCGTATCCCGGGTTGGGCAACACACCTTTCAACTCAGGGTTGTTAAGCTTTCTTGGCGTAACCTTGCCGCCTTGAGCTTTGAGCCATTCCTCAACGACATCCCAGACCTGTTTGTTACCCTGGGTTCTGGCTTCTTCGGCGACAGGAGCCCAGCTGGCAACCCGGTATTTCTTGGTCGCTTCAATCGGCCTGCCGTTCAAGCGCATGTTGTCAATGCGCTTGCCCATCGATGCCAAAGGGGCGCAACTGTATTGCAGTCCGCCGACGCGCACCATGTCGCCACCCTGCTGGTAGTAGGGGTCGGGGTTGAACAGGTTGTCGGCCACGTCTTCAAGAACGAGCTTGATGGTTTCGCCGGTCATTTCGCTCACCGTGGCGTAGGAGTAGGTGGTGGCCGTCATGTCCATCAGCCATTCGCGCGTGATGGCCTGGCCCGGCAGCAGCGACGTACCCCAGCGGAAACCGGGCGAGAAAGCGATTTCGGCGTCCTGCACATCCATCAGCGCGTCGAGAATGAGCTGGTCTCCCGTTCCATTGAAATTTCCGCGTCGATAAAGCATACCCTCCGTCAGCGCAAGTTTTTCGGCAAGCTTTGCTTCGTACGGCCCGCGAATCTTGTTGATCAATGCATCCATCTCTTTGTCTGCCGACAACATATTGGCGAAGATGGGTAGCAACTTATAGCGAAAGTCGGCAACCCTCTTGTCCTTGACTTCAAAGTCAAGGACAGCCAGGAACTTGCCATTCGAGCCGGCGTTGGTCACTATGGTTTTGCCGCTCTTGTTACTTACCAATGTGGCCACCGGCATGCCATCATGGGTGTGCCCCCCCATGATGGCATCGATACCGCTGATGCGGCTGGCCATCTTCAGGTCCACATCCATGCCGTTGTGGCTGAGGAGGACGACGACCTGCGCACCCTTGCCGCGTGCCTCATCGACCATCTTCTGCATGTTTTCCTCCTGGATGCCAAAGGTCCAGTCAGCCACCATGTAGCGCGGGTTGGCAATCGGCGTGTACGGAAAAGCCTGGCCGATGATGGCGCAGGGAACGCCGTTGATTTCGCGCATCACATAGGGCTTGAACACCGGGTCGCCGAAGTCGTTGGTTTTGACGTTTTGGGCCACAAATTCGACCTTGCCTGCAAAGTCCTTTACGATGATTTCCTTCACGCGCTCCATGCCCAGGGTGAAGTCCCAGTGTCCGGTCATGATGTCCACGCCCAGCAGCTTGCTCGCATCCACCATATCCTGGCCCTTGGTCCACAGCGCGGTGCCCGAGCCCTGCCAGGTGTCGCCGCCGTCGAGCAGCAGAGATCCTGGACGGCTGGCTTTGAGACGCTTGATCAAGGTAGCCAAATGGGCGAATCCACCGACCTTGCCATAGCGGCGTGCAGCTTTCTCAAAGTCAAGATAGGTAAAGGAATGTGCTTGCGCAGTACCCGGTCTGATATTCGCGAATTTGAGCAAATGCTCGCCCACCAGGTGGGGCAACTTGCCTTTCATTGATCCCAGTCCGATGTTGATGCTGGGCTCGCGAAAATGGCTCGGTTTAAGTTGCGCATGACAATCCGTCATGTGCAGGAAGGAAACATTTCCAAAGCGCGGAATGTCATACAGCCCATTGGCTGCGGCTGCGGCATCAACTTCAGCCCAGGTATCCAAACCCATCCCAGCCACCGCACCGGCACCCAGCACTTCGAAAAATTCGCGCTTGGTTAAATTCATAAGTTCTCGAAACTACTTGATTAACGAAAATAAAAAGACCCGGACGAGTGCCGGGTCCGGATGGGGCTTATTCCGTTTCCAAATCATTCGTGTCTAGGCGTCGAGCCGCAGGTAGTGCTGTAGCACGGCAAGGCGAGACAACAACGACAGGGATGATTTAGAAATGGAATTACTGGTTGACCGGAGATTTTGGATCCAGCAGCAGCGCCATGATGTGTGCGATCTGGGACTCGTTCAGGATGCCCGTATGGCCGGCGCGCGGCATGTTGGAGCAGGCGTTGTAGGCCTTGCTGTTCCAGATCTTGCCCCAGGTGTATTCCACAATCGGCTTGGCCGCCGCGCTGTTGGGGTCGGTGATGCCGCGCAACTTGCCGTAGTTGTACAGGCTCGGGCCGAGGGTGCCGAAGGCAATTTCTTTTTTGTCGAGCTGGTGGCAGTTGTAGCAGTTGCCGCCGTTGGGGGTTGTCGCGCTGTCCGTCCAGGTGCCGCCGCGGCCGCTTTGCGCGATTCTCTCCCCCTCTTTCCAGTCACCGAGGAACTTGCCGCTGGCCGGCCATTTCACAGTCTTGAGGTTGGCTGCCTCGAGAGCCTTGGCAGTCTTTTCGTCCAACGGCTTGCCCGCCACATCCGCCGCGCTACAGGCGCGGTTGGTCTCATCGGTATCGAGGACGGACGCCTTGACGATGCCCTCGTCACGAAAGGATGCCTTGACGATGCTGGCGGTCAGTTTGTCCAGATCGGCCGAGCTCGGACCGGTTGCACAGCCGACTACCACGGCCGCAGCGGCCAGCACGAAAAGTGTGATCTTGAATTGTTTTTTCATGAGGTTTCTCCGCTTGCTTAGCGCTTGAGGGCCGGCGCAATCGACACCGACCCTTTGCTGTTGACGCCAAGGTAAACACCGAGCGCCACGGTGGCGTCGCTGGCGAACCCGGGGTAGGGAAAGCGCATCTGACGGTAGCAGTCGTTGATGCGCAGTTGCATGCTCCACATCTGTCCGGGGGTGATACGGTAGGCCGGCCAGGCGGCAAACCCGACGCCGTCGCCGGGGTTGCTGGCCAACAGGGGCAACTCCTGCAGGCGGATGCGGGTATCTGCTACCCCGTGGCAGGAGGAGCATGAGAAGTCGTAGGTTCCCGCACGCAGGAAGAAGAGCCGCTTGCCGACCTCGTAGAAGGTCTTTTCTTCCTGGTGGGCCTGCGGCAGGTTGAACTTCATACCCCTGGACTCGGCCGAAACATAGGTGGCCAGCGCCGTCATGTTGTTCTGCTCACCCCTGCCAAACGGCGTCTTGGCGATCTCGGCCGCGTTGAGGCCTTGCAGGGTCTCCATGCAGGTCAGCAGGCGCGACTCCAGGTCCTGCACCTTCTGGGTATCGGCAAAGTAGCGCGGCAGCTCGACAAAAACACCTTTTAGCACGCCGGGGCCCTTGCCCAGGTCGCAGCGTTCGAGCGACGCGTTCTTAGGGCCACGCTTTTGCTTCCAGAGGCCTGCGCCCTTGTCTTCGAACAGATCGGCCGGATTGCCGTCCGCGACCATGGCGCGGTACTCTTCAATTGCCTGAGCCGTCGATTTCTGAGCCCAGGCCGGCGTGCTCGCCAGACAGGCTAACGCGATCAGTGAAAATGCTTTTGTCATCCTCATGCTCACCTCGTTCATGACACCGTGGCTTCGTCGCTGCGGGTGCCACCCTTGTTGTCTTTCCAGGTCACGCCAATCTTGTCGCCAACCTTCGCGCCCTTGACCACGAGTTGCAGGAACGGGTTCTTCGACACGGCGGTCCCCCATTCGGCGGTCAGCACGGTCTTGCCGTTGTGGGTGACGGTGACCTCCTGGATAAACCAGGCCGGGACGGTATTGCCGGCTGCGTCTTTGCGCTGACCGGTTTCCATTTCATGCGCCATCAGGACGCGAACGGTGGCTTTGTCGCCAGCTACTTGGGCGCGAATGCGCATCGGATCTGCCATTTTTAGCTCCTAAATCTGAATTGAAAATATGTCATATGTCTGTTGAGGGATGGGCTATCAACCGCCGCAGCCGCCGAGCGTGACTTTTACTTCCTTCTTGGCAAACAACGCCCTGCCATCGCCCATGATGGCGACGGCGTACACGTCAGAAGACTGGCCCATCTTGGCGCGGGTGGTGAAGGCGGGCTCGACACTGTCGGACACATTGAACAGGGCGACCAACGGAAATGGATTTTTGTCCACCAAAATCAGCAGGCGCTTGACGCCCGGCAGCGTGGTGCTGGCAGCGAGCGGAACCACGGCACCGTTTTCGGCGATCTCCGGGCCGGTAAGGGTGACGTCCTTGCTTGCGACGAGGGCACCCACACCGAGGCCCTTGATCGCATCCTGGATGCTCTTGGCTTCAAAAGCGCCCTTGCTGAAGGCAAAGGCGAACTGGGGGAACAGGCCGGTGGAAACCAAAAGGCCGGCCACGACGACGGTTTTCTTGAGTGCTTGTCTACGTGATTGCATGCGATTTCTCCTAATGAATAAGTGAATACTAATACGTTTTTGGGAGCAAGCCCATGGTGTGTTCCCTGATTTAATTATTGTTATTTTGTTACTTTTCGGTGCCGGCTGCCAGCCAGGCCGCAATGGCCTTGGCATCCGCCTCGCCCAGTGACTGGGCCGGCATCAGAATCGGGCCCCATACCCCGGAGCTACCCGACTTGATCTTGCCCGCCAGGTAGTCCGCCTTGCCGGCGTGCTTCCTGGCGATATCCGCAAAGCTGGGGCCTATCGCCTTTTTGTCAATGGCATGACAGGCCATACAGTTGTTCTTCTGGGCCAGCGCCTGGACGGCCTTGCTGTCGGCCCCGCCTGCAGGCGCTGCGGCAGGCTTGGGTGTGTCTGCGGCCTTGACAGCGGCAGGAGCCTGCGCCGTCACGGCTGCAGCGGGAGCCGTAGCAGCGCCGGACACGGGAGCCTTGCCCTCCAGTCGGGTTGTATCAGCACCACGCTGGGCGCCCACCAAGCGGTTTTGCTCCGCCAGGTTGCCATGGGCATCACGCGCATAATCTGGCAGCCAGGAAGCCACCTTGGGCTCGGTTGCACAGTTTTCCATGCACGCCGTGTTTTTGACATCGGGCACCTTGCTGCCTTTAAATTCATTGCCTGGCCACATCGCATGCTGCGTCGTCATGCCATTGCGATTCGGCATGCGGGCTTGCACGTCGGCAATGTTCTTGTCCGACAGCGTGAAGTTATCCGGCACCACGCCGGCCAGGTGCAACATGAATGCCGTGACCGCATACACCTCTTCGGTGCTCAGCGACTTGGGGCTTGTCCAGGGCATGGCACGGTTGATGTAATCCCACAACGTCGAGAGGGTCGCCACCTTCATCATGGTGGTGCGGCCACCGCTAGGGTTCATCAGATTGGCCACGCGACCGGTCTTTACATCCGCAGCCGTGGTGCCGCCGATCAGGGGGGGAAACACCTCGTTGGATTCACCGAAGACGCCGTGGCAACTGGCGCACTTAGCCTCCCACACCCCCTGCCCCTTGGCAACGGACCCGGCTCCAGCCGGAAGCCCCTTGAAGTCCGGCCGCACATCGATATCCCATGCCGCCACCTCCTTGGGAGTAGCTGCACGGCCGATACCAGGATAGGCATTGCCTGCCTGCGCCGCCGCAAGGCCGGCTGCAGCCATCGCCGCGGCAAGGATGATTGAATTACGAAAGCTGAACATTTTTCACTTCACCATTTTCCTGCACCAGCCACGATTGAATGGCGTTGTTGTGATGGAGCGAACGCGTGCCGCGCACGGCCCGCAATTGCTTGTAGGTAGGTTGCACATAGCCGGTATCGTCGATGGCGCGGCTTTGAATGATGGCTGGCTTGCCATCCCAGACCCAGTCGATGTTGAAGCGCGTGAGCGCCTTTGAAAGCACCGGCGTCTCGAGTCGGGCCTGGCGCCAGTTACGGCCCCCGTCCACAGACACGTCCACCTTCTTGACCTTGCCCCTGCCCGACCAGGCCAGGCCGGTGACGTTGTAGAAGCCCTTGTCGAGCAAGACCTGGCCACCGGATGGCGTCGTCACCACGCTCTTGCACTCCTGCAGGCTGGCGTACTGGCGATGCAGGCCGTCGGGCAGCAGGTCGATGTAATGGATGGCCTCTTCCCTGGTGTCGTAAGGCTTGTCACCGACCTCGATGCGGCGCAGGTATTTGACCCAGCTCACGCCCTGTATGCCGGGCACGACCAGGCGCAGCGGGTAACCGTTTTCGGGACGCAGCATCTCGCCGTTCTGCCCGTAGGCCAGCATGACCTCACCCGAGGTAATCATGCGCATCGGGATGGTGCGGGTCAAGGAGGCTCCATCGGCACCCTCGGCCAGCACAAACTTGCCGTTCTTCAGGTCGGCGCCCGCCAGTTCGAGCAGGGTGATCAGCGGCACGCCGGTAAACTCGCTGCACGACAGCATGCCGTGGCTGTACTGCACTGTGGGCACCGCCACGTTACCCCACTCCATGGCGGTGTTGGCACCACACTCGATGAAATTGAAACGCGAGACCGATGGCAAACGCATGATCTCGTCCATGGTGAAGACCCGCGGCGTCCTGACCAGTCCGTTGATCATGAAGCGGTGCTTCGAAGGATCAATGTCCCACCAGCCCTGGTGATGCCGCTCGAAGTGCAAACCACTGGGCGTGACGATGCCGAACAACGACTGCAAGGGCGCAAACGACACCGAGGACTGCGCGGTCTGGGTCAAGCCCGGACTCTGGCGGCGCTGCAAATTGGACTCGTACTTCGAGGGCTTGCCGTAGCCCTCCGTGGCCACGCCCTGCCCCAGGCCCGTGCTGTGCTCGGGCAGGTTCAGAATGTTCGGATCCCCGCCCCCGGTGGGTACCGGGTTACTCTGGGCGAGCGCGATCGGCACGGCGGCACCAGCCGCCGCTGCGGCGAAAGCGCTGCGGATAAAGTCGCGCCGACCACGCCGGGCCTGCTCAAACACGGTTTTGACATCGTTCTGACTGATGAAGTTTTCAGGCGCTTTTTGCACCCTGCCGAAAGGAATGTCTTCTTGCTTCACACAAACTCTTTGATGCACGAATCATTGATTTATTGCATAAGAATATTAACAATAACGAATATATATGATCCAGCGCAAACCTTTCTAAGGGTTTACACGGTATAGGCTATTTAAACCTAGAAACCGCAGTTGACCGCTTGTATCCGCTGGCAAGGCCGGGTGAAGCGCTGACCCTTCGACAGGCTCAGGACAGGCTTTTGGGGCCACGACCGCGTTCCCCTTTTGGTGACAGCACTACGCACCCGATTGAGCCGCCGCGGCCACGCCTGGGGGCGCGGCGAAGCCTTGCAAAAATTGGGGTCAGATTGTTCGCAGTAACAGTAGTAAATCTAGCGGGTTGAAGTCCCGTCCGGGGAATTGTCTGTACGCCCCGGTAGCATGAGGAAGCGGCGTCGTGGTAACACGGGGTCGTGAGTTTTCACACAGCAAAAGAGCAGGCCGAAACGCAAGTGAACCTATGAGTAGCCCCGTAAACCAATTGGAGAAGCTGACCCTGTAGTCTGAAGGGGAAGGCCGCTGGATGGATGCTGAAATAACAGAAATGGCAGCTATCGACTCCCGGGGTAGCAGGGTCGGCATGTTCTGGAAGATTTACTACCCAGTGCTGGAGACCCGTATGTGGGGGTGGGCAGGCCACCGACCGCTGTGTATAAGGAGACGAAAGCACAGCGGCCCCATGCGGGAGTCGGAGGGGTTCATAGTACCGTTTGAGACCGAGGGACAACATAACCCCGGTCGAGGGAAGGGGCCCTGCTTTGTTCGCGCAACCAAAGAGCAGAGGATCAGGGGATTGCCATGTTGCTAACCACCCCGTGTGAGATCAGGACGCTACAGAGGAAGCTATACGCCAAGGCCAAATATAGAGGTCACCTGTTGTTACGCCAGCAACATTGAGGCGCAGGTGCGATTCTCAGTCGCACTAACAAACGCAGGATGAGCTAATGTGCATGCCTTGGCGTGAAGAACATCGGAAAGCCGTGTGCGGGAAAACTGCATGCACGGTTTGATGAGGGAGGGCTGTCGCAAGGCTGTTCTCTACTCTACCCAAATTCGTCTGTCCGATTTCGGACAGGCTATGGAGTAAGCCACAGGCCACCGCACTGACGAGAACCGTGCTGGTCAATGGCAAACCCGTTGCCACCGACGTCGAAGGCTATTTGAAAACCCTGGACGATTGGTCTGAGGACTTTGCACGGAAACAAGCCAAGGCGGAAAGCCTGGAGCTGACCGAGGCGCATTGGCAGGTCATCCACTTTTTGCGCGCGTATTTCGAGGAACATCGGGTACAGGCGCAAGTGCGCGCGATGATCTGGCACTTCGCTAAAATCTGGGGGCCAAAGCAGGACAACAATCATTATCTTCACGCGCTTTTCCCGGTCGGCGGACCGCAAAAGCAGGGCAACCGATTGGCCGGTCTTTTGAAGACCAAGGGCGAACATTAAAACAGGGAACTGCAAACGCAGTCCCCAACTTAAACTTGAAACCTTGCGGGACAGTCCGAAGCGAAGCTCTGTCCCCAACTGATTAGGAAATACCCACATGTTTACATTAACCAGCGCCGCAGCACAACAAATTGTTCAGGCCGCAAGCAGCAGTGGTGCCCAGGAGATGGCTCTGCGCATCGCCGCCAGGATAGAAGCGGACGGCTCGGTGCAATATGGCATGGGCTTTGACGACCCGAGAGATGAAGACATGAAGCTTGAGCTGGAGGGTGTGGCGGTGGTGATCGCCGACGAATCACAGGAATGGCTCGATGACACCGTGCTCGACTTCGTGGAACTGGAGCCCGGTGAATTCAACTTCATTTTCATCGACGCACGCCAGTCCCAGGGCGCGCCCGAGCAAGCTCCGCCCGGGGGCTGCGGTAGCGGAAGCTGCAGCGGGGGCGGCTGCGGCAGCAAGGAACGCACGCATTGAAAGCCGATGCAAAACACCCCCTGCCCGGCGCCGGACGCGTCTACCTGGTGGGGGCCGGCCCCGGCGACCCCGAGCTGCTGACCCTGCGCGCCGTGCGGCTGTTGCAGCAGACCGATGTGATCGTCTATGACCACCTGGTATCCAGCGCGGTGCTGGACTTTGTATCGCCCACCGCCGAGCGCATCTTCGCCGGCAAGCGCCGCAATGAACACACGCTGCGCCAGGAGCAGATCAACGCACTGCTCGTCAAGCTCGCCCGCGAAGGCAAACAGGTGGTGCGTCTCAAGGGCGGCGACCCCTTCATCTTCGGGCGCGGCGGGGAGGAGCTGCAGGCGCTGGCCGCGCATGGCATTGCCTTTGAGGTGATCCCCGGCGTGACGGCGGCATCCGGCGTGTCCGGTTACGCCGGCATTCCGCTGACGCACCGCGACTACGCGCAAAGCTGTTTATTTGTGACCGGCCACCTCAAGGACGGCACCGCCGACCTGGACTGGCCCAGCCTGGTGCGGCCGCGCCAGACGGTCATGATCTATATGGGCCTGACTGGCCTGCCCGAAATTTGCCGTCAGATGATGGCACATGGTGCATCGCCCGACCTGCCGATCGCCGTGGTGCAGGATGGCACCATCACTACCCAGAAAGTCGTCACCGGCACCCTGGCCGACATGCCTGAGCGGGTTGCTCAGGCAAAGCTGAAATCACCCTGTTTGACGATCATTGGTGAGGTCGTCAAACTGCATGATGCGCTGGCGTGGTTCAAGCCAGCGTTGACGGGCGCGGCAGCGGCCTGATCAAGCAGATCGACCTGTATTCATGGAGCAACTGAACTCTGCTAAAAGCGCCGTTGCACTTCGGACTTGAAACCGCCATGATTATAAAGACGGTTTACGGTGCGATACTTGGCCTCATGCGGTTGAAATGCCTATCCGTTATATAAAGAATCCAGTTGTCCACAGCGGGCGAGCGAGCGATTCGAACCAGAAAGAGACGGTGGTCATGGCTTTGGTTGATCCCCATGGTGGCGGCGATTTGCAGCCATTGCTGCTCGAAGGTGATGCGCTCGCTCTCGAACGCAGGCGCGCTGCCACGCTGCCCGCGCTGCGCGTGAGTTCGCGCGAAAAAGGCGACCTCATCATGCTGGGCATTGGCGGCTTCACTCCGCTGCATGGCTTCATGTCACACGCCGACTGGCAAGGGGTGTGCGATGACATGAAAATGGCCGACGGCCTGTTCTGGCCCATCCCCATCACCCTTTCGGCCGCCAAGGCGGCGGCCAACGCCATCAAGGTCGGCGGCGAGATTGCCCTCACCGATCCGGACGACGGCACGATTCTCGCGATCATGCGCGTGAACGAAAAATATGTGATCAACAAGTCGCACGAGTGCGCCACCGTGTTCCAGACCACCGATCTGGAGCATCCCGGCGTCAAGCTGGTGATGCAGCAAGGCGATGTCAATCTGGCTGGTCCGGTCAAGGTGCTGTCTACCGGTGGCTTCCCCGAGAAATACGGCGATCTGTTCAAGACGCCCAAGCAGACGCGCGCCTTGTTCAACGCACTGGGCTGGTCCAAGATCGCCGCGTTCCAGACGCGCAACCCGATGCACCGCTCGCACGAGTACCTGGCCAAGGTCGCGATCGAAACCTGCGATGGCGTGCTAATCCATTCACTGCTGGGCAACCTCAAGCCCGGCGACATTCCTGCTGAAGTGCGCACCGAAGCCATTGGCATCCTGGTTGAGAACTACTTCGTCAAGAACACCATCGTGCAGGCCGGCTACCCGCTGGACATGCGCTACGCCGGCCCGCGCGAGGCGCTGCTGCATGCGCTGTTCCGGCAGAACTACGGCTGCTCGCACCAGATCGTCGGGCGCGACCATGCCGGCGTCGGCAGCTACTACGGCCCGTTCGACGCCCACCATATTTTCGACAAACTGCCTGCCGGCGCGCTACAGACTCAGCCGCTCAAGATTGACGTCGCGTTCTGGTGCTACAAGTGCGGCGGCATGGCCTCCGGTCGCACCTGCCCGCACACCGATGTCGACCGCTTGCAGGTTTCCGGCACCCAACTGCGCAAATCGCTGTCCGAAGGTTCGGACGTGCCACCCGAATTCAGCCGACCCGAAGTGCTCGCCATCCTGCGCGAGTACTACGCCAGTCTGGATCCCCAATGAACCCCGCAAACCCCAGAAGATAAACTGCGTCCGGTGGAAAACGAGGGTGGCGATGGTGACAACTGAAGACCGGGCCGACGTGGTGGTGGCGAATCAGCCCTTGATCGACGTTGGAAAACTGCAAAGCGAACTCGCACGCTTCGCGCGCGAGCGCGACTGGGAGCAGTTCCATTCGCCGAAGAACCTGGTGATGGCGCTTGCCGGCGAGGTCGGCGAACTCAGCGAATTGTTTCAGTGGTTGAGTGAGGACGCCTCGCGCGAGGTCGGACGCGACGCGGCAACATCACGCCCGGTACGCGACGAGCTCGCCGACGTGCTGTTCTACCTGGTGCGACTGGCGACGGTGCTGGAGGTCGACCTGAACGAGGCAGCGGTCTGCAAGCTGCACCGCAACGCCGAGAAATACCCCGTCGACAAGGCGCGTGGCAACGCGCACAAGTATTCCGAGTTTTAGGAAGCTGTCTCTTATCCCATTTTCAGATCGATAGGAGATTAGGCGCGGGTTATTGGGGTCAGACACCAATTTCGCTGCAGTGCAAGCACTGCACCCTACGGGCGAGCCAAAGGCTCGGCGAATTTGGGCTCTGACCCCAAAAACCCGGCAAGGCGAAGCAACAACATATCGTATTGATCTGGAAATGGAATTACACCTGACACCACGGCAGCCCGTGCTTGCGCCAGCCGCCGAGCAGACTGCGATGGTGCTCCGCATCCAGCTCACCCTCAAAGCCCTCGAGCACGTTGGCAATGTTGGTGAAACCATGCTTTTCGAGCTCGCCCCCGGCATCGACCGAACGCTTGCCGCTGCGGCAAATGAGGATGATAGACCGGTCCTTGCGTCCGGCCATGCGCAGCACCTCGTCGGCGAAGTGCGGATTGATCTCGAAGTCGGGTGCCGTGTTCCACTCGATGTTGATCGCTTCGACCGGGTGGCCGACGTAGAAGAACTCGGCCTCGGTACGGCAATCAATCAGCAGCGTATTCGGACTGGCCTGAAGCGTCTCAAAGGTCTGTTGCGGGGTGAGATGGTCCATGTTCGACTCCTTGGGCAGATTGTGCCAACTTCACCGATCGTAGTAAACGACGATTTCGTTATATCGATATTACGCCTGCCGGGTCTTGCCCCGGCCGGCGCGTGGGTATCGGGATGTGCGCCCGACTGCGCAGCCCCCTTTTTTGCGTCGCCAAAAAATGGAACCGAAAAAAGGCGAGCCGGATTCGTCGGCCCTGCGGGCACGCTGCGCTACTCGGTTCTGTCGCATTAAGCGAATTTCCCAAAATTGACCCACTACCTGTAGCGTCTCAACCTTGCGAATACGCTACCCCTGGTGTGTCGCGAAAACGAAAAATGCTTAATGCGACAGAACCCGCGCCCGAGTGGGCCGTTGCGGGCGCGTCTGGGTAGGCGCGCGCAAAATTTGCGCAAGGTTTGGAGCAGCCGGGAAGCCAGACCCGTGTCCGCGTTTCGGAGAACCGCTATTACTATTATAGTCCGGCTCCCCGGCGTTAGAATGCATCAGGGAGCCGAGTATGGACATTCATAACAAGACGATCGATGAACGCATCGAGTGGCCGTTATCCGGGCCCTTGCGTTCCTTTCATGGCTGGGTGCTGCGGGCGGCACTCGCCTTGTCGATTGTGGCTGGTCCCCAGCCCGCCGGAGCCGACCACCGGTTGCCGGAAGACCTCGCAACTCCATCAGGCGGGTGGACGCTGGGGCGGCACAACCCTCCGCACTTCGCGCTGACCTACGGAAACGGCCGCTTCGTAGCCGTCGGAGAGGGTCGCTCCATCTACACTTCCGATGATGGCGCGCGATGGGCGCCCCGGTTCCCGGGGACCAGAAATGAACTCTTCGGTGCGGCATTCGGGAGCCAGGCCTTTGTGGCGGTGGGGGGGCGAGGCACGGTCCTTGTCTCGACAGACGGTGTGAACTGGACCCCTCGTGAGTCCGGAAGCACGCGCCATTACTATGCCGTGACCTACGCCAACGAACTGTTCGTGGCCGTCGGCTACTGGGGGAGCGTCCTGACGTCTTCCGACGGGATGACGTGGACGCGCAGAGCGGATGGCGGACCCTCGGAAAGCCATCTCTATGGCGTGACCTTTGGGGCCGGACGGTTCGTGGCGGTGGGACGAGGCGGGAGCGTGCAGACCAGCCCGGACGGGTTGGATTGGACCGCGCACCGCGCCGGCACTGCCTCCACGTTAACGGCGGTGAGCTACGGACAGGGAACCTTCGTGGCAGTGGGTCATGGCGGCACGATCCTCACTTCCTCCGACGCGGTCAACTGGACGCAGCGCAGATCCGGGGGGGAGGGCCTGCTTGCGGTAACGTTCGCCAATCGGACCTTTCTCGCCACTGGTCAGGGCGGCACGATCCTCGCCTCCAAGGACGCGATCTACTGGGAGCGGCGCGCTTCTGGAACCACAAACCGCCTCTACGCGGTCACGCATGGCGGCGGCGTCGTTGTTGTTGCAGGAGACGGCAACACACTGCTGACCTCGCAGGACGGCGCGTGGTGGCGCCTGGTGAGCGGTGAAAAAGCCAACTATCTCTACGGCGTCGCGGCGGGCGATCATGTGCTCGCGGCAGTCGGGTCCAACGGCACTATTCTGACCTCTGGCGACGGCGTGCATTGGACCCCTCGGGTTTCTGGAACCGATGCCTGGCTGAACGGCATCACCTACGCGAACAAGACCTTCCTCGCCGTGGGCACAAAGGGGACGATATTGATTTCACCTGATGCCCGGACATGGACCCCTCGTGTCTCGGGGGTCGAGGATTCCCTCCAGGCGATCGCCTTCGGCCGGGACCTCTTTGTGGCGGTCGGAGAGCGGGGGACCATTCTGACCTCGGCGGATGCCGTCATGTGGGTCCAGCGGAATCGCGGACCCGCAGATTCCCTGGACGGGGTGGTTTTCGGCCGCGGGGTTTTTGTGGCGGTCGGCCGCGGCGGAACCATACTCACCTCCGCCGATGCCGTTCATTGGACCGCTCAGGCAGTCGGGATCAACTCGCTGATCAGCGTGGCGTACGGTCACGACCGGTTTGTCGCGGTCGGCGGCACCGGCACCATCCTCACCTCGCCCGACGGCTATGTGTGGACGCAGCAGGCATCGGGAACGCTTCACTATCTTTATGGTGTCGCCTTCCGTAACGGCAGCTTTGTGGCGGTGGGAGAAAACGGAATCGTCCTCACCTCAAAAGACGGCATCCGGTGGCAGACAGAACCGGCTGGTGTCACGGACTGGTTGCGCAGCGTAACAGTTGCCGACGACGGGCGCACCGTCGCCGTCGGCTGGCACGAGCTCATCCTCACCCGGCCCTAAGAATGCCCTGCGGCGCGGCGCGAAACTTTCAAAAAAGCAGTTTGCTTGAGCACTGATGCGCTCAGCGTCCGGCCGCCGGTATCACCGCATACCCCTGCGCGCGCAGCAGAGCGATGAGGCCCTGACAGTGCGTGACCCCGACAAACGCGATGGCGTTGCCTTGCTCGAAGAACGGGCTCATGCGCTCATGCAGGACCGGGTCGCGCCGCTCGATGATCGGCTCGCAAAAGGTCGGGAACGCTCTCGCCGTCGCCACCAGCTCGGGCAGATCCCCGGCGAGATAATGCCGCACGAAATCGTCGCGGTAGGTTTCCCAGTCCGCGTTCTTCAGAAAGTTCACGATCCGCTCAAGCGGGATGCGGTTCAAGGCCTCGATCTGTTCCTCGATCGTCTCGAGGTAATGCACGTCTTTCCCCATCTCGGCCGCGATTCTTGCGGCGTCAAGTTCGATCGTGCAGGTCCATCCGTCGCGCCGCCGATAGTGTGCCCAGAGGTGAAAGAACGCCATCCATGGCTTCATCCCCCTGATCTCGGTGCGTAACCCGTCCTCCGGAGCACCTTGTAAGATGTCCCAATAGAGTTGAGAAGCGCTGAACGGCGGGGACGAAACCGCGAGCGCTTGGTTGAGCTTCTGAATGGTGCGCGCATCGAGCGCATCGTAGAGCGAGCCGCGGTCCGGTCCCGCGCCGGCCTCGATCACCTTGCGCATCGCGCCCTCATCCAGCGGGCCTTCGAGCAACACCGTGTCCGCGCCGACGATGTGGCGGCGCAGCGAACCCCTGAAGTGATAGGGGAAGAAATGCGAGGCGCCGACCAGGAGCGACTTTTTCCCCTCCTTTTCGACCTCCCATATCATCCTCAGGTCTCGCTCTTTTGAGAGGAAGCGGCGCACGCGGGCGAGCACGTTCATGGCTTTGTCGCCAAGGCCCCAGCACACCGCGCGGCTTGAGGAGCCGGCGGGCTGTGGGGCCCGGTGTTGAGAACCTGCCGGGTTACTTCTTCCAGGTGCCGGGCTCCTTGCCCTCCACCGTGGCGTAGCCCTTCTTGACCCATTCCGGCACGCCATCGCGATGCCAGTAGATGTTCTTGTAGCCCATATCCTGCATCAGAACCATGGTGCCGGAGGACCTCCAGCACTTGATTCCGTTGCAGTAGTTGACGATGACATCGTCCTTGCCGAACCGCTCGGCGAGCTTGGGGTTGGGCTGCAGGTCATCCGGCGCCAGCCGGATCGCGCCCGGAATGTGCTCTTTTTCGTAGTCGCCGGGGAGGCGGTTGTCCAGCAGCACGAACTTGCGCCCCTGATCCAGCCAGGACTTGAGCTCGTCTCCGGTGATTTTCTTGATTCCCGGCATCGACTCGACCATGTCCCTCTTGTCTCGGGCCATGATCTTCAGCTCCTCGATCTGGGCGAGTGTGGCGGCCGAATACTTATGCTGCGCGAATACCAGCCCGGGGCCTGCCACAAAGGACAGGGCAAAAAAAGCCAACAGCAAACTCTTACTCAAACTCTTTCTCATGATGGGTAACCTCCTATTACGGTTTATGAACTCTCACTTTACTCCGTTTGCAACCACCGGCCGGCGAACCACCTCGTCTCCACGCCGCCGGGAATCACGCGCTGTTGCCCCCTTACCGGATATCCGGCTGGGGGAAAATGACGCCGCTGAACAGCAAATAGGCGAGCAGCAGCGTCCAGAAGATGTTGACGGTCTGGGCCGCGATAAAGGCCAGCGCCGGCCGGCCCCCGCCCATCTTCGCCAGGTCCATGAAGCGGGCATCCAATCCGACGGAGATAAACGCGAGGGCAAACCACCAGGTGCGGAACTCGCCAAACAGTGACCGGGTGCCGCCCACCACGTCAATGTGCAGAAAGAACGAGAACACTAGCGAGGCCCCCAGGAACCCCAGGATAAACTTGGGGAAACGCTCCCAGATGATGCTCGGACTCGGCCGCTCGCCCCCGGGCCCGACGGTCTTGTAGGTCCACCAGATCACCAGAATGAACGCCGCCACCCCGATCAGCGCGTTCTGGGAGAACTTGACGATGACCCCGGTCTTCATGGCCGCGTCGCTGATGAGGCCTCCTGCGGCGACCACCGAGGCGCTGGTATCCAGGGTGCCGCCGATCCAGGCGCCGGCCACGAGGTGGTCCATCCCGGTTGCATTGACGATCCACGGCATGATCACCATCATCGGCACCGCGACGATCAGCACCAGCGCGGCGACATAGGAGAGTTTTTTCTTGTCCGCATTGATCGCGCCGCAGGTGGCGATGGCCGCCGAGACGCCGCAAATGGCCACTGCCGAGGACAGGATCGCGGCGAAGTCGTCGTCCACTTTGAGCTTTTTGCACAGCCAGAAGCAGAAAGTCCAGATGACGAACACCACGGCCACTGCCTGGAGGATCCCCAGGAAGCCCGCCTGCAGGATCTCGAACATGAGCAGGCTCGCCCCCAGGAGGACCAGCCCGGTTTTGATGTAGAACTCGGTCTGCACCGCCGGCTTGAGCCATTCGGGGGTGCCGATGGTGTTGCTGATCAAAAGGCCGAGCAGGAGGGCGAAAACGACATACTCGATGCCGAAGTTTATGAACACGCCGTTCCCGGCCAGGAACCTGGAGAGCCAAGCGAGGAGAAAAATCGCTGGAAAGGCCGCGATAAACGCCCCTGCCTTGCCGCCTATAAACTTTATTCCGATGGCGGCGAGGATGAGCCAGGCAATCCCCAGGTAGAGAACCTTGGAGAGGTTGCCCCAGGTGAAAACTTTCGCGGGGTCGGCCGCGGCATGCCCGTGGATTATCACGGCCGTCGCTCCCGCGACCGTTTCCCGGCCCAGACGCGTCAGCCGGTCGGCAGTTTTTTCGATCTCCTTTCTGTCGCCTTTCTCAAGCGCTTGCTTGAGGGCGCCTACCCGCGTGACGACCCCGGCCTCTCCCTTTTTCTCGGCATCCTTCCCGATGGCATCCAGCGTGCTGATCCACCCCGGCGCTTGCGAGGCGACCTGCCCGTCCGTCGTCCAGCGGTAGTTCGGGACGATGTCCCTGAGGTCTACGACTTTCCAACTGAAAAGAGCAAGGACAACCGCAATGATCAACCCCCCCAGGTAAACCGCCGTCCAGTCTTCCGTGCGCCAGCTTTGTGCAGCCTTGACTGCAGCAATGTTCGATTCCTCCGGATTTGTGTGCGTGTCGTTTTGTGCAGCCATGTCCGATTCCTCCTGATTTGTGCGCGTGTCGCGCACGGTTTGCTTTGGATGAGAGTGAGGCATTGTTAGATAACTATGAACGAATGTCAAGAATGTCAAGAATGTCAAGAATTATTTGTGTGATAAAGCAACTTCTTTGTGCGCTTGCTAGGAAATATGTGCCTTTCACCACCAACCTGGCCGAGCAGGCACTGAGGATGTCAACCTAAAAACCGCAGTTCGCTGGCTGATCTGAGCTACAGTTACCAAAATCATGTACTGTGGGCGCTGCACAAGCAGCACCAACTGGCGCTGGGCGGCTGGAAAAAACCGCGCTAAAAATGGCGAACTGAAAATCATCGAAGAAATTGTGGTCAAGTACAAACCCATCATCGGCCGGCTCAAGTTCCTGATCCAAGCTATGCAGCCCCAGGGCGTGCAGCGCCTGCGCAAGCAGGAGGACGGCGACGAGATCGACCTGAACGCCGCGGTGCGCGCCATGATCGACAAAAAACTGCCGCTGCTCTACATGGGCTTGACCCGATGACGAACAGGCTAATGGCCCTCGCCACCGCGCTGCTTCCCTTCCTGCGCTGGTTTCCAATCGGTAGGCAAACCCTGCGCGCGGATCTCGTCGCCGGGGTGACAGTGGCGCTGGTGCTCATCCCCCAGTCCATGGCTTATGCGCAACTGGCTGGGATGCCGGCTTATTACGGCCTGTACGCGGCCTTCCTGCCGGTGATGGTGGGCGCTTTATGGGGATCATCCAGCCAGCTCGCCACCGGCCCGGTGGCCGTCGTCTCCTTGCTTACCGCCTCTGCCCTGGCGCCGCTGGCGGCGATCGGGTCGGAGCAATTCATCGCCCTGGCCATCCTGCTCACCTTCCTGGTGGGGCTGATCCAGCTCGGCCTGGGCGCGTTCCGCCTGGGCGCTGTTGTCAATCTGATCTCCCATCCGGTGATCATCGGCTTCATGAATGCCGCCGCCATCATCATCGCCCTATCGCAGTTGAACAAGCTGCTGGGGGTGTCGATGAGCCGCAGCGAGAATTTCATGCATGACATCTGGGGCGTATTGCAGCAGTTGGGGGACACCCGCCTGCTTACCCTGCTCATGGGGCTGGGGGCGCTGGCTACCATGCTGCTGCTCAAGCGTTACGCGCCGAAAATGCCCGGCGTGCTGATCGCTGTGGTGGTCACCACGCTGGTCAGTTGGAATATCGGTTTCGAGAGCAAGATGACGTCCGAGGTGAACCGCATCGCCAATCCCGAGATGCGCGCAGAGGCCCGGGCCTACCTGGCCGGGGAAGCCGAAATCCGCGAACTGGAGAAGTCGCTGGTGCAACAGCTTGCGGCTTTGAAAAAAGTGCGCAGTGACCAGAAAGAGCATAGCGCCGATGTGGCCGCCATGGATTACCGGCTTGATCTCACCATGCTTGAGCTGAGCGACAGGAAAAAGGAAAACCGCAAGCGCTTCCAGGCGCTGCGCCGCCACCTGTTTATTGCCGGAACCGACGCGCAGGGGAACGCCATGCTCGCGCTGCGCGGCCAGGCAGCCACCGAGGCCGCGCAATGGCGCATCAACAAGATCGACGCCCAGGGCGTGCATTGGGTGGGCGGCGGCGAAGTGGTGGGGAACATCCGCCCCGGCCTGCCGTCGCTGGCGCTGCCGCGTTTCGACTGGGACAGTATCAGCGCCTTGCTGTCGGCGGCGCTGGTGATTTCCCTGGTGGCGTTCATGGAGGCGACTGCCATCGCCAGGGCGATGGCAGCGAAAACCCGCGAGCGCATCGACCCCAACCAGGAGTTGATCGGGCAGGGGCTGGCCAACATCATTGCCAGCTTCAGCCAGGCCTTTCCGGTGAGCGGCTCGATCTCGCGCTCGGCGGTGAACATCGGTGCCGGCGCGGTCACCGGGCTGTCTTCGGTGATTTCCGGGCTACTGGTGTTGCTCACTCTGCTGTTCCTCACCCCGCTGCTGTATCACCTGCCGCAGGCCGTGCTGGCCGCCATCATCATGCTGGCGGTGATGGGGCTGATCAACTTCAAGGCGATCCGCCACGTCTGGCAGACCCAGCGCCATGACGGCGCCGCTGCCATCGTGACTTTTGTCGCCACGCTGTTTTTTGCCCCACACCTGGACATGGGCATCCTGTTCGGCGCCGGGGTGGCCATCGCCCTGTTCCTGCTGCGCCAGATGAAGCCGCGCGCGGTGATTCTGGGTCGCCTGGCGGACGGTAGCCTGGGTGACATCAAGACGCATCGGGTGGCGCCCGTCAGCCGCCACTTTGTGGCCCTGCGCTACGACGGCTCGCTGGATTTCATGAACGCCTCGCATTTCGAAGGCGTTATCCTGCAAGCACGCGCTGATTACCCCGAGGCCAACACCATCCTGGTGGTCAGCAACGGCATCAACAGCATCGACGCCTCCGGCGAGGAAAAAATCCGCGAAATGGCCCACTATCTACGGGATGCGAACGTCACCCTGGCGTTTAGCAGTCTCAAGAAACCGGTGCGCGATACGTTTGACCGCGCCGGGCTGACTCCGGTGGTGGGTGAGGAAAACCTGTTCGGTTCGAGTGAGGCAGCTTTGCAAACGCTGCAAGCCAGGTTTCCGGGAGCATAAAATGCCATGGTCTGACATGCACCACGCCTGCCGTCACGGTTACGCGGTGGGCGCCTGCGGCGTGGCTGGCTTCGCAAGGTCGCGTCAGTGAACCCCCCTCACAGACCCTAACCCATTGCGACCCACAACACCAGTCATGCCAAGGAGCCGGGGGCGTGGCTTGAGAGCCTGAAGACGCGCAGGCCAGCCAATGTGGTGATCGCGCTCCAGGCGGCCAAGATGGCCCGAACGATCTGGGCCGTGACGGCCAAAGAGCAGGCTTACCAAACGGCAATCAGCTTGATGCCCTTGGGCTCAGCCGCCGCCTGAAACGCTTTCAACCAGCCCTCGCCATACGGGTCGGCGTAACCGATAAAACCGACCGTCTTGACGCCGTTGGCCGCCATGTGGTCGGCGATGGCGCCGGCCATCAAGCCAAAGCCCTGCGGCGTGACGAAAATCCAGCCGCGCTTGTCTTCGCCGGGAGACACCGGCGCCATTGAGATCTGCGGCGTCTTTGTTTCAAACGCCACGTCCAGGATCGCCATCGAGGTCGGCGTCGCGGTGGCGGCGATCAGCACATCGACCTTGTCCTCGAGTGTGAGCTTGCGCGCATTCTTCACCGCCGTCGTCGTGTCGGTGGCGTCGTCGAGCACGACATAGCGCACTTTCTCGCCCGCGATGGTGGCCGGCAGCAGCGCGAACGTGTTCTTCTCCGGAATGCCCAGCGACGCCGCCGGCCCGGTGGCCGAGACGCTGACGCCGACCGTGATGTCGGCCAGCGCCGGTGCAGTCAGGGCAAAAAGGGCGAGGAGGGTCTGCGCTCGCGCATGGACCTCGAAAAGCTGGTGCGCGGCCTGCGGTGTCCGTTACTGATCGCGCCACATCCTTGAGCCAAGAGCCTGCCACGCGGTCGGATACGAGCCCAGCGCAGGAAGATTACGCCCGCGCCGAGACCCATATCCCGCTCGGCCCCGACACCTTGTTCGAGTTCGTTGCGGACATCGAGCGTCTGTTGCGTATCAATCCCCATCTCGACATCGAGACCTGGCAGCGCATGCCAGACGGCATGCCCGACGGTCTACGATTGGCCGCGCTCAACGAGACGACAGGGCGGCGCATCGAAACGGCGGTCCGCGTCGAGACGATCCGGGCGACACGCACCATCGTCCTGAGCTACGAGGTCGGCCTCAAGCGCGCAACCAAGCTTACGGTCGAGGACGGCGATGACCACGGCAGTCGCCTCGTCGTTACCGAGCACTACCCGGTCATCGGGGACGACAAGGATCCGCGCGTCGCCGAGGTCGATCGCAGCCTGATTCCCTGGGTCGATGCCATCCGCCGCCATCTGCTCGGCCGCGAACGCTGGGGCTGGCTGCCAGGTTGGCGCTGGTGGAACGAGAGCTTCCTGCCCGGCATGGTGCCGCGGCAACGCCGCATCGTGCGCATGATCGTCTGGGTAAGTCTGCTCGAATTCGTGGTATTTCTCTTCGTTGCCGCAATATTCTGGTTGGGACGCCAGAGCGGCTGATTTTCATGGCATCAAACCGTGTCATAGCACCCTTCCACCGTGCGCATCCTGGCGTTCCGCGCACTACTCCGGAAAACGCCCGGCAAGAATCACTTCTTCGCCGCAATCTCCTGCACGGGTATTACGCCTACGGCTTTTTCGGCGTCTTGTATTCGACTTCCTTCTGGAACGGTTTCCAGACGGTTTCGTAACCAACAAACCCCTTTTCGTTTGGCGCCATCTGACGCGTTGTAAAAAAACGCGTGAGGCCGTCAGGAACTTTGGTGGGGGGTTTTTGCTCGCTCATAAATCACCTTTTTTTTGCCGTGAAGTCAGGATTGTAAGTGCAAGTAACTAAATCCGAAATTTGTCCGGTGCCATTCAAAACCGCTGCTTAAACAGGCCTCATGAGTGACGGGTCAATATCCGCACCCGCAATGATTGCCTCGCCCACTCTGGTCTCTTCATCAGTTGCGTCGCGCACGGTCAGTATCTCGAGCGTAAAGACGACCCCCCTGCCGCAAAGCGGATTGTTGCCATCGACAGTCAGCTTCTCGTCGTCCATCCACGTCACGATAAAGCTGCGGGTCTGGCCCTTGTCGTTTTCCATGAGGATGGAGCCGCCGATTTGCCGATACGCCTCGGGGACGTTCTCGATGCGATCGGTAAAAACCAGCGACTCGTCTCTGGGACCGAAGATCTGATTGCCATCGATTGGCACTTCGATCACGTCGCCAACGGACTTGCCCTCCAGCTCCTTATGGACGGAAGGGGCCAGAATTTCATTGCGCCCGTGAACATAGCCCAACGGGAATTCGACCCTGGTGAGGACATGCCCCGATTTCTTGTCGGTTACCTTGTAGGTTAGTTCGACAAACTTGCCATCTTGGATGGTTTCACTCATGTCGAATCCGAACGAACGGCTAAAAGATGGATGCACCAAAAATCTTGACCTCTTCATTTTCATAGCCGAGGACAAGCCTGCCAAGCCATTCGCCTTGCTTTTTAGTGCTCCGCTGCCGGTAAAGAATCGTCACATGTTCGCCCCGGCGGATAATGCCGAGCGAATCGACGTCTTCAGACAGATTTCTCGCCAGTTCACTATTTGCGAACTGGTGGCCCGCCACAACATGATTCATGGCAAGCGCCATGGGACCGGAAAAGTTCTTTACGAATTCTCCGTATTGGCCTTCGTTCGAATATTTGACAAGGTCGCGCCACAGGGGATCGGCTATGGCCAGAATCTCTTCATCGGTTTTTTCAATAATGTTCATGCGGGGATCTCGGCAACCGGAAGTGGTCAGCTTTATCGGGCTCACAACACACCACATGCTGGTCTCTTCTGCGCCAGGCAGAAGGTCAACGCGAGCTTCTGCCTGGGGATATTGCTACTCGTCATCCGCAACCAAGTGATAAATAGGCGCCTTCTCCATGGTGTATTCGCCGGTTTCCGGATCGCGACGCGAAACTGTCAGCACGTGCCAGTTTTCATCGTCCACCTTCATGGCGTCGCCCCGGTAGTAGTAACCCGGCCAACGGGTCTCCTTGCGGAACAGCGTGTGCTGCGTGACACACTCTGCAGCGCGATGACGGTGCATCAATTCCCACGCACGCAGCAACTCGTGAATATCCGCTGCGGCCAAGCTCTGAAGGTCTTCCTCCATGATCTCGAGCTTCTTGAGACCGATATTCAGGAGCTTCTCGTTAGTCATGTAGTTGACGGTCACTCCGCCGCAATACTCGTCCATCAGCTTCTGCAGACGGTCCAGGCCCTGCTTGGGATTGATGTAGTGCGGGTTGACATCGCCCGCCACGATCACATTGCGGTAGGTCTTGTAATGCTCCAGGGGCTTGTAGATCTCTTTCTTGCGGCGGTTGATCTGCTCATCGGATACGACAATGCCTTCGGCTTTTCCGTCGTCGATGTATTTGCAGGCTGCCTTCGCGGCGAGACGACCTTCAGTGAACGAGCCGGATGAGAAGGCGTGCGGCGTACCGCCGACTGCGTCACCGGCGCCGAACAGACCCTCGATCGTCGTCATGCGGTTGTAACCCCAGAAATACTCGGGAGGGGAAACGTCCTCGGGACCCGAGCACCAGGCACCAGAGCCGGTCGCGTGGGAGCCCATGACGTAGGGCTCGGATGTGGTCAGCTCGGGATTCTCGTACTTGGGATCCACATCGGTGGAGGCCCACAGAACCGCCTGGCCGATGGTCATGCCGAGGAAGTTTTCCCAACCGACCTCTTCCAGATGAGGATCCTGGAAGGCGGCCATGGTCACCATGTGAATGGGGCCGCGGCCGGCATTTACTTCACTGATCAATGCATGGTTACGCAAACAGGTCGGGATTGGCCGATGGGTTAAGTGCGAAGCTTCCGGATCGAGATATTCCTTGCCGACCATTTTCTGCAGTTCTGGCCACCATCTGGATTCGTACTCTTCGCCCAGACCGTTTTGCGTATAGGTCTTCAGGTGCAGGAAGTAGGCGCCGACCGGGCCATACCCGTCCTTGAAACGCGCCAGCACGATGCGATTTTCCATCTGCGTCATTTTGGCGCCGGCGTTGATCATGAGCCCATAGGCAGACGCGGATGACCAGGGCGCATACCAGGTACGGCCGGCACCTTCGCCCACTGAACGCGGTTTGAAGATGTTGGAGGCGCCGCCCGCGGCGCAGATCACGGTCTTGGACTTGAAGACGTGGTAGTTGCCTGTGCGGACGTTGAAGCCAACGGCACCGGCAACCCGGTTCTCCTTGCTGTCGTCCATCAGCAGGTGGGTGACGCAGATGCGGTTGAAGACCTTGTCCGCCGATTTTTTGGCGGCCTCGGCCACGATGGGCTTGAAGGACTCGCCGTGAATCATGATCTGCCATCGCCCTTCACGCAGATAGCGCCCGGTTTTCGGGTCCTTCATGATGGGCAGGCCCCACTCTTCGAACTGATGCACCGTTGAGTCAACGTGACGGGCCATATCGAACAGCAGGTCTTCCCGCACCATCCCCATCAGGTCGGTACGAGCGTAGCGGACATGGTCCTCCGGCTTATTTTCGCCCCAGCGGGTGCCCATATAGCAGTTGATAGCGTACAGACCCTGGGCGACCGCACCGGAGCGATCGATATTGGCCTTCTCGGCAATGATAATCTTCTTGTCCTGCCCCCAGAATCTGGCCTCCCATGCGGCACCAGTGCCGCCAAGACCTGCACCGACGACCAGAACATCGATGCCTTCTTCGACGATCGTTTCGTAAGCCATCAGTAATACACACCTTTTTTCATCTTGAGACCATTGGACTTAAGCGTATGCAAACCGCCGTCATCCATACGGATATATTTCGGCTCGCTATACAACAGCTCGCTGTCGCGCATATCTTTGTTGGGCCCGGGAACATCCGCGAGCTTAGGGATCGCCGTCCCCCAGGGCTTGGTGGTAATGGGCGACAGGAAGTTCTTTTCCGTACCGTTCCGGAATTTGATCTTCCAGGCGATCGTGCCTTTCGCTTCGTCTCGGTCGACACGAACGCTGTGACCAAGTGGGGCAAAGTCGGCATATCCGCGCACATCGATCGCATTCTGCGGACAAGCCTTGACGCAGGCGTAGCACTCCCAGCACGCGCTAGGCTCGATGTTGTAGGCACGGCGATAGGTCGTATCGATGTGCATGATGTCCGAGGGACAGATGTCGACGCAATGTCCGCATCCGTCGCACATTGTCATATAAACAAAGGTAGGCATAAGTCGGTTCCTTGATCTGTTCTTATAGAAATTGCGGGCTGTTCTTAATAGTGGCGGGGCGCTTCGCGCTTGATGCCAAGTCCCATGTCCGCCGGAGCGTCTCGCAACAGTTCCATAGAGTGTCTTTTCTGTTGTTCGGGATCGTCACGGGTCAGCGTCGGCAAGTTATAGTCCGTACCATTGGCCTTTGATACTCTTTTCTCGAAGGCCGCGGCGGGCTTGAAAAACATGTGGGCAAACTTGGACCAGGGCACCGAACCGAACAACACCGTGGTGGCGATGATGTACAGGCCGAAGAACACGCCGGCGCCGCCGCTGCCCTTCGCTTGCAGGAAAGCCCAGATCAGCCCCAGCGTGACGCTGGCCAGCAGTGAGAGGATGAACAGGTCCGCGCGCATTAGCCGAAACGGCGATTTGCCCTCGGCGGCGACATCGACGCGGATGAAGAACCAGAACCAGTATCCGCCGACGCAGATCATCAGCCCACCGAGCCACCACAGTTGCGGCAGGATTGCGGGCGTTGCCGTCGCCGACGTCGGGTAGCCGAAGATCATGATGGCGGTCGTGCCCACGTACAGCACGAACCCGTACATAGTCAGCAGATGGGCAATCCGGCGGCGCGCGCTGCAGAATTCCCCGGACAGCAGGACATCGACCAGGCCGGTTTTGACGGCTATCGAAACCATTTCGCCGCCATCAACTTGTTTGACGCCTTTGCTTTTCGATTTGCGCCAGTTCTCAAAAAAATACTTGGCACTACCCTTGTGAATAATGTCGAACAGCGTGCCAAACAGCACGGCAAGCGTCATCAGCACGAGGTAGACCTGCATGACGAGCGGCGAAAAAAAATCGTTCACTAACGCGAACGGGTTACTGGCGAACATTAATTCCTCTCAGAGGATAGGATCCTTATTTAAGCAGACGCTACTTTACCTGCTTACCGAATCAGGGTCAATTGTGAGTACATTCCAATCCAAGTATGAGTCTGAGCGGGGTGGTTTATGAGTAAGTTCAGGCGGCTTTTTTCGATCGGTTAAAAATGGTTTTGGGCGTGGTTCAAAATCGGGTAACACTTTTTCGGGTGGCCATCGGTTGAGTCATAGGCAAACCATCCAAAATTCACATTGTCCGTGTTACCCAAAAACGTTACTTTTTGAACCACGCCACCAAGACCACGTCCCGTCCGCATTCGGCCGCTTCGAGCGCCGCCGTCATGCCGCTGATACCACCGCCCACCACGAGAATGGTCTGGCTGGTTGCGATGGGTGCCGTCATGAAATCTCCACTGCGTTACAGATTGCAGAACTGTGTCGAGCCCCTGGTTCTTATTCCGCTTGTCCCGGTCCTGGTGCCCACTTGCGAGCCATGCTAAACGAAAAAAGATGCGGGACATACTACCCGTTCGGGTAGGTCAGTCCAGGTGTCGGATTTGAAAATCGAGGCTCGCAAGATCGGCGAGCAGCCAGGTCGCCGGCGCGCCGAGCCCCCCCACGCTGCCCGGATTCACCAGCCAGGTCGTGCCCCCGCTCACGGTCGGCTGCTGCAGCACGCTGGCCTGGTGCGAGTGGCCGCAGCAGACGATGTCGTAGTCGCCGGTGCAGGCCAGACCGCGCCCGTAGTGCGGATAGTGCGTGGCAAACAGCCGGCGCCCGGCCAGCACCAGGTCTATATCCGCGCCGTGGTAGGTGATCAGCCCGCCTGAAGCTGCGCACAAGTTAAATAGCGCGACCGGGTCGCCGAGATTGTTGCCATGCACCACATGGACCGGCAGGCCTAGCGCAATCAGGGGACGCAAGGTCATGGCCCCGATCACGTCGCCGCAGTGGATGACGGCCTGCGCCCCATCCTGCTTGGCGGCAGCCACCGCCGCCGCCAGCATGGGGGCACGGTCATGGCTGTCGGAAACGATGCAGATCTTCATGGGGTGCGCATTCTGTCAAGGATTCCTGGAGGCAAAGGACGTGCCGGGCGCAAAGCCGAACACCGGCTTGCCGTAACGCTCCCGCAGGAGATCAGCCACCAGTTCGCGTTCTACCTCAGTGAAATCGGGGACAGTGACATTCACGGCTTAACCTCGGTTCGAAAAGTAACACACCTTGTCGCAGCACGCGCAAGAACGGCCATTGTAGCCACGCGGCACGATATGCCAGCTACCCATCTGGAGTATGGTTATCATCGCTTTTTTGGGTTGCAATGCACCTTGATTCCGTATCGAACTCAGTAGCGATTTCTCATGCTGCTACTTCTGAGCGGCCGTGCCCGCTGGCTTTTATGAAAAATAACCGAACAAGGCTGATGGACTTCATTATCCTGATGCTGGCTCTGCCGCTGCATCGGCCGTTGCACGAGGCCGCCGAGGCTGGCCGCCACCGGGGGGGCGCATGAGCCGCCGGGCCGCTCCCAAGGCGTATACCGCAGCGCGTTGCGCGGAGCTTAGCCAATGAGTACCGGCTTGCATTGCTGGGCATGGCTGAAGCGATTTTTCCCTTTTCTCGCCTGGTTTCCGATCAGCTCTCTTGTCCTGCGCAGCGACCTGATCGCAGGCATCACTGGCGCGCTGGTGCTGGTGCCCAAGGCGATGGCCTATGCGCAGTTGTCCGGCCTGCCGGTGCACTTTGGCCTGTACGTCGCCTTCGTTCCGGCCATCCTGGGCGCCTTGTGGGGATCGTCACGGCAACTGGCGACCGGGCCGGTGGCCATCATTTCCCTGATGACGGCGGCAGCGCTCACGCCCTTGGCGACGCCCTTCTCGGCCGAATACATCGAACTGGCGCTGCTGCTCACGCTGATGGTGGGCGTGATCCAGTTTTCCCTGGGCGCCCTCAAGCTGGGCACCATCGTCAACTTTGTGTCGCATCCGGTGATTCTGGGTTTCATGAACGCCGCAGCCATCATCATCGCGCTGTCCCAGCTCGACTTGCTGCTGGGCATTCCCAAAGGGCGCAGCGACTCCTTCCTGTTTGATGTCTGGGAGATGCTGGGCCAAGTGCCGCAGACGCACCTGCCCACGCTGGCGATGGCCGTCTTCGCGCTCGCCCTGATGCTGGCGCTCAAGCGCATCGCGCTGCTGTCCAAACTCAGCGTACTGATCGCCGTGGTGGTCACCATCATCGTCAGCCAGCTCATCGGCTTCGAGCGCGTGGCCACCGGGCAGCCTGAGCACATTGCCGACACGCAGGCGCGCAACCTGGTGTCAGCCTATGCCCAGGCGGACCAACGCATCCGCTCCCTGAACACCGAGTTGCCGACGCAGGCAGCTCAGTTGCGCACGCTCAAGGACAGCGATGCCCGCGCTAGCGCCACGCTACGCCACCAACTGCACCTGAGCCAGCTTGATGTCGCTGCATTGGCCGCCGAGAACAAGAGTCTGCTGCGCGACATTCGCCAGATCGCGTTCGAGCGGGCCAGCGCGGCGCCGGGCAGCGTGTCCACCCTGTATCTCTCGGGTCAGGTGCCCGCCGGGGTGACGACCGACGGCCATCGCTGGCAGATCAGGAAAATTGACAACGGCAAACTCCAGCTCGCCGCCGGCGGCGACGTGGTGGGCAAGATTCCCGAAGGCCTACCGGCCTTGCGCATGCCCACCCTCACGCTGGATGCCTTGGTGTCGCTCTTGTCGGCGGCCGTGGTGATTGCGTTGGTGGGCTTCATGGAGTCGATTGCCATGGCCAAGGCGCTGTCGGCCAGAACCAAGCAGCGCATTGACCCGAATCAGGAACTGATCGGGCAAGGCGTGGCCAACCTGGGCGGCGCCTTCTTTCAGTCCTACCCGGCCTGCGGCTCGTTCACCGGCTCGGCCATCAACCTGCAAGCCGGTGCCAAAACCGGTTTCGCGATGGTGTTCAACGGCTTGTTTGTGGTGGCCACGCTGCTGTTCCTGACCCCCTATCTGCACCACCTGCCCAAGGCCACGCTGGCCGTGATCATTTTGCTGGCTGTGACCAGCCTGATCACGCCCGCGGCGCTGAAACACACCTGGAATGCCAGCCGCGCCGACGGCCTCGTCGCCGCCACCACGTTCGTCGTGACCTTGCTGGCAGCGCCGCACCTCGACCAGGGCATCCTGATCGGCGCGGCGCTGGCGGTCGTGCTTTACCTGTACCGCACCATGAAGCCGCGGGTGGTGCAACTGGGCCGCCACCCGGACGGCGCCCTGCGCGACATCGATGCCCATCCCGGGCTGCCGACCAGCCCGAACCTGATTGCCCTGCGCTTCGACAACTCCCTGTACTTCGCCAATGCCGCGTTCTTCGAGGATGCTGTGCTGGACGCGCTGGCCAACAAGCCGCAGGCGAAGTACCTGCTGGTCGTGGGAGGCGGCATCAACTAGATGGATGCCTCCGGAGAAGAGGTCGTGCGCCACCTGGTGGAGCGCTTGCGCGCCAGCGGCGTCACCCTGGTGTTCTCCGGACTGAAGAAGCAGGTGCTGGACGTGATGCGCAGAACCGGCTTGTTTGAGCTGATCGGCACCCAGCACATCTTTCCCAACGATGACCAGGCACTGGCCGCCATCTACCGCTGGCTGGGCGCCGAAGGAGGAGGCGAGCTGCTAATGGCGCCTGCCCCCTCCGCGCCGGAAACATCGGATACCTATTCGCGGGCTGCACCCTGACCTGCCCCAAACACCAATGGGTGTTCGATGTGAAGAGCGGCGACTGCATCAAAAAAGGCAACAGCCCGCTCAAGCGCATCGAGTCCAAAGTCGTCAAAGGCCGTTTGCTGGCTTTCTGGTAAGCCCTCTCCTTCACCATTGCTAGCGCATGTAACATGCAGCGTTCCAGTGAAAACCCCGCGCTTTTCTTCATCACAACTATCGGAGATACCATGAAAGCATCCAAAAAACTTTTTTTATTGACACCCGTTTGCGTGTTGCTTGCCGCCGGTTCGGCGCATGCCACCAACGGCTATTTTTCACATGGCTACGGCATCAAGGCCAAAGGCATGGGCGGCGCGTCGGTCGCCATGACCGACAACGCCTTTGCCGGCGCCAACAACCCAGCGGCGGCGGCGTAGGCTGGAAACCGGGGTGAAGTTGGACTGGATTTCTTTGCGCCAAAGCGCTCGATGGCGCGCACCGGCAGCGGCGGCTTTGGAGCCGGATCGATCGATGTGAGCGTTGACAGCGGCAGCAACTTGTTTCTGGTGCCGGAGTTTGGCTATAACCGGGCGATCAGTGACAAACTGGGCGTCGGCGTTACGGTCTATGGCAACGGCGGCATGAACACGGACTACCCTGGTGGGAAAATCAATTGCGGCGCGGGCCCGGCCACGGCCAATGCGCTGTGTGGTGCGGGCAATCTGGGGGTTGACTTGATGCAACTGATTGTGGCACCAACGGTCGCCTACAAACTCAACAACCGCCATTCAGTGGGTGTCTCGCCCTTGCTGGTGTACCAGCAGTTCAAGGCTTATGGCTTGCAGGCGTTCGACAACGCGCCGGGGTTCCCTCCGATGACGGGGGCGCCCGGCAAAGTGACCGGCGGCAACTATGCCAAGAGCACGGGTCTGGGTGTGCGTTTGGGCTACCTCGGCAAACTGAACGACAAGGTCAGCATTGGTGCTTCCTATTCTCCCAAGATCGGGATGTCCAAGTTTGACAACTACGCGGGCCTCTTCGCCGGTGCGGGCAGTTTTGATATTCCTGAGAACTACACGCTGGGTGCGAGCTTCCTGGTGACACCGGCGGTCACACTGGCCGTCGACTACTCACGCATCAATTACAGCGGCGTGCCGTCCGTTGCCAATCCCAGCACCAATCGTGCGGCACTGGGTTCTGCCAATGGCCCGGGCTTTGGCTGGACCGATATCAATGTCTGGAAACTCGGTGCGCAGTGGCAGGCTTCCACGCAGTGGACGCTGCGAGCCGGACTCAATGTGGGCGACAACCCGGTGCAGAGCCGTGATGTGACCTTCAACAGTCTGGCGCCCGGCGTGATGACCAGGCATGTGACCCTGGGTGGCACCTACGCGATGTCACCCCAAACCGAAGTGAGCTTCTCCTATATGTACGCACCTTCGAACTCGGTGTCTGGTACATCCCTGTTTAATGCGATAGCGGGGCCTAGTGCCGGTGGTACCGAAACCGTCAAGATGTCTCAACAAGCCCTGGG
>JBCKNJ010000015.1:0-34004 GCA_038902795.1 Polaromonas sp. | reverse complement strand
AAAATCGCTCACCAAAAAACACCCTCCAGACTGTTTCTCTGGATGCTCACCGACCCAAGGCAGCCAAGACTGGTGGGTGAAATCTTTCACAGGACTGATGGGGACTGCGCCCTTCGTTATTCTCCAAGCTGGACTGCATCGGGCTTCGCGCTGAGTCCGGATATGCCGCTTTTTGATACGGACTTTGTCCCGATTCACCACCTTATGCGGACCAATGGCGCACCCGGCGCTGTTGACGATGCCCGGCCGGATCGCTGGGGCCAGAAGGTCATTCGCTACCTCTACAAACCTGGTGCCTCGGTTTATGACAGCCTCTACTTTTGCGGCCACGAGCGCTTTGGCGCTCTGGGGGTTTCTACCTCCGAACAGGCATACGCGCCGTTTCACCTGAGAGACTTGCCGCGGCTTGAGGATGCACGTACGCTGAGTGAAGCCGCAAAAATCATTGAGTCTGGGGAAGGCGAACTTCAGCAGCAGCAGGCCGACCTGATATCGGTGGCGGCTAGTCTGGGAGGGGCCAAACCCAAGGCGGCTATCTCCATCAATGGAGAAGAATGGGTTCTGAAATTCTTTAACGGTGAGCCCTACGACCTGCCTCTGGTCGAGTACGCCACGATGGAGTTGGCGCGCCAAGCGGGAATCAATGTCGCGCAAGTCCAGCTTGTACCCATGCGCGCAGAAAATGCGCTTGCCATCAAGCGGTTTGATCGCCAAGGTGCCGCGCGTGTGCATTGCATTTCTGCATGCACCCTGCTCAGAGCCGTCACCGCGCAGGGGGCCGACCCTGAGTTTGGCTACCCTCAACTGGCGCGCACATTGCGCCAATACGGAAAAACGCAAACGCTTGATGCCCAACTCAAAGAACTGTTTTGCAGAATGGTTTTCAACATACTCATCGCTAACAAAGACGACCACGAGAAAAATCATTCTCTAATGTGCGAAACCCACGGAAGAACCATGCTCATGGCGCTCAGCCCCGGCTACGACATCCTGCCGACCGGCTCTGGTGCGGTAGAGCACCAGTTCATGATTTCTGACTCCAGCAAAGAGCCAAGTCTGATGGAAGCCATGACGGTCTGCGCGGAATTCGGGCTGACCCCGACGCAGGCGGCAGGCCTTGTCACACACCTCATCGGTTTTGTGAACGGCTGGCAGGAATTCTTCAAAGAAAAGGGCATCAGCGACAGAGACATCACCGAGATGGTTGCACTGATCGATGCTCCAGAACTGCTGGAACAGCGCAAGAGCTTTGATGCAAGCCAATTTTCTGACACAAAACCAGCCAGAAAGCGACGCTCCGGTGCCGCGGCTTTTCGATAGCAAGCACCTTTTAGGCCACGCTGCGCGCGCAGTGACGCACCCTACCGCCCAATCGCCAAATACTCAAACCCCATGCCTCGCACCAGCTTGATGCCCGCGTCGTCTTGCGCGGTCTTGATCAGGGCCTGCACATCCTTGCGAATACGCTACCCCTGGCGTGTCGCGAAAACGAAAAATGCTTAATGCGACAGAACCGTTTTTTTGATCGTGCTTGTGGTTTCAGTATGGATTATTTTGGCTGAATTGATGGTTGATATCATTTCAGTCAAAGATAGCCCCAGTTCCTCACGCCCACAATTGATTGCCGCTGATGTAAAAGCGGCGGCCTTCAATTCCGATCCACTCCGATTCGTCAGTGCGAGCGCAGCGTGGCAATCCAGGGGCCATGGATTGCCACGTCGCTGCGCTCCTCGCAATGACGGTGTTTTTCATGCTTCGGGGTGCTGCCCCGACTGCATGCTCGTTAGTGCGAATGGACTGAAATTCGCACGATTTATAGAAGTCCCCTATACTGTCGTCCAAGTGGCGATCCCAATATGATCAGAAAAACGCGTTAACCTCATGCAACCGATGCCGAACCCGATCCGGGTCTTGCTCGTTGACGACCACCACATCATGCTCTGGGCGTTGGAGAGGCTGATCGAGAGCGAGAAACCCAGGATGGAGGTCGTGGGGAAAGCAACCTCCATCGTCGAGGCCCTTGATCTCGCGGGAAAATCGCGCCCGGACGTGATCCTGGTGGATCTGAACCTCTGCGCCAAGAACGGGGTGAACGCGATACCGGAGCTTATCGCCAAGTCAAAAGCCAAGGTGTTGGTGCTGACGGGCCTGCACGATCCTTCCATCCACGATGCCGCCGTGCTGGCGGGGGCCCGGGGCGTGCTCGGAAAGAAGGATGCCCCTAAGAACATCCTGAAGGCCATAGAAAAAATCCATCAAGACGAACTCTGGCTCGACCGCGCGGCGACCGGCAGGATTTTCGTCGAGCTCGCCCGCAAGGGCGGCTCCGAGAAAACGGACCCGAAGCGGCAAAAGATATCGAGCCTCACGGCGCGGGAGCGTCAGATCATCTCCACGATTGTGGGTGACCCGGGAGCAAAAGCCAACACCATCGCGGAAAAATTGCACATCAGCGAGCACACCCTGCGCAACCACCTCACCTCCATCTACGAGAAACTGAAGGTGACGAACCGGGTCGAGCTGTACGTTTACGCCAACAAGCACGACCTGCGTTAGAGCCCGCAGCAAAAGTTCCAACGCGTGAAGTGAAGACTACACGCGGGCTGGCTTTTTACTCCTATCCCGTAGCCGGCTCGCTTGGGAAAAATTGACCCCCAAAAAGGGTTGTTTACGCTCATGCAGCCCCGCATGCATGAGCATTAATCTACGTCATCAGCATAGCAACAGCCCTCAAGTAAATGGACTAATGCATAATCTACGTCATCAGCATAGCAACAGACTTCACGGGAATAGACTAATTGTATGGCACCTGTTAGCGCCAGGAGAACAAGGGAAGAGCGGGTACGGACGGCGCTGCCGGTCCACCTGGATCGGGGGACGGGCATCACCCGGGACGTCAGCGCATCGGGCGTGTTCTTCGAGACCGACACCAATTACACCGCGGGCAGCGAGATCAGCTTCTCGATCGAGCTCGACAGTCCCGGGGGGAAAATGATGCTGAGATGCCAGGGACAGATCGTTCGGGTCGAGCATCGCGACGGCAAGGTCGGAGTGGCGGCGAAGATCATCGAATCGCGGCTGGAACCGGTTAAGAAAGTCACGTAGCGATCGACGGTTCGATCGCACGTTAAAAGACGAAAGATTCTTATTATTGAGTCTGCCACTTTCCACGTTCTTGCCCGCTTTTACCGCCTTCGGTGCTGGTTCCTATTTGTAGCTGCATCTCCGACAACCCCGCCCTTGAGGCGGGGTTTGTTTTTCTGGCGTGGTTCAAAAACTGAAATTACCCCACCTCAGGCGCAACCATCTCCGCATAGTCGTACAGCGCGCCCAGCAACGCCTGGCCTTGTTCGCTTGAGCCTTGTTCAGTTTCGGCCTGCGTATCAATCTCGGCAAACAGTGCATCAACATTGCGCGCCCCGCCCTCACCTTCCAGCAAACGCGCTACGCGGTGCGCTTCCCAGCGTTGCAGCTCTTCTGGTGATAGCGTTTCAATGAAGTTGCGGGCGCGGTATCTGAAGACCAGTTCTTCAAGCCTGTCGTCGTCAAAACCGATGCGGGCGTGGGCCAGCTCTGCCGCTGGCATGGCACGTAGCTGATTTAAGCGGCGACGGTCGGCGTTGCCCACAAAGCCGCCGTAGAGGGCTTCATCCACGTCGGGCTGTGGCGCTTTGTCCCGGTTGAAGACTTCGGGCCAGATCGCACTCATATCTGGCAGGGCTGCGGCTTTTTCTGCGTTGGCAAGCGCGGCGGCGATGTCTATGCCCCACTTGGCGGCCATCTCGTCGGTCAGTGTTGCCAACTTGCGCACAACCATTGGGGACTTGTTTAAATGCACCGATTTAAGCGGCAGGCGCTGCACGCCTTCGGGTAGGTCGGCGGTCTTGCTGAACAAGCGCTGGCGCAGTGTGGCAACGTCCAGCAGCGGCAGCTCGCTGGGGTCATGGGCCAGGTCCCAGGCCAGCAACTCGTTTTTATTTGACGGGTGGGTTGCCAGTGGCCACAAGACGGCCATGCAGCCGCGCTCTGGCGGGAACTTGCCGGACACATGCAAAAACGGCTGGGCCGTCTGCGCTCTGGTGGGCAGGCCAAGCTCCTTCGCAACGCGGTCTTTTTTGTGCAGGCCGAGGGCAAAGTCGAACAGCTTGGGTTGTGCGGTTTTTATCAGGCGGGCCAGTGCGATGGTGGCGCGCACGTCGCTCAGGGCATCGTGCGCGGCTTCATGCGCCAGGCCGTTGGCGGCGCTGAGGTCGGTGAGTTTGAAGCTGGGGCGAGTAGCGGTTTTATCGTCGGGTTTTCGGTCATCCGATTTTTGCGGCCAGTTGATGCCGTCAGGCCGCAGCGCGTAGGCCATGCGCACCACATCGAGCAAGTCCCAGCGGCCACAGTCGTTTTGCCACTCGCGTGCGTAGGGGTCCATCAGGTTGCGCCAGAGCATGTGGCGGGTGACTTCATCGTCAAACCTGATCGAGTTGTAGCCCACGCCAATAGTGCCGGGCTGGGCCAGCAGGCTTTCGATTTGCGCGGCGAATTCGTGCTCGGGCAAACCGTGCTGCAGGCAGTGCTGAGGCGTGATGCCAGTGATAAGGCAGGACTCGGGATTCGGCAGGTAGTCGTTAGCGGGCTTGCAATAAATCATCACCGCCTCGCCGATTTCGTTCAGATCAGCATCGGTGCGAATGCCGGCAAACTGCGACGGCCTGTCGCGCCTGGGGTTGATGCCAAAGGTCTCGTAGTCGTGCCAGAGGAAGGTATGGGTTGCCATAGGCAAAATGCTACCGGCTTTTTGTTAACTTTCAGCGTTCGATTAGCTGGCTTCGCTGATCTCTTCTTCCGACTTGGCCTTGCCTTCTTTTTTCGGCAGTGGCTGGATGTCGAGCATGACCTCGCCGTTCTCCACACCCTTTTCGTCCGTCGTGACCTTCATGTCTACCGTCAGGCGGCCACCGTCCATTAGGCGGCCAAACAGCAGCTCGTCGGCCAGCGCACGGCGAATCGTGTCCTGAATCAAACGCTGCATGGGCCGTGCGCCCATCAGCGGATCAAAGCCCTTCTTGCCGAGGTACTTGCGCAGCGTGTCGGTAAAGGTGACTTCAACCTTCTTGTCGGCGAGTTGCGTTTCAAGCTGTAGCAGGAACTTGTCGACCACGCGCAGGATGACGGTTTCATCGAGCACCTTGAAGCTCACGATTGCATCGAGGCGGTTGCGGAACTCGGGCGTGAACAGGCGTTTGATGTCGGCCATCTCGTCGCCGGCTTCGCGCGGATTCGTAAAGCCAATCGTCGCCTTGTTCAGCGTCTCGGCACCAGCATTGGTGGTCATCACGATGATGACATTGCGGAAATCGGCCTTGCGCCCGTTGTTGTCGGTCAGCGTACCGTGGTCCATGACCTGGAGCAACACGTTGAAAATGTCCGGGTGCGCTTTTTCGATCTCGTCAAGCAGCAGCACGCAATGCGGCTTCTTGCTGACGGCTTCGGTCAGCAGGCCGCCCTGGTCGAACCCGACATAACCCGGAGGTGCGCCGATCAGGCGGCTGACGGCGTGGCGCTCCATGTACTCGGACATGTCGAAGCGGATCAGCTCTATGCCCATGATGTAGGCCAGCTGTTTGGCGGCTTCGGTCTTACCGACACCCGTGGGGCCAGAGAACAAAAAGCTGCCAATCGGCCTGTCGTCCTTGCCCAGTCCCGAACGCGCCATTTTGACGGCAGACGCCAGCACGTCGAGCGCCTTGTCCTGGCCAAAGACCACGCTTTTGAGGTCGCGTTCCAGCGTCTTGAGCTTACCCCGGTCGTCGTTCGAGACGTTGGCGGCGGGAATCCGGGCGATCTTGGCCACGATTTCCTCGACCTCGGTCTTGGTGATGATCTTCTTACGCTTGTTGGCGGGCAGTATGCGCTGGGCAGCACCGGCCTCATCAATCACGTCAATCGCCTTGTCGGGCAGGTGCCGGTCGTTGATGTACTTGGCGCTCAGCTCGGCCGCCGCCTGCAGGGCCGCCACGGCATATTTGACACCATGGTGTTCTTCATAGCGCGACTTCAGACCTTTGAGGATATCAACGGTTTCCTGCACCGTCGGCTCCACCACATCGATCTTCTGGAAGCGCCGCGCCAGCGCTGCATCTTTCTCGAAAATGCCGCGGTATTCGGTGAAGGTGGTGGCGCCAATGCACTTGAGCTGGCCCGAACTGAGCGCCGGTTTGAGCAGGTTGGACGCGTCCAGCGTGCCGCCCGAGGCCGCACCGGCACCAATCAGCGTGTGGATTTCGTCGATGAACAAAATGCCGTTGGGCTTGTCCTTGAGCGACTTGAGCACGCCCTTGAGGCGTTGCTCGAAGTCGCCACGGTATTTGGTGCCTGCCAGCAGGGCGCCCATGTCCAGCGAATACACGGTGGCCTCGGCCAGGATTTCAGGCACATCCTTTTGCGTGATGCGCCAGGCCAGACCCTCGGCAATCGCTGTTTTGCCCACGCCGGCTTCACCGACCAGCAGGGGATTGTTTTTACGCCGGCGGCACAGAATCTGGATGACGCGTTCGACTTCGTAGTGGCGGCCGATCAAGGGGTCAATCTTGCCGTCTTTGGCGAGCTGGTTGAGGTTTTGCGTGTACTGCTCAAGCGCTGACTGTTTTTCATTCTTGTCAGCGCCGGTCTCTTCATTTTCAGCGCCACTTTCGCCGGCTTTTGCGGGCTCTGGCGGGTCGCTCTTTTTGATGCCGTGCGCAATGAAGTTGACCACGTCCAGACGCGTGACGCCCTGCTGGTGCAGGTAGTACACGGCGTGCGAGTCTTTCTCACCAAAAATCGCGACCAGCACATTCGCGCCGGTGACTTCTTTTTTGCCATTGCCGGTAGATTGCACATGCATAATGGCGCGCTGGATCACGCGCTGAAAACCCAGCGTGGGCTGGGTATCGACATCGTCAGAACCGGCCACCTGCGGTGTGTTGTCCTTGATGAAATTGCTGAGGGCCTTGCGCAGGTCATCCACGTTGGCGGAGCAGGCGCGCAGCACCTCGGCGGCGCTGGGGTTGTCAAGCAGGGCCAGCAGCAGGTGCTCTACCGTGATGAACTCGTGGCGCTGCTGGCGCGCTTCGACAAAGGCCATGTGCAAGCTGACTTCTAATTCCTGGGCAATCATTGATTTTCCTTCACTTAACTTTTGACTTGTTTCATAATTCAATGGGCTCGCTAACACACTGCAGCGGGTGACCGTTCTTGCGGGCGGCTTCGGTGACCTGATCGACCTTGGTCGCGGCCACATCTTTTGAAAACACACCACAAACACCTTTGCCGTCGAGATGGATCTTCAGCATGATCTGGGTGGCGGTTTCGCGGTCTTTACTGAAAAATTCCTGGATGACTTCAACCACGAACTCCATGGGCGTGTAGTCATCATTGAGCAGCGCGACCTGGTACATCTGCGGGGGTTTGGTTTTTTGCGGGCGGCGCTCGAGCACCACAGAATCGCTTCCCCGCCCGTCTTCAGGCTTGAAAATCGGGGTCGTCGGGGCTGAGGGAGTCTTCGGAGCTGTCTGCGGAACGTTGGTTGCCATGGATTTCATTCTAGCCATCGGTGATGGTCTTTGCGCCCAACAGGGAATTGAAAATAGGGTGGTGGCGAGAACGCCACATTCAAGCCAATTTAGTTGACTTTTTTAACGCCCCAAAATAGCGCGCATGAAAAAACCGCCACTGCAATTGCTTGCGGGCCTTGACGGCACCCATGAATTGGCCGCTAGCTGATTAGGTAAAAACCATCAAATTCTAGCCCGGAAGCCATTTACGTCAAAAAAGTTGCGTACTGATGTCAACCGTTTACAAACCGGCCTCGTTACATATGGGCCTCCGAAAATTTCGGAGTACTTTTTTCAATAACGTTATTTTAGGAAATCTCCAAATGAACAAGCTCCTCGCTACCTTGATCGCTGGTCTCTTCGCTGCTGGTGCTTTCGCACAAGCTCCTGCTGCCAAGCCAGCCACTCCGGCTACTCCCGCCACGGCCGCGACTCCCGCAGCCCCCGCGACCGCCACCACAGCAGCCAAGCCCGCTACTGCTGCGGCCCCGGCAACACCTGCAACCCCCTCTGCCAAAGCCGACGTGAAAACAGACAAAGCCGCCGCCGAAGCCAAGGCAGCGAAAGACGAAAAAGCTGCCAAGGCCAAAGCCACCAAGGAAGAAAAGGCGGCCAAAGCCGCTGCCGCTAAGAAAGCAAAAGAAGACAAAGCAGCCGCTGCCGCCAAGAAGTAATTCCCGGCGCTTTGCTCAAAATGCCCGCTCTGCGGGCATTTTTCATGGCTGTCGTTTATGCTGGCAGCCTGAGCTATTTCCAGTAACCTCATGCCCTTCCAACCCGATTCCCGCAAGCCGCCCCTGCGCAGGCTGACGTTCGCGCTTTCCTGCCTAGTGCTGACGGCCGGCTGCGCCTTGGCGCAGGACGCGCCGCAAATCAATCTGCCGCGGGTCAAACTGTCTGCGGGCATGCACCAGATCGACGCGCAGCTCGCGCTGTCCCCCGAGCAGCGGCAAATCGGCCTGATGTTTCGCAAGGACATGCCGCAGCACGAAGGCATGATTTTTGTGTTTGAAGAGCCCACCAAGCAGTGTTTCTGGATGAAAAACACCCTGCTCCCGCTGACCGCAGCCTTTGTCGCCGACGACGGCACCATCGTCAATCTGGAGGACATGAAGCCGCAAACTGAAAACCCGCACTGCTCAATCAAACCAGTGCGCTATGTGCTGGAAATGAACCAGGGCTGGTTTGCGAAAAAAGGCATCAAAGCTGGCAGCAAACTAGGCGGCCCCCTGTTTCAGGTGCAGCGATAAGCTGCAATCCGGGCCTGAAAGATCAGGCCTTGAAGGAGGCCAGCGCCGCGTTCAAGGTCTTGCTTGGACGCATCACCACGTCAAGCTTGGCCAGGTCAGGCTGGTAGTAGCCACCAATATCCACGGCCTTGCCTTGCACGGCCTGCAGTTCGGACACGATAGCTTGCTCATGGGTACTGAGTTGTTTAGCCAACGCTGCAAATTTGGCGGCCAAGTCCGGCGCCTCGGTCTGCGCTGCCAGCTCTTGCGCCCAGTACATGGCCAAGTAAAACTGGCTGCCGCGGGTGTCGAGCTGACCTGTCTTCGGCGACGGATTCTTGTTGTTGTCCAGCAGCTTGCCAGTAGCAGCATCCAGCGTCTTGGCCAGAAGCTTGGCCTTCGCATTCCCGGTCTTGATGCCGATATCCTCCAGCGACACCGCCAAAGCAAGGAATTCGCCCAGGGAATCCCAGCGCAGATGGTTTTCCTCTACCAGTTGCTGCACATGCTTGGGTGCCGAGCCGCCAGCACCGGTTTCATACAGGCCACCACCGGCCATCAGAGGCACGACCGACAGCATCTTGGCGCTGGTGCCGAGTTCCATGATGGGGAACAGGTCCGTCAGGTAGTCGCGCAGGATATTGCCTGTGGCGCTGATGGTGTCCTGCCCGCGGATCACGCGCTCCAGCGTGTAGCGCATCGCACGCACCTGGCTCATGATCTGAATGTCCAGGCCGGTCGTATCGTGCTCATGCAGGTACATACGGACCTTGGTGATGAGCTGTGCCTCGTGCGGACGGTAGGCATCAAGCCAGAACACCACGGGCATGCCGGAGTGGCGGGCGCGGGTGACAGCCAGCTTGACCCAGTCGCGGATCGCTGCATCCTTGACCTGGCACATGCGCCAGATATCGCCTTGTTCGACATCCTGGCTGAGTAATACCTCACCGGTTGCCAAGTCCACAATATTAGCCACGCCGTCTTCCTGGATTTCGAAAGTCTTGTCGTGCGAGCCGTATTCCTCGGCCTGCTGCGCCATCAAGCCTACATTGGGCACAGTGCCCATGGTTCTGGGGTCGAATTTGCCGTGCCACTTGCAGAAGTTGATGATTTCCTGGTAAATACGGGCAAAAGTCGATTCAGGCATCACGGCCTTCACGTCTTTCAGGCGGCCGTCGGCACCCCACATCTTGCCGCCGTTGCGGATCATGGCGGGCATGGACGCATCCACGATGACATCATTGGGCGAATGGAAGTTGGTAATACCCTTGGCGGAGTCCACCATGGCCAGTTCGGGGCGATGTTCGTGGCAGGCGTGCAGGTCACGCTTGATTTCGTCCTGCTTGGATTGCGGCAGCGCGGCGATCTTGGCGTACAAGTTCACCATCCCGTTGTTGACGTTCACGCCAAGCTCTTCAAACAGTTTGCCGTGCTTTTCAAATGCTTCCTTGTAGAAGATCCTCACGCAGTGGCCGAACACGATGGGGTGTGAGACCTTCATCATGGTGGCCTTCACGTGCAGGGAGAACATCACGCCGGTCTTGCGCGCATCCTCAATTTCCTTCTCGTAGAAGTCCAGCAAGGCCTTCTTGCTCATGAACATGCTGTCAATGACTTCGCGGTCCAGCAGGGAAACCTTGGGCTTGAGCACAATGGTTTTGCCGCTTTGGGTCACCAGCTCCATCTTCACGTCGCGGGCGCGGTCCAGCGTCATCGACTTTTCGCCGTGATAGAAGTCGCCTTGGTGCATGTGCGAGACGTGGCTACGCGATGCCTGGCTCCACTCGGCCATCGAATGTGGGTTCTTGCGTACGTAGTTTTTGACGGCAGCAGGCGCGCGGCGGTCCGAGTTACCTTCACGCAGCACAGGGTTGACGGCGCTGCCGGTACATCTGGCGTAACGTGCGCGAATATCTTTTTCTTCGTCGGTCTTCGGGTTCTCAGGGTAGTCCGGAATTTTGTAGCCCTTGCCCTGTAGTTCCTTGATGCAGTCCGTGAGTTGCGCCACCGATGCACTGATGTTGGGGAGCTTGATGATGTTGGCTTCGGGGCGAAGTGTCAGCTTGCCGAGCTCGGCAAGAGTGTCAGGCACACGCTGCGCTTCGGACAGGTATTGCGGAAATGCGCCTAGTACGCGCGATGCCACCGAGATGTCAGCTGTCTCAACGTTAACGCCCGCTGCTGCCGTGAAAGCACGGATGATAGGCAGGAACGCACTGGTCGCAAGCAGCGGGGCCTCATCTGTCAAAGTGTAAATAATGGTGGGCTGCTTGGTACTCATCGCTTGTCTCCAGGAATTGATACGGGAATCCGCCATCTGATTCTGCATGGGAGATCAGACCCTGCTGCATTTTATGCAATGGGATTTTGCAATACGAAATTGCAGCTATTCAGCCTTGCCATGCGCAGTTTAATCATGGAGGGTAAATTCCCCGCCCCTTGGGGCGTTCCCCCTCTTCGGAGCCCAATACTCCGCTGCTTGCAGCGGGATTCTTTATTGCTCATAATCCATCTTTTAAACAAGGAATCAACCATGGGTACAATATTTCAGTCTCTGGGCCGCACGGTGCTTGCTGGTGTCGTGTTGCTGGCGCTGCTGCTGGTGCTTTTGGTTCTGGCCACGGATGCGAGTGTGGGAGCCAACTATGCGTGGTGGACATTCTTCATGCGCTGGCTGCATGTTCTTTCCGCTGTGATGTGGATTGGCCTGCTGTGGTATTTCAACTTTGTGCAGATTCCATCCATGCCAAAAATTCCGGACGAGCAAAAACCGGCCATCAGCAAAGTCATTGCGCCCACCGCTCTGTTCTGGTTCCGCTGGTCCGCCTTGGCCACCGTTGTCACGGGTGTCTTGCTGGCCTATATGAGCGGCTACATCATGGCCGCCCTGGGCCTGCAAAAAGGGCTCATCTTCATTGGCATCGGCATGTGGCTGGCGCTGGTGATGGCCTTCAATGTGTGGTTCATCATTTGGCCGAACCAGAAAAAGGCACTGGGCATTGTGGTGGTGGAAGCCGCTGAAAAAGCCAAGGCGGCACGCCTGGCGATGCTGACTTCGCGCGCCAACACCATGCTCTCGATTCCCATGCTGTTTTGCATGGTCGCGCAGCAAAACGCCCCCATTTAGGGCCTGGCCCCGCTGCTTCAAAAGGGGCCGCTCAAAGCGGCCCCTTTTCATCCGGATACACCGCCCTGACGGTTACCCCGGCCTGCCCCTGCGACAAATGCAGGCGCAGCTTTTGCCCAAGTACCAGATCCTGTGCCCGCGTCGTGGTGCGTCCTTCATTGTCGGTCACCCAGGCGTAGCCGCGCTGCAAAACCAGTTTTGGGTTGAGCAGTTCAAGCCGTAACTGGGCGCTGTGAAGTTGCCATTGCCTAGCTTTGATAGCGGTCGCAAAAGCCCTGGGGAGTTCTGCATCTATCGCTTCAAGCCTCGCAGCCAGTCGCCCAAATGTTGAAGTCTTTGCATGTTGCAGATTTTGCGCATGTGCAGCCAGGCGCGCTTGCTGGCGGGTTATAAAATGCGATGGGCGGCTAAAGCGCGCTTGCGCGCCATCAAGTCGCTGGCTGGATGCCTGCAATTGACGCTCAACGCCATTTTGCAGTTTAGAGAAAATCCGTTCAAGCAGGTCCAGCCACACGCTTTGAGGCTGGGCACTCATCTCTGCCGCAGCGGTTGGCGTGGGCGCGCGCACATCGGCACAAAAATCAGCGATGGTGAAATCAGTCTCATGGCCCACACCACTGATGATGGGCATGGGTGCGGCCACAATCATCCGGGCCAGCTGTTCGTCATTGAAAGCCCACAAGTCTTCCATGGCACCGCCGCCACGCACCAGCAGCAGCACATCAACTTCATGGCGTTTGCAGGCCGTGAGCAAAGCGTCTCGCAACTTAGCCGCGGCCTGACTGCCTTGCACGCTGGCGGGGTAAACAATGATTGGAATGTGTGGCACGCGGCGTTGCAGGGCTGTGACCACATCATGCAACGCAGCCGCTCCCAGCGAGGTCACCACGCCTATGGCGCGTGGCATCAAAGGCAACGGGCGTTTGCGCCCGGTGTCGAACAGTCCTTCAAGCTCAAGCTTTGCCTTGAGTTTTAGAAACTCTTCAAACAGGTTGCCCTGCCCGGCTTGGCGCAAGGACTCGACCACCAGTTGCAACTCGCCTCTCGCGTCATAAACACCCAGGCGGCCACGCAGCTCGACCAGTTGCCCGTCGCGTGGTGAAAAATCAAGCAGTGATGCAGCGCGGCGAAACATGGCGCAACGAATCTGCCCCTGATCGTCTTTAAGCGAAAAATAACAATGCCCGCTGGCAGCCCGGGAGAACCCAGAAATCTCACCCTTCACGGCCATCGGGTTGAAGCGCGCTTCTAAACTGTCGGATATGGCCCTGAGCAAGGAGCCGACCGACCAGATACGCACACCAGTCGCTGGGGCAGATGGCTCTTCAAACACGGTGAAGCCCCTCAAAATGCGCAGAGCAATCTTCCACGGGCGGCAGCGTCGTGTCCAAAAGACTGGGTAGATGCCGCCAAAACGACGGGGGATCCGTGTAACTCATTGATTTTAAATAGCTTCATTCTGCTCAAAATTTCATCGTTTTGTCATATCGCAGATCCCCGGTAAGCCATAATCCACATCAATTTACTCGCTGGAGATGTGCGTTGTTTTCGATCATACAAGCCGCAGGCTGGCCCATCTGGCCGCTGGTTGCCTGCTCCGTGCTGGCGCTGGCGCTGGTTATTGAACGCTTCAGCAGTCTTCAAACCCGCAAGGTTGCCCCGCTCCGGCTGGTTGACGAGGCCATCACCGTATCCCGTGCCTCCATTCCTTCGCCTGACGTGGTGGCGCAACTGGAACAAAGCTCCGTGCTGGGCGAGGTTCTTGCCAGCGGCCTGCGGGCCCTCAACAGCAACCCGCGCATCAGCGAAGAAGACCTCCGCGCGACGCTGGAGGGCGCAGGGCGGCAGGCGGCTCACCAACTTGAACGCTACCTGGCCGCGCTGGCAACCATTGCCTCAGCGGCACCGTTGCTGGGCCTGCTGGGAACAGTGATCGGCATGATAGAGATTTTTGGCTCCCAGCTGGGCACTGGCGGTGTGGCGAGCTCTGCTGGCGGCAATCCAGCCCAGCTAGCGCAGGGTGTTTCAATCGCGCTCTACAACACGGCGTTTGGCCTGATTGTGGCCATTCCGTCATTGATCTTCTGGCGCTACTTTCGGGCGCGGGTTGATGGTTATTTGCTGACGATGGAACTGGCCTCGGAACGCTTTGTTCGACACCTCAATACATTGCGCAAAACATGAACTCCCACGTTTGTCACTGCGTGTACTGCACTGCCCCCTTGGGGCGGCCCGGCGGAGGCACATTATGAGATTTCACGGCACTTCGCGGGATGAGCCGGAGATCAATCTAATCCCCTTCATTGATGTCTTGCTGGTGATAATAATTTTTCTGGTGCTGTCCACCACCTACAGCAAATTTACCGAGTTGCAGATCAAACTACCCGTAGCAGATGCTGAACATCAGCGCGATTACCCCAAGGAAGTCATCGTCTCTGTCAGCAGTGATGGCCGCTACGTGATTAACCGGGTAGCTGTTGAAGGGCGTAGCTTGGCAGCCCTGGGTGCGGCACTGGTTCTGGCTGCAAAGGCAGGCAAAGACAGCGTCATCATCATCAGTGCGGATGCCAGCGCTACCCATCAGGCTGTCATCACGGTGATGGAGGCCGCGCAGCGAAATGGCTTCAGCCAGATCACCTTTGCCACCCAAAGCTCCGTCCAGGGTGCGGCCCAAAGCATTGCGCGATAAGCCCTCGGATCTAGCCTGCGGACGCAAGGGCACTTCTAGAAATTCAGATTTTCAGGATAAAGTGCAAGGCGCATGTCGCATCGCCCTTTGGGCTCATGCGAGGGTCGCGGAGCAACCGGAATGTACTTAAGGTACATGAGGATTGCGAGCACCGCGCAACGCAGCAATTTGCCTGAAAAATGAATTTATAGAGGTGCCCTCAACTTGAACTCGCGCGTCACCATCGGTCAGAACATTAGCCGCGCGGTGCAGCGGGCCTGGTTGCATCGGGGCGCACTTGCCTGCCTGTTATGGCCCGTATCGCTGCTGTTTGGCCTGCTGGTCAAGGGACGTCGCCTGATGTACCAGGCCGGGTTTTTAAAGTCAGTCCGGGTCGGCGTGCCGGTGCTGGTAGTGGGTAATGTGGTGGCCGGCGGCGGCGGTAAAACACCCCTGGTCATGGCACTGGTGCGGCATTTTCAGGGCCAAGGCATGGCTGTTGGCGTGGTTTCGCGCGGCTACGGTCGGGCTGGCAAAAAATGCCAGGAGATTTTCCTGGGCACCTCCGTTCTGGAGTCTGGCGATGAGGCCGCGCTTATCAAGCGGGCGACAGATGCTCCTGTTTTTGTAGCGTCGAAACGTATTCAGGCGGCTCAGGCCTTGCTCGATGCCTATCCTGCAACGCAATTACTGATTTGCGATGATGGCCTGCAGCATTACGCTTTGGCGCGCGATATTGAAATGGCGGTGTTTGACGACCGTGGCACCGGCAACGGCTGGCTGTTGCCCGCTGGCCCTCTGCGCGAGCCCTGGCCACAGCGACTACACAGCGGCATCAGCCTGGTATTGCATACCGGAAGCAAACCGGCTTTTGACGGCTACATCGCTTCCAGGAAACTGGCGGATCATGCTGTGGCTGCCGATGGCCGCAAGGTCACTCTGCAAAGCCTGCAGGGGCAGTCACTGGTTGCGCTGGCCGCCATAGCCCATCCGGAAGCTTTTTTTACGCTGCTGAAGGAACGTGGCCTGAGCCTGGCTGAAACGATTGCCCTGCCGGATCACGACGATTTTGCAGACTACGCGCTGCCTGTCAAAAACGGCGCTACCCTACTCTGCACAGAAAAAGATGCGGTCAAGCTTTTTGGCTCGCCGAAGATGGCTGCGGTAAACCTGCTGGCGGTAGCGCTGGAGTTTGCGCCTGAGCCGGCTTTTCTGGAGGCGCTGGATGCCCTGCTGGCTCCGCTGCTTTCTGCTTCCCGGTTTTCTCAATTACCATCAGCACATGGACACTAAATTGCTTGAACTGCTGGTCTGCCCGGTCACTAAAGGACCGCTCGAATACGACCGTGAAAAGCAGGAACTGATTTCAAAAAGCGCGCGTCTTGCCTACCCGGTTCGGGACGGCTTGCCCGTGATGCTGGAAACCGAAGCGCGTATCCTGAGCGACACTGAACTCGGCCTGTAATTCCATTTCCAGATCAATACGATATGTTGTTGCTTCGCCTTGCCGTGCTACAGCACTGTCTGCGGCTTCGCGCCTAATCTCCTATCGATCTGAAAACGGAATGAGCCCAACCTGCGAGTCTCCCCTTGAGTACACCGGCATGAGCTTTACCGTCATCATCCCTGCGCGCCTGACATCCATCCGGCTACCCAACAAACCGCTGGCAGACATTGGCGGAATTCCAATGGTGGTACGCGTGGCGCAACGTGCTCTGCAAAGCCATGCTGCGCAAGTTGTTGTTGCGACCGACAGCGCCGAAGTCGCTGACCGCTGCGCAGACTTCGACATCCCCGCCATTTTGACCCGCAGCGATCACCCGAGCGGCAGCGACCGGCTGGCGGAAGCCTGCGACATTCTCAAGCTGCCCGATGATGCATTGGTGGTGAACGTACAGGGTGACGAACCCCTGATTGACCCGGGCCTCATCAATGCCGTGGCAGCGCTGTTGTCTGAACGTCCAGATTGCGCCATGAGCACGGCGGCTCACACCATTGAAGAGCTTGCCGACCTACTCAATCCAAACATCGTCAAGGTCGTACTGGATGCCCGCCAGACCGCACTTTATTTCAGCCGTTCGGCGATTCCCGCAGCCCGCGACTTTTCCGGCCAGGCCTGGTGGAAAGCCGGCAGTAAGTTGCCGAAGCCGCTCAGGCATGTCGGAATCTACGGCTATCGGGTGGGATTTTTAAGGTTGTTTCCGACCCTTGCGCAAGCGCCGCTGGAGCAACTCGAATGCTTAGAACAGCTCAGGGCTCTCTGGCATGGTCACCGGATAGCGGTGCATGTCGCGACGCAGGCTCCTGGCCAGGGCGTTGATACACCGGAAGACCTGGCCAGGGTGCGCCAGCTGTTTTTGTAATTCAAGGGGCACATGCTATCCTTGACTTCAGCGTGAGTTGCTGTCAAAAACCCTCCGCTGAATCCATAAAAAATACGAGAACATCCATGAGACTGATTTTGTTGGGCGCACCTGGTGCAGGCAAAGGAACCCAGGCCACCTTCATCTGCCACAAATACAATATCCCGCAGATTTCAACCGGTGACATGCTGCGCGCGGCCGTGAAGGCCGGAACGCCGCTGGGTATTGAAGCCAAAAAGATCATGGACTCCGGAGCGCTCGTCAGTGACGACCTCATCATCAATCTCGTCAAGGAGCGCATCGCCCAGCCGGACTGCGACAAGGGTTTTCTGTTTGACGGCTTTCCACGCACCATTCCCCAGGCAGATGCCATGAAGGCCGCAGCTGTCAAGCTCGACTACGTGCTGGAAATTGATGTTCCGTTTGAAGCCATCATCGAGCGCATGAGTGGCCGCCGGTCGCACACCGCCTCTGGCCGCACCTACCACGTCAAGTACAACCCGCCCAAAGTTGAAGGCAAGGACGACGTAACCGGCGAAGCACTGATACAGCGCGACGACGACAAGGAAGAAACCGTTCGCACGCGTCTAGAGGTCTACAGCGCCCAGACCCGCCCGCTGGTGGACTATTACTCCCAGTGGGCAAAGACAGAACCGACCCTGGCTCCGGCTTACCGCGCCATCAGCGGCATGGGCAGTGTGGACGAGATCACGGTCAGGGCGTTCAAGGCCTTGTCTAACTGACGGGCACTTCTATAAATTCATTTTTCGGGCGAATTGCGGCGTTGGGCGGTACTCGCAATCCTCACGTACTGAAGTACGCTCCGGTTGCTGCGTGACCCTCGCATGAGCCCAAAGGACGATGCGACACCCGCCTTGCACTTCATCCCGAAAATCTGAATTTCCAGAAGTGCCCTGACAAAGCATTGCAAGCAAATTAGCGTGGTTCAAAAAGTAACGTTTTTAGGTAACATGGACAATGTGAATTTTGGATGGTTTACGTATGACTCAATAGATGGTCACCCGAAAAAATGTTACCCGATTTGAACCACACCTATAAACAGTTTAGAGCGCAGCAGAATGTGGCCATTTGGTAGGAAAAGAACAACGCAAGACTGGGCGCAGTATTTCGGTGATTGTCCGCCAGCCACGAGAAAGCAGCGGCTTTTGGATGAATGCAAGAGACTTGATGTTTCAATACACGTAGACGATTCGGTGGAGGCGTCTTCAGGAATCTACGGCGAACTTCGGGGAGCCGCCTCAGAGGCGGAACTTGAGCGCCGTCTCAATACGAAGAACACCATTTTGTATGCGGCGCGAGCAAACAAGTGGGCTATCGCGGCCTTTTTTGTATCCCTGATTTCTTTGATTGCCTCACTTCTTACTCATATCAAATAGGATAATCAATGGGCACGATCCTGATAATTATTGGAATTATCGTTTGCATAGTCATCGGGCTCGCGCTGTTCACTAATATCGGTGCTGACTATACGAAAAAAACCGATCAGCAATTGCTGAGCATATGGCGCTTACATGAAACCAATGTCAATGCGGCGAGGAAGGCGGGGCCTGAGATGTATAAACAGGCCATTGAGAAAATGTCCACCTTGACGAACGAAATGAAACGTCGAGGTCTTCTCCCCCAAGACTACACGATTGCGAATGAGCAGTTGGACTCATACTCAAGAGCCAAATTCTCTCGGGGCTTGGACGAGATCAAGGCACTTGCGAAAGGGAACGACCCTCAAGCGCTCTATCAGCTTGGAATGCTCTTCTATTTTACGAAGGAGCTGACCACAGCTTTTCAATACTTGTTGACGTCTGCGGAACACGATTTTCCAGATGCCCAATACGCTTTGGGGTGGGCATTTCTTCAGGGGATTGGGATCACGAGTGACGGAAAGCAGGCAGCGCCTCTTGACGGTAGAGAGGCGGTGAAGTGGCTGAAGATCGCAGCAGACGGCGGTCATTCCGAAGCGGAACGTGCGATCAGGGTCGCAACACAATCGATTTCAAAAGCAGAAATTAATCTGGCTTTCAAGGAGGCAAGTCGATGGACCAAGGCAAGAAAGGACGAGCAGCAGGCCGCAGTGTGGACCCGCAAAGCCGCCGAGCAGGGGGATGCCAGCGCGCAGAACAACCTGGGCCTGATGCATGGCAACGGCCAAGGCGTGCCCAAGGACGAACAGCAAGCCGTGGCGCAGTACCGCAAAGCCGCCGAGCAGGGGGATGCCAGTGCGCAGTACAACTTGGGCGTGATGTATGCCAACGGCCGAGGCGTGCCGAAGGACGAGCAGCAAGCCGTGGTGTGGTATCGCAAAGCCGCTGAGCAGGGGGATGCCAGCGCGCAGCACAACCTGGGCCTGATGTATGCCGACGGCCAAGGCGTGCCCAAGGATGGCCAGCAGGCGGTGGTGTGGTACCGCAAAGCCGCCGAGCAGGGACATGCCAGCGCGCAGTTCAACCTGGGCGTGAGGTATGCCAACGGCCAAGGCGTGCCCAAGAACGAGCAGCAAGCCGCAGCGTGGTACCGCAAAGCCGCCGAGCAGGGGGATGCCGATGCGCAGAACAACCTGGGCTCGATGTACGACAACGGCCAAGGCGTGCCCAAGAACGAGCAGCAAGCCGCAGCGTGGTACCGCAAAGCCGCCGAGCAGGGGAATTCCAGCGCGCAGCACAACCTGGGCGTGAGGTATGCCAACGGCCAAGGCGTGCCCAAGGACGAGCAGCAAGCCGCAGCGTGGTACCGCAAAGCCGCCAAGCAGGGGCATGGCATGGCGCAGCACAACCTAGGCCTGATGTATGCCAACGGCCAAGGCGTGCCCAAGGACGGACAGCAAGCCGTGGCGTGGTACCGCAAAGCCGCCGAGCAGGGGTTTGGCATGGCGCAGCACAAATTGGGCTCGATGTACGACAACGGCGAAGGCGTGCCCAAGGACGAGCAGCAGGCCGCAGTGTGGTACCGCAGAGCCGCCGAGCAGGGACTTTCCGGTGCGCAGTTCAACCTGGGCCTGATGTATGACAAAGGCGAAGGCGTTCCCAAGGACGAGCAGCAAGCCGTGGTGTGGTACCGCAAGGCTGCCGAGCAGGGACTTGCCGATGCGCAGCGCAATCTGGGCCTGATGTATGACAAAGGCGAAGGCGTACCCAAGGACGGACAGCAAGCCGTGGTGTGGTTCCGCAAAGCCGCCGAGCAGGGGGATGCCTTTGCGCAGGGCAGCCTGGGCGTGATGTATGCACTCGGACGAGATGTGCCCAAGGACGAACAATCGGCCTATTTTTGGTCGCTGCTGGCCAGCGCACAGGGGAATCAAAATGCCGTAGAGGTCCGTGATATTGTGGATCGTCGCTTGTCACCCGAGCAACGCGCAGCGGCCCAAGCCTCGGCGCGCAACTGGCAGCCCAAAACCGCCGCGCAATCCAGCAAAGAAGTCCCATTTCACGGAGGCTTCTACCTAAAAAATGAAGGTCCCATAGATCCATTCAACTATGGAGTTGAAGCTGTGAAACAAGCCCTTGAAGCGTCCTCGAAAAAGTTAAAAGAGATAGCAGAGGGTAGTCATTCCGTTGTTAAAGAGAAGATAGTTGCCAATCAGGGACCGGTTCAGTTGCACCTTATCGCGCTGCACGTTGCGGCATGGTACGTCTGCGCCCAATTGTGCTGCTCCGCAGATCGGCGGGTGTTGACGGACGTAGGTTCTGGGATTTCATCTGGAATGGCTGCGATATTCAGCAAGGACAGAACGGCGACTGAATTGTCCCAGTTCATGTATGAGCTCTTCAAAGAGTATTCACAGTCCCTTTTCACAGAAATTAATCACCCCAACACAGACAATCCATTCGACCAAGGTGTAACGGCTGATCTCGTTACGAAATATCTAGGCAAACAGTTGGGGATTGAAGAACTACTCCAGCAAAGTTCCCTCGAAAAAACCCACATGTTCTTAATCATTTATGCCTGCGGCCGGCCGTTGCTGCAACATTTATATTTGGAAAAACAGGTTGAATACAAGTGACCGGAGGATGCTCTCCGAGCCAATCCACCGAAGTTAAGCCATCGCCCTTTGCATACTAAGTTTGGATGCGGTTTCACATGCTATTTTGGAGGCGTGGCTCAAAAAGTAACGTTTTTGGGTAACACGGACAATGTGAATTTTGGATGGTTTGCCTATGACGCAACCGATAACTTTAAAAGACATCGTCGCTTATCACGAGGCTGGACACGCCGTGGTGAGCTGGGTGCTTAAGGTGAGGTTCCGTCAAATCTCTGTTGATGATTTCGAGGGCAAGGTGACAGGGGGCATGTTCTTTCCAGACCATTTTCATCCCGCATCTATGTCAACATCCGATTGGATTCGGATCAGAAACGAAGCACTCATATTGCTCGCTGGTGAAGCTGCTGAGAGCGGATACAACGAGCTGCGAAATGAGGATGTCCACGACGAGAACCTGGCCGTGCATGACCGACGTAAATTCGCCGAGTTACTTGAACGGTACGGGCCGCACGAATGTCCACCCATCGACATGTCTGAGAAGGCCTTGAGGGTCAAAACAGGCGAGTTAATTGGCGAACACTGGCATCGAGTCGACGCACTTGCAAAAGAGTTAGTGAAAAATGGAGAAATGAGCGGACATCAGGCAATCCAGATCATCGAATCGAGCAAAATGCAGCCATAGCCTGTAGCAGCGGGCGTGGTTCAAAAAGTGCCGTTTTTGGGTAACACTGGCAATGTGACTTTTAGACGGTTTGCCTGCTCATCAAACGAAGCATCATTGAAATCCGGGCCTTGACCGGGCTTAAGCCTTCGGAGTCGGGAATGCTATCGCCCGGCTTGGGCAAGACCTTGCCGTCAACGCAGCGCGTCGCCCTGACAACCTCAATGCCGCAAGCCTGGGCTTGCAGCAGCGCGGCTTCCAGTTCATGGTGCAGCGTGCCATTGCCAGTCGCGGCGACCACCAGGCCACGCACTCCGCCTGAGACCAGCGCATCGACCATTGCCGCACTGGCACCGGCGTAACTCATCACGATCTCGACGCGCGGCCAGTCCGATCCAGCGCTTTGACTAAGCATGCTTTTCATAGCTGGCGGAACAACACCGACAGCCGCTACAGGCCAATCCCTTGCCAGACGTAAACGCCCTTCCTCGACATAACCAACAGGCCCGGCATCGCCGGATGAAAAAGCATCCAGTCGGCAGGTATGCACCTTTTGCACATCGCGCGCACTGTGAATCACACCCGCACACACCAGCACGACACCGCGCGCGCCCGGCTGCATCGCAACAGCAACTGCATCACGCATGTTTTGCGGGCCATCTGCTGCCAGTGCCGTGGCTGGCCGCATGGCACAGGTCAACACCACCGGCTTGTCAGGGTTCAGCAGCGTCTGCAAAAACCACGCAGTTTCTTCCAGCGTATCGGTGCCATGCGTGATCACCACGCCCACTACCTCGGGCTGCATCAACCAGTGATCGACGCGACTGGCCAACTGCGCCCAGACCGCAAAACCCATGTCCTTGCTGTCGATTTGTGCAACCTGCTCGGTCAGCAGCTCACAAGGGCTGGCTGCAAGGTCAGCAATTTCGGCTACCAGGGCCTCTATGCCGACTCGCGCAGCGACATAGCCAATGTGGTCAGTTGCCGATGCTGCGGTTCCCGCAATCGTCCCACCGGTACCCAGAATCACGATTTTTTTCTTCGTCATAAAACCCGTACTTGCAATTTTTTAAAAACTGGATAAAAATACAGCTACTGGATATTAAAACAGTCCAGACGATTTATATCACCCATTTCCAATGATTGAGGTGCCCTGAATCACGATCAGGTCACATTTGTACACCAAGGAGCGAACCATGAGTTTCAATGATTTTCCGGAAATGCCCAAACTCACTGCACGTCAGCAGCAAATCCTGGAGCTGATTCAAAGCGCCATCGTCCGCACTGGTGCGCCACCGACCCGGGCCGAGATTGCAAACGAGCTGGGTTTTCGCTCTGCCAACGCGGCCGAAGAACACCTGCAGGCACTGGCGCGTAAAGGCGTCATTGAACTTGTCAGCGGCACCTCCCGCGGCATACGCCTGCGCAGCGACACCCTCAGAAGATTGAACGAATCACGCATCAAACAGTTTTCCCTGCCGTTGCAAAGCTTGGCCCAACTCGCCCTGCCTCTGGTAGGGCGAGTTGCTGCTGGCAGCCCGATTCTCGCGCAGGAGCACATCGAGCAAACCTATTATTTCGAGAGCAGTCTGTTTCACAGGCAACCAGACTACTTGCTCAAAGTGCGTGGCATGAGTATGCGGGATATCGGCATCATGGACGGTGACCTGCTCGCCGTCAAACAGGCCAAAGAGGCCAAAAATGGGCAAATCGTTGTGGCACGCCTGGGTGATGAAGTAACCGTCAAGCGTTTTCGGCGTACCAAAAACACCATCGAGCTGCTGTCTGAAAACCCGGACTTCAAAACCATTGTGGTTGAGCCCGGTGATCCGTTCGAACTTGAAGGCCTGGCTGTCGGCCTGATCAGAAACACCATGCTCATGTAGCCATCAGGGCACCCCTATTGCTTCCTACAAATGCAAATTAGTGCATCTGTCGCTGCTTGCCAGGCAAAATTTAAAAACTTGCAGGCACAATATCGGCATGAATATTGTGATCCTCGACGATTACCAGGACGCAGTGCGAAAACTGGCCTGCGCGGCCAGACTTGATGCGTATCCCGCCAAGGTTTACACCAACACCGTCAAAGGCATAGGCCAGCTTTCGATTCGGCTTAAAGATGCCGACGTGATTGTGTTGATCCGTGAACGAACGCACATCAATCGGCAACTGATAGAGAAACTGCCAAAGCTGAAAATGATTGCCCAAACCGGGCGTGTAGGCACACACGTTGATGTGGCTGCCTGCACCGAGCGTGGCGTGGTTGTGTCAGAGGGCATTGGCTCGCCCACTGCACCCGCCGAACTTGCGTGGGCACTCATCATGGCGGCCATGCGCCGCATTCCGCACTATATCGCTCACCTCAAACACGGTGGATGGCAGCAAGCCGGACTTAAATCAGCGGCCATGCCGGCAAACTTCGGGATCGGCTCTGTGCTCAAGGGCAAAACCCTTGGCCTGTGGAGTTACGGAAAAATCGGGCAACTCATGGCCGGCTATGGTCGTGCTTTTGGTATGCGTGTCGTGGTCTGGGGGCGAGAGGCTTCGCTTGAGCGGGCCAAGGCAGATGGCTTTGAAGTGGCCGCCAGCAAGGCGGAGTTTTTCCAGCAAAGTGATGTACTCAGCCTGCACTTGCGCCTCAACCCTGAAACACAAGGCAGCGTGACGCTGGAAGACCTGTCGCGCATGAAGCCCACGGCGCTTTTCGTCAATACCTCACGCGCAGAACTACTTGAGCCCGATGCCCTGATCGCAGCACTCAATCGCGGCCGGCCTGGTCTTGCCGCCGTTGATGTGTTTGAGTCAGAACCCATACTCCAGGGGAACACCTTGCTGCGCCTGGAAAACTGTATTTGCACGCCTCACATCGGCTATGTGGAGCAAGACAGCTATGAGATGTATTTTGCTGCCGCGTTTGACAACGTGATCAACTTCATCAAAGGCACGCCAACCAATATCGTCAATCCCGGCGCGCTCCAGGTCAGGCGCTAGGTCTTCGGAATGGGCATGTCCGAGGTGTTCGGACGCCCCCAGCGAGAAAACTCACGCGAGATGGACTGGGCTGGCCGCCTCAGCGCGCGAGGATACCCTGGATCGTTACATCCACGCCTCTCGGATCGCTGTGGCCGTTGGTCGCAAAGACGCGGCCAGTCTGCACGTTGATGCCGACACGCTGCCCGCCGTGACCAAACATCCAGGTGTTGCCATCGGCGCCGGTGTGCAGTCCTAGGCCATAGGACGGCGCTGAGTTCCAGTAGCCTTTCTGGACCAGGGGCTTGGCAGCCTCCTTCATAAAGTCGCGAATGCAGACATCACCGGTTTTGTCTGTAAGGCGGTCAGCGATGTACAGCCCGATGCGCGCAAAGTCGCGGGTTGTGGCCAAAAACCCGAACTCGGCGACGGTGTTGCCCTCGCGGTCCTGGAGCCACCCGCTCTGAAATTCCGCGCCGGCTTGCTGCCAGACGGTGGATTCGAACCAGGCGGCAAGCGACATGCCGGTGGCACCGCGAATGACCACGCTTAGGGCATTTGAATCCAAGCCGTTGTAGATGAACTTTTCCCCGGCCTTGAAGCGGCTGGTGCCGCCGTGCTTGCGCATTATGTCCACCATCGATATCTGCTGGCCCACCATTGCCCACATATCCCCTTGGCTGTGGACGCCCACATATCCGTTTCCACCCGGATCCTTGGCGCCGCTGGTCATGCGCAGCAGGTCGCGTAGGCTAGCCGCACCGTAGGCGGTGCCGTCGAGCTGTGGTGCATAGACCGAGGCCTTGTCGTCCAGGCTCTTGATCTTGCCTGCGCACAAGGCCTCGCCGACGGCCAGCGCCGTCAGGCTCTTGGCCACGGACCAGGCGTCGAGTTGCGACTCGCGGGTGGCGCCCTTGGCATAACCCTCGAAGATGATCGCGCCGTTTTCAATCATCAAGGCCGACATGGCGATGCCTAGGAAGGGCTGGGCGTTGGCGGTCACGCGCTGGATGCCGTCCTGGTTCTGACTGGCGGGCAGTTCGCGCACTGTCTGCGCAGGCTTGAGGATGTGCAGCCGCTGTGCGTACCGAGTCCAATGCCCCAGAGTTATCGCGGGCGAGTCATGGTCGGCGTGGACGGCCAGCGGCGCGGTGGTTAACAGGAACAGGGCGAATATCGGGATGAGACGCATGGAAGACCTATTTGAGAAGATGTGCCGCCGAGTTAAGCACGGAACTGGCGTGGAGGACATAGGTACTTTCTCCGATTACCCGGGTGGGCGGGGCGCGCCAGAGTGCCGCAGCGGCATATCTATGTTCATAAACCTGATTTATGCACAGCCCTAAGATTCCAGACCCTGCGTAATAATACTTTCCCATGAAACCTTTTTTTAAAACCGTGGCTGTTGTGGGCACTGGTGCCATGGGGCGCGGCATTGCGCAAATTGCGGCCCAGGCTGGCAGCGTCGTCAAATTATTCGACCTGCAGCCGCAGGCAGCAGACAAGGCCAAAGCCGAATTGGCATCCCAATGGGACAAGCTGGTTGCTAAAAACAGGCTAGCTCCGGCTCTGGCCGCAGAGCAGAAATCCCGCGTCTTGACGGTTGACGCACTCACCAGCCTGGCCGACTGCGACTTGGTGGTTGAGGCCGTCATTGAACGGCTGGATGCCAAGCAGGCATTGTTCGCAGACCTCGAAGCACTGGTGTCGCCGCACGCCGTGCTGGTGACCAACACATCGTCCCTTTCCGTCACCGCCATAGCCTCAAAGCTCAAGCAGCCCGGACGCTTTGCGGGCTATCATTTTTTCAACCCGGTGCCGCTGATGAAGGTGGTTGAAATCATTGCCGGCATCAAGACCGATGCGGCTGTTTGCAGCCAGCTTGCGGACTATGCGCGCCAGATGGGCCACACCCCGGTGCGCGCCCAGGACACGCCCGGTTTTATCGTCAACCACGCCGGGCGCGGCTATGGCACCGAGGCGTTGCGCATCGTCAGCGAGGGCATTGCCGATTTCGCCACCATAGACCGCATCCTGCGCGACCAGGTCGGCTTCAAACTCGGCCCCTTCGAGCTACTCGATTTGACGGGGCTGGACGTGTCGCACCCCGTCATGGAGTCCATCTACCACCAGTATTACGAAGAAGCACGCTACCGCCCCAGCGTGATCACCGCGCAACGTCTGGTCGGCGGGCTACTGGGCCGCAAGACTGGCGAAGGCTTTTACCGCTACCAGGATGGCGTGATGCAGACCACACCAGAGCCAGCCGTGCCCGAGGTGGCCGAGATGCCCCCGATATGGGTATCGCCGCGCGCATCCCGGCGTTCAGAGCTGCTGCTGCTGCTTAAAAACCTGGGCGCAAAAATTGAAACCGGTGCCTCCAGCTCGCCGCAGGCCTTGACGTTGGTCGCCCCACTTGGTTTTGACATCACCACGGTGGCCGTGGTCGAGCGGCTGGATCCGGCCCGCACCATAGGTATAGACATGCTGATTGACGATGCCGCCACCAAGCGCCGGGTATTGGCCACCAACCCCGCCACCCGTTGCGACATGCGTGATGCAGCGCACGCCTTATTTGCGCGTGACGGCAAGGCCGTCAGCGTGATACGCGACAGCGGCGGCTTTGTCACGCAGCGCGTGGTGGCCGCCATCGTCAACATTGCCAGCGACATTTGCCAGCAAGGCATTTGCAGCCCGAAAGACCTTGAGACCGCTGTCACGCTGGGCCTGGGTTACCCCATGGGCCCGCTGGCCATGGGCGACCGCTACGGGCCAACGAATATTCTGGAAGTACTTTTCAATATGCAAACCGTCTACGGCGACCAGCGCTACCGCCCTTCCCCATGGCTGCGCCGACGCGGTGCCCTAGGCCTGAGCCTGATGCATAAGGAAAGCTGATGGCCTCCCTCAAAAGCACCAGCCAAGGCCAGACGCTCATTCTGACCATCAGCAACCCCGAGTTCAGAAACGCCCTCAGCCCCGAGATGTACGCCGCTGGCATTGAGGCCCTCAACGCCGCAGAGAACAGCAGCGATATCCGCAGCGTCATCATCACCGGTGAAGGCAGCCTGTTTTGCGCAGGCGGCGACCTGAATCGCCTGCTGTCCAATCGCCGCGAGTTGCCTGAAGTTCAGGCCCAGAGCATTGACGGCCTGCACAACTGGATAGAGACCATCCGCAGCTACCCCAAGCCCATCATTGCAGCGGTTGAAGGTGCTGCAGCCGGGGCCGGGTTTTCGCTGGCGCTGGCCTGCGATTTTTGCGTGGCCGCCAGCAATGCCGTGTTTGTGATGTCTTACAGCAGCGTTGGCCTGTCGCCTGATGGCGGCGGCAGTTGGAGCATTGCACGCGCCCTGCCGCGCGCGCTGGCCAGCGAAATCCTGATGACGGGTGAACGCATCAGCGCCCAGCGGCTGCATGACTTCGGCCTAGTCAACCAGATCAGTCATGCCGGGGCAGCCCTCACAGACGCCCTCACACTGGCCGAGCGCCTCAACGCCAGAGCCCCGAACACGCTGGCCAGCATCAAAGAGCTGATAAACGACGCGCCCGGCAACACCCTGAGCCAGCAACTCACCAGCGAGCGCGACCACTTTGTCAAAAACCTGCACCACGCCAATGGCGGCGAGGGCATTGATGCCTTTCTGCAAAAGCGCACGCCGCACTACCGCTAAAAAGACAGCCCATGAGCAACTTTGACCACTTCGTTGGCACCCGTGCCGTTACCGGCCAGCAGGCCTTTGACATCCAGGCGCTGCAGGACTATTTAAACCAGCACATGCCAGCCACTGAGCCGCGCATCAGCAGCCTCAGCGTGGAAATATTCAAGGGTGGCCAGTCCAACCCGACGTATAAATTGCTCACCCCTGAAAAGGCTTACGTGATGCGGGCCAAGCCCGGCCCGGTTGCCAAACTGCTGCCGTCGGCCCATGCCGTTGAGCGCGAATTCAAAGTCATGCAGGGCTTGCAGGACAGCGACGTGCCGGTGGCCAAAATGTATTGCCTGTGTGAGGACGAATCCGTCATAGGCCGCGCGTTTTACGTGATGGAGTTTGTTGCAGGCCGCGTGCTGTGGGACCAGGCCCTGCCCGGCATGACCAAGGCCCAGCGCGGCGAGATTTACAACGAAATGAACCGCGTCATCTCAAGCCTGCACAAAGTCAAATTTGCAGAGCGCGGCTTGGCCGACTATGGCCGTCCCGGCAATTACTTTGAACGCCAGATTGGCCGCTGGAGCAAGCAGTACGCAGCGTCCATCACCAAGCCCCTCCCCGAGATGGATCGACTCATAGCCTGGCTGCCAGCCAATATTCCGGCCAGCGCACGCGATGCAGCATTGAGCTCCATCGTGCATGGCGACTTCAGGATGGACAACCTGGTGTTTCACCCCACCGAACCACGCGTGCTGGCTGTGCTCGACTGGGAGCTGTCAACCCTGGGCCATCCACTGGCTGATTTCAGCTACCACTGCATGGCCTGGCACATCACGCCCGGCGCTTTCCGGGGCATTGGCGGGCTTGACGTAGCCAGCCTGGGGATTCCGCTTGAAGCCGACTACATCGCGCAGTATTGCAACCGCACCGGCATCACCACCCCTGAAGCGCTGAAGGCCGACTGGAATTTTTACCTCGCCTACAACCTGTTTCGCTTAAGCGCCATTTTGCAGGGCATTGCCAAGCGGGTTGAGGCCGGTACTGCCTCAAGCGCGCAGGCGCTCAGCTCGGCTGCCGGTGCGCCAGTGCTGGCCAAAATGGCCTGGGATTTCGCACTCAAAAAATAAGTAGCCTGTAGATCAAGGGGTGCGTGATGGCACGGGGCTCCAGCACCCAGAACCCCACGCCCCCCAAACCAAGAATCAACAGGCATAACACCAGCGAGTACACCAAACGCGCCGGCTAATGAGTCGTTTGCGTCGTTGCCATTTCATCATGCCTGGACTTTACCGGGTCTGGACTGCGTCGCAGATTCTGGCATCATCGGGGGATTGAACGAACCGGGAATCTCATGTTCTCAGCCTTGATGTCAGTCACTTATGCCAACCCGCTGGACTTGCTCGCCCCTGTGGCACGGGGGCTGTGATGTTTCCATCCATACCCCTGAACCCTGCTGCGGCCGACGAGAGGACTTTGCTCCTGATGCCCAAGCCAGCAACGTGGCAGCCCCCCGCACTGAAAAAAGACTTCATTTGGCCAGCGCCCCCCTACGTCATTTACAGCGCTACCGAGCCCTGGACCGAGCCCCAGGAGTGCGAGCTTGAAGGCCTGAACGGCACCATTCTGCGCTGCGCGCTGGTGTCCATCGTGCCAGCCGAGAAAACAATCCTGATCCAGATTGAGCACGCCAAGACACCGGTGCCACTGGCGTTCTCGCAGTTTCGACGCTTGACGTTGAAAACGCCGATTCATCCGCAGGAAATCGTCAGCTCCGAGCAATTCGCCGACATTCTGGATTACCGCACAACGGTGGAGTACCACCTCGACCTGGAAAACGGCACCACCGTCTCAGGTTCGACCATTGGCTGTGTGGAAACCAGCTACGGCCTGTTTGTGTTTACCCCGCTCAAAAGTCAAGGCAGTGTGGAGCGGGTGTTTATCCCGCGTGAGGCGTTCCTGAGCGTGAGACTGGGCGACCGCCTTGGTCAGGTGTTGGTGGCGCAAAAGGCGGTCACCTTGCAGCAAGTCGAGCAGGCCGCCAGTGAGCAGCACGCGCTGCGCAATCGCAAGCTGGGTTACTACCTGGTGGAGCCCGCGGTGGTGTCACTGGACCAACTGCTGCTGGCGCTGAATCAGCAGTCCAAAATGCCGATGATCCGGATCGGCGAGGCCCTCATAAGTCTGGGCTACATTAATGATGCTCAGTTGAAGCAAGCACTTGAGCGGCAAAAAACCGGACGCACGATGCCGCTGGGTCAGTTGTTAATCAACATGGGGGTTTTGACGCGCGGCGAGCTCGTTACCGCGCTGGCGCGCAAGATGGGTTACCCGATCGTGGATGTGACGAAGTTTCCGGTGGAGAAGGCGGCGCTGATGAAAATTTCGATTGCCGTCGCGCAGCGGCTGGTGATCATGCCGCTGATCTCGCGCAACGGCATGACCGTGGTCGCTGCCGCTGACCCAACCCGGCGTGAAATGCTCGAAGAGCTTCAATTTCTGGTGCAGGGCCGGGTCATTGCGACCCTGGGCGACGAACATCAGATCACACAGTCGATCGAGTCCGTTTACGAAAAACTGGGATTCAACGTCTGGCAGATCAATAAAGACTTGCCCGGCTTTGCGGCCAAGATGCCGGAGCACGCGAGCAGCAGTCAATTGCTGGAAACCATGGCGCTGGACGAGAAGAACAGCGATGACTCTGAGGACGAGAAGCAAATCGCGCAGTCCGACAACACCCTGGTGCGCCTGATCAACACCATGATCATTGAGGCCAGCAGCCGTGGCGTGTCGGATGTGCACGTGGAGGTGCAGCCACGCAAAGCCAAGGTGCGCATCCGTTTTCGCAAGGACGGTGTCATGTCGCCTTACCTGGAGCTGCCGCACACTTATCGGGCCGCGTTGGTGGCGCGCCTGAAAATCATGGCCAACCTGGACATTTCAGAGCGTCGCAAGCCGCAGGACGGCAAGATCGATTTCCGTAAGTTCTCGCCCCAACACCAGCTGGAGTTGCGCATCGCCACCATTCCCACCGCCAACGGCCTGGAAGATGTGGTCATACGGCTGCAGTCATCCACCAAGCCCATCGCCATGGAGAAGCTGGGGCTGTCAAACAGCAACTTTGATCAGCTACGCCAGGCGGTCAGCCGCCCCTACGGCATGGTGCTGTGTGTGGGGCCGACCGGCTCTGGCAAGACCACTACGCTGCACTCGGTGCTGGATTTCTTGAACACCCCCGAGCGCAAAATCTGGACCGCCGAAGACCCGATTGAAATCACCCAGCCTGATTTGCGCCAGGTACAGATCAACCCCCGCATTGACTGGACGTTTGCCAAGGCCATGCGTACCTTTTTGCGGGCCGACCCGGATATCATCATGGTAGGTGAAATTCGCGATGCCGAAACGGCAAAAATTGCCATCGAAGCCTCACTCACCGGGCACCTGGTGCTGTCAACCCTGCACACCAACAGCGCCGCCGAGACGGTCACGCGCCTGATTGACATGGGTATGGACCCGTTCAATTTTGCTGACTCGTTGCTGGCGGTGCTGGCGCAGCGACTGGCGCGCCGCTGGTGCAAGGAATGTCGCACGTTCGAGCCGGCGCCAGACAGCTACGTAGAGGAGTTGCTGGACGACTACCTGCACGTGTTTCCTGAGGCGCTTCGTCCTGCGCGTGATGAGGTGCTGGCGTCCTGGACGAGCCAGTTCGGTGGGCAGGGCGGACTCAAGCGCTACCACGCGCCCGGGTGCAGCCACTGCATGGGGTCGGGTATGTCGGGCCGCGTGGGCTTGCATGAGCTGCTGCGGGTGTCAGCAGGCGTGCGCCGTCTGATTCAGACCGGCGCCCGTTCCGAGTTGATTCAATTGGAATCCTTTCAGGATGGCAAGTTTCGAACCCTGCGCCAGGACGGCATTGTCAAGGTGCTGGCGGGCCAGACCAGCATCGAAGAAGTGAGAGCCAACTGCAATGCCTGATACCACCCACCCTTACCTGTCCCTCACGCCCGACGTGGTGATGGACGCACTGGCCAGCGTAGGGCTGTTTTGGGCGTGGTTCAAAATCGGGTAACATTTTTTCGAAGAGTTATTGGGGTCAGACACCAATTTCGCTGCGGTGCATCGCACCGCGCCCTCCGGGCGAGCCGTAGGCTTAGCGAATTTGGGCTCTGACCCCAAAAACTCTAGGCAAACCATCCAAAATTCACATTGTCCGTGTTACCCAAAAACGTTACTTTTTGAACCACGCCTTGAAATGGCTTTTAGCCCCTGCGCCACTGGCGCTGTAGCAGCAGCAGCATGACGATGGCAATCGCCGCAAAGCTAAGGAATGACCAATTGGCGATCGAGCCACCTAGAAAAGTCCAGTCAATCTTCGTGCAGTCACCGCTGCCCTTGAAGATCATGGGGATGGCGCGCTTGAGCGGAAAGGTTTCAATCATTCCGTAAAAGTCACGCCCGCACGAGACAATTTCAGGCGGATACCACTGTAAAAAACTTTGCCGTGCCGCCACGAACGCGCCAAAGCCTGCCACCAACAGCACCGCAAAAGCGCCGCCCATCAAAACGCCTTTGCGCTGGCTAAAAGCCGTCAGCCCGCAGACCAGCGCCACCAGCACCAGCGCGTAACGCTGCACGATGCACATCGGGCAAGGCTCAAGCCCCACCACATGCTGAAGGTACAGGCCAAAGGCCAGCATGGCGATGCAGGCCGCGCAAACCAGCGCCAGCAGGCGGCACGGCATGGTGTCGAAATACGTCAAAAACATGGGAATCCTTGGAATCAGTCAACAAGATTATCGAATGGTTGGCAGGCGGGCAGGCCGTGGTCTGCCCCCTATTGTCCTTTGCGAAACCTCTATCCTGTGCCAACGCTAACAAGCCGATCTCCAGGCAGTTGCCGAATCGCACTTTTAAGCGTATTATTAAACGCACTCAAAACTACCCTATAGAGAGGACGAACCATGTCCAACCTGACAGCCAATGATTTAAAAACAAAAGGTGTCGCCGCCATCGAGGCCATGCTGACAGACCGCCCAGAGGTCATCGTCTCGGTGCGCGGCAAAGACCGTTTCGTGGTGATGGGGATTGAGCAATACCACTACCTGCGCGAATGCGAACTGGAAGCAGCGCTGGCAGAAACGCGTGCCGACATTGCGGCGGGTCGCGCGGTTAAGGAATCGCCGGCGGCTCATATTAAACGGGTGAAGAAAATCGCCGCATGAGCTTCCACATGGATAACCGTTCGTCCTAAGCCTGCCGAAGGACTACATCGACTATGACCTTCCAGCTTGTCTTCACCGCACAATACGACAAACGCGCCGCGCGTTTTCTCAAGCGCCATCCCGAGCTGGAAAAACAATACCTGAAAACACTGCAACTACTGGAGATGAACCCGCATCATCCCGCGCTGCGTTTGCATCCTTTAAGCGGCAGGTTGCAGGGTCTGCACTCTGTTTCTATCAATCTTTCTTACCGCATCACATTGGAATTGCTGATTCAGGATGAAGAGATCATCCCGGTGAACGTGGGCGATCATGATGTGGTGTATTAGGCAAAGGGGGAGTGTTTTGTATTGCAATATGTTTGTTCAATATCACAATACAAGATGCAACCCCTTTGATCCTATAGAAGATGCAAACCAAGGAAAATCACTATGGAATCTACAGGAAAACCGTGGTCTGCTCCCAATGCTGTTCACTTAACAAGGAAACCGGTGTAAACTCTCGATACGTTCACAACGTTGGAAGGGCTACGCGATG
>JBCKNJ010000014.1:0-34704 GCA_038902795.1 Polaromonas sp. | reverse complement strand
CCCGCGCCGTGGTCACCAGTGCGCAGGCTAGGGGCTTAGCGTTTGATGCGCCCGGCAACGTACACGCCGTGCCTGGCCAAGGCACGGAAGGTGAAGTTGGTGTGCGCAGTTTTCTGATTGGAAGCCTGCGCTGGATGGAGGTGCTTAAGGTAGACATGCGCGCGGTTGCCAGACAGGCAACAGACTGGCAGGCAAAAGGAGCGACGGTGTCGGCCATGGCCGAGCGTACAACGACCGGCTTGAGCCTGCGCGCTTTGATGGCGTTTGGCGACGAACCCAAACCCGGTGCCAAAGAGGCGCTGGCTGCATTGCGCGCCAGCGGCATCCGGCTGGTGATGATTACCGGCGACAACCGCGGCGCTGCCGAAGCCATGGCGCGCCGCTTGGGCCTGCGGCCTGAAGCGGGAGAAGTCATGGCCGAAGTACTGCCCGGTGACAAGGCCGCCAGGGTGATGGCACTCAAGGAGGGCGGTCACACCGTCGCGATGGTCGGCGATGGCGTGAACGACGCACCGGCACTGGCGGCGGCAGATGTCGGCATGGCTATGGGCAATGGCACCGACGTGGCCATGCACGCCGCAGGCATCACGCTCATGCGCGGTGACCCGCTGCTGGTAGCGGCCGCTTTGAAAATCTCTAGCCGCACGGTCGCCAAAATACGTCAAAACCTGTTCTGGGCGTTTGTCTACAACGTAGCAGGCATCCCGCTCGCCGCCCTGGGTTTTTTGAGCCCTGTGATTGCCGGTGCCGCCATGGCCATGAGCTCGGTCAGCGTGATGGCGAATGCGTTGCTGCTAAAGCGCTGGAAACCGGGCAAGCCATGATGAACTTGCCGGCGGGCACACCGCTGCGCAGCGATGCCAGTGTCATTGGCCTGGTCGGGCTGGCCCACCTGATCAGCCACTTCAACCAGTTGTTGCTGGCGCCGCTGTTTCCCTGGCTCAAGGACGAGTTCAGCGTCAGCTACGCGGAACTGGGTTTTTTGATGACGATTTTCTTTGTTGTCTCATGCGCGGTGCAGGCCGTGTCGGGTTTTGTGGTGGACCGCTTCGGCCCGCGCCCGATTTTGTTTGTCGGCTTGAGTCTGCTGGGTGTTGCGGCCTTTGGTTACTCGATCAGCACCAGTTACTCGATGCTGGCCGGCTTTGCCGTGCTGGCCGGTGTGGGCAACGGCGTGTTTCACCCGGTTGACTACACGCTGCTGAACCGCAAGGTCAGTGCGCCGCGCTTGGGCCATGCCTACAGCGTGCATGGCATCACCGGTAACCTGGGCTGGGCGCTGGCACCGGCGCTGGTGGTGAGCCTGACCTTGGCCTACTCCTGGCGCGTGGCGCTGGCCGCCGCCGGTGTGCTGACGTTTGTGGTGCTGGGCGCGCTGCTGTTCAACCGCGACAAGCTGATGCTCAAGGTGGCGCCGTCCGTCAAGGGCGCGCCGGTTGCGGACAGCAGTCTTGGCTTTTTGAAGATCCCTGCGGTGTGGATGTGTTTTGCCTTTTTCTTCTGGTCCGGCATTGTGCTCAGCGTGGTGCAGGCCTTTGCGCCGGAAGCCGCGCGCCAGTTGCACGACGTGCCGCTGGGCCTGGTCGCCATGTGCCTGACGATTTACATGGTGTGCAGCGCAGGCGGCATGGTGCTGGGCGGTTTTCTGGCGTCGGACCCGGCGCGTTGCGAGCGTATCGTCGGCGCCGGCTTCGGGGTGGCGGCACTCGTTGCGCTGCTGCTGGCGCTGGGCAGTTTTCCCGCGTGGCTGGTGCCGGTGCTGTTTGGTGCCATGGGTTTTGCCTCGGGCATAGCCGGGCCGTCACGCGACCTGCTGGTCAAACGCTCGACGCCTGAAAACGCCTCGGGCCGGGTGTATGGCGTGGTGTATGCGGGCCTGGACATCGGCCAGGCGCTCTCGCCGCTGATCTTCGGCGTGATGATGGACCACGGCCAGTACCGCGGTGTGTTGCTGGGCCTGGCGCTGCTACAGGGCGCGCTGATTGTCAGCGCCTTCAGTGTGCGGCGGGTGCGGCGCACTGCACTGGTTGCGGCCTGACTCCCGCGTCGCCCACCCGCAGGACCGGCCGCCATCAGGGCTGCGCATGACTTCGGAGAAGGATAGAAAATTCAGGACCCGGCGCCGGCACCGCCGCGCCGTTTTTCACTGTGCAACACATACAGGCCCGAGGCGATCAGCAGCGCGATGCCGCTCCAGGCCAGCGTATTCGGCACATCGCCCCACACGGCGTAGCCGAGGACCAGCGCAAACAGAAGGCCGCTGTAGCGAAACGGTGCCACCAGGGTCATCTCGCCGTGCCGCATGCTGTTGATGATCAGGTAATAACCGGCGGCCAGGAAGACAGAAGCAAGGGCTAGAAGCGAAAATTCGAACAGCCCGAAAGGCTGCCAGCCCTGCACCAGCGACAGAACGCCGGCCAGCATGGTAACGGCCACAGCGGTGGCCAGCGTGATCAGGATGGATGGAATACCGGCGTCGATGCGGCGCGTCATCAGGTCGCGGGCGGCGTGAAACAGCGTTCCCAGCAGGCACACCAGCGCGTAGCTGTTGAAGCCTTCGGCACGCGGCTGGATGACCAGCAACACACCCATGAAGCCGACGACTATGGCCAGCCATCGGGCGCCGCGCACCCGCTCCCCCATGAACATCGCCGCAAACACCGCCATGAACAGCGGCGCCGCCAGATTGATGGCCGTCGCGTTGCCGATGGGCAGGTGAAACAGCGAGCCCAGGTAGAGCATGGTCGCCACGGCATCGACCACCGCGCGGCCTGCCGCCCAGCCGCGCGTGACTTCCGCGACGCGGGCCGTGACGCCCAGCGCATGGGCCACGGCCAGCACCAGCACCACGGCCATGGCGCCGCGCACAAAAATCAACTGGGCGCCGGGCATGCTCTGACTGGCAAATTTGACCAGTGCGTCGTTGCTCACAAAAGAAGCCATGGCACCGACCATGCACAGGATGCCGTGGCGGTTGGCGGTGGCAGCAGGGGAAAGACGCATGCCTCGCTTATACCGCGTTCCGGTGCTGGCCAACGTGGTGCTGGACGAACTGGACTGGGCGCTGGAGCGCCGAGGTCACCGGCTGAAGCGACATCGTGCAAGAGTTGAAAACTGCCCTGACCGGGGGAGTAGCCTACTTCGGCATCACTGAAGTGTTGAGCCCTCTGCGCGAGATCGACAAATGGGTGCGACGGCGGTTACTATTGTTTGCATGGAAACAGTGGGGCAGCGCGGGTTACCGCAAACTCAGAAAACGTGGGGTCAGCGTGCGCGAGGCTTCTTCCTATCCCGATTAGGCCGCATAGGGCATACAGCGATGGTCGAAGCCTTAGGGTTGCAAGAGCGGCCACAGTCCCTTGGCGAGGAGATCGCGAATAGCGTCAGCCACGGTATTGCGTTGCTGGCGGCGTTGGTTGCAGCACCGGTTCTCGTCGTTACCGCGCTCGGGCGTGGTGATGCCACCGGAGTGGTTAGCGCGAGCGTTTTCGCCTCCACGATGCTGCTGCTGTACCTCACCTCCACGCTCTACCACGCGTTAGCGAGGAACAGGGCTAAGACGGTATTCCAGATTCTGGACCACGGAGCGATCTTTCTCCTCATCGCCGGCACATACACGCCATTCACGCTCGGAGTGCTCCGCGGGCCGTGGGGTTGGACGCTGTTCGGTCTCGTGTGGAGTCTAGCCTTCGGCGGTGTCGTGTTAAAGGCCATTTACGGGACGCGATTTCCGAGACTTTCGATGTACTTGTACCTGGCCATGGGCTGGCTCGCGTTGATCGCGATTTACCCTTTGTGGCTCCATATTCCAGCGTGGGGACTGTTCTGGCTGTTGGCGGGAGGTATCGCGTACACGGTGGGAGTATTCTTTTTCGCGAATGATGACCGGATCCGCTATCACCACTTCATATGGCACCTGTTCGTTATTGTGGGCACCGTGTGTCACTTCATCGCGGTGCTGTGGTACGCGGCCTAACCGCGCGCTGCAATCGACCGCTGGAAGCGGCGGTTGAGCGCGAACGTGTGTGCCGTGCATGGCACGAATCCAGTCGGGTGAAAGTCCTGACACCAGGTATTCGCAGAGCCGAAGGTTAGCCAAAGGGCAAGTGCGTCGCTTTCAACCTTAGCAGAACTTTGCTGCGGCGCCTGTAGGCCGGATCCCCTTTTGGGGCCGGTGCGCGGCCCGCGACTATCTCCGTCCTCAGGGGCCGGTGGCGCTACCGGCTTGTGTCGGAGTGTTCATCCAGGCCTGGACGGCCTGCACCCGGGCGGCATGGATCATCTCCCCGATTTTCGGACCGCTCAGGCCTGCGGTCTGCGCGGCCTGGGCGACTGTCTCGGTGACCACAGCCTGCGCTGACCGCAGTGCCTGCGCCAGCCGCGGCCGCTGCGGGTAAGCTGAATTTTCCAGCCCGAGGCGGCCGCGCGCATCACACTCGCAGGCCAGCAGCACCTCGTCAAAACGTCGTGGCTTGCGAAACGCGTCGCAGCGCTCCAGCAGCCGCACCAACGCGGCCGCGCCGAACTCGGCGCTGCGGTGAATGTTGCCGTGTTCGCGCGCCACCACCTCGGCCAGTTCGCGGCAGTCGGTGGGCACGCGCAGTCGCTCGCATACACCCAAGAGCTGCCGCGCGCTGCGCTCTTCATGGCCGATGTGCTTGGGCAGGGCGTCGACCGGCGTGGTGCCCTTGCCGAGGTCATGGCACAGACAGGCAAAACGCACGGGCAGGCTGGTTTTCAATTGCGCCGACATGTCCAGCACCATCATCAGGTGCACGCCGGTGTCGACCTCGGGGTGATAGTCGGCGCGTTGCGGCACCCCCCAGAGCTTGTCTACCTCGGGCAGCAGGTGCTGCAGCGCGCCGCATTCGCGCAGCACCTCGAACATGCGGGACGGCGTGCGCTCCATCAGGCCGCGCGCCAGCTCTTGCCAGACACGTTCGGCCACCAGCGCATCTGCTTCGCCATCGTCCACCATGGCTTGCATGAGCTGCATGGTCTCTGGTGCCACGCTGAAGTCGGCAAAGCGTGCCGCAAAGCGGGCCACGCGCAGGATGCGCACCGGGTCTTCACGGAAGGCTGCCGTCACATGGCGCAAAACCTTGGCTTTCAGGTCTGCTTGGCCGTTAAACGGGTCAATGAGTGCCTCAAAACCCTCAAAATCACTACTAAAAATGCTTGAAAATTCCTGTTTACGCAGGTGAGCAGCTATTGAATTGATAGTAATGTCACGCCGCGCCAGGTCTTCTTCCAGCGTCACGTCGGGCGCGGCGTGGACTTCAAAGCCGTGATAGCCACGCGCTGTCTTGCGCTCGGTGCGCGCCAGTGCGTATTCCTCGCGGGTGTCAGGGTGCAAAAAAACCGGGAAGTCCTTGCCAACGGGCAGGTAGCCCAGGGCTATCAGTTCTTCGGGCGTGCTGCCAACCACGACCCAGTCGCGGTCCGCTACCTCCAAGCCGAGCAAGGCATCGCGAACCGCACCACCGACCAGGTAAATTTGCATTGAACGCTGCCTAGTTTTAAAACCGACCGGCTGTTTTTCGTTTGGCCATCAAGCCGCTACGCAAGCCCTGCGCGCCCAGATAAAACGGTACCACAGCGCTCAATGCCGATGGCGTGATACCAAGAGCAGTCAAGCCCGGCAGTTTGCCACTGGCAATGTTGTCAGTCTTCATCGCATTCAGATTGTCGCGGCTCAAAATGGGTTCGCCCGGGGCCAGCTCCATCAGCCATGCCTGTAGCCGGGCCAGCGAATCCGGCAGGCCAATGATGTACCGCCCTTCACCGTTGTTGACACCGCTGTAGCGGCCTGCCAGTTGCACCAGTTGCCTGAGTGTGAAAACCTCGGGGCCGCAGGCTTCAAAGGTCTGGCCGGCCGTGGCGTGGGTGTGCGCGTCCTGCAGGCAATGCACGATGGCGCTTGCCACGTCTTCCACCCACACCGGCTGGAACAGCGCGTGGCTGGCGGCCAGCGGAATGACGGGAAAGATTTTTTGCAGGCGTGCAAAGGTGTTGAGAAATTTGTCTTCACTGCCAAAAATCACGCTGGGCCGCAGCACGCTCACGTCTAGCCCCGAGCCAAGCAACACCGCCTCGCCACGCGCTTTGCTGCGCTGGTACATCGAGGCTGAATCAACACTGGCCCCTAGTGCGCTGATGTGAACGATGCGTCTTTGTCCCGCAGCGTCACAAGCGCGCGCCAGTTCCAGCGGCAGTTGCACATGTGCTTTTTCAAAAGCCGCTTCGTTGCCGTGCAGGATGCCCACCAGGTTGACCACCGCATCGTGCTCTGCCAGCAAGGGCATGAGCGATGCACTCTCAATGCTGGCCACCTCTGCTATGTCCACCATGGGCAGCATCTGCAGGTGCTGTGCCTTGCTGCGCCGCCGTGTGACGACGGTGACGCGACAGGGTAGTTCGGCCAGTTTTTCGCATAAGTGACGACCAACAAAACCGGTGCCGCCGAGGATGAGGATTTTTTTCATGCGTGTTTGATGAGTGCTTGATAGGGATAAATTTTTGAGCGTCAAGGCAGTGTTTTGTCAGGTTCTGGTTGCCCTGCATCGCGCGGGCCAACGCTGCCCAGCCGGGCTTTGAGTGATTGCGGCTGGCCCGTCAGCATGGCTGCGTAATTGGTGGTGTTGGACAGCACTTTTTTAATGTAATCACGGGTTTCGCTAAAGGGCACGTTCTCGGCCCAGATGGCGGCCTCCAGTGTGGGGCTGCCAGCTTGCCCGCGCCAGGTGCGGGGCCGCCCGGGGCCGGCGTTGTAAGCCGCGGCGGCCAGCGCCATGGAGCCGCCGAAGTCGTCCAGGGCGCGCTTGAGGTAGGCCGTGCCGATGACGATGTTGGTGTCGCGGTCGTTGATCTGGCTCGCGGTAAAACCCGTCAGACCGATGTGGCGGGCCGTCTCGCGCGCGGTGGCGGGCATCACCTGCATCAGGCCCGACGCGCCGACGCTGGAGCGGGCATCCAGGATGAAGCGCGACTCCTGGCGGATCAAACCATAAACATAGGCCGGGTCAAGGTTGAGGCTTTGCGCGCGTTTGAGCACCGTTTCACGAAACGGCATGGGGAAGCGCTGGTCGAAGTCTGTCTCATTTTTGGTGCGCTCGCTGGTGTTGATGCAGCGGTCCCAGATCGCGCGGTCGCAGGCAAACTGGGCTGCGGCCAGCAGCTCGCGCTCGCCCATGCCGCCGCGCTGGTGCAGGTTGGTGCTGTAGTTCCACTCGCGCACGCCGTCGCTGCGCAGGCCGATGGCGATCGCATAGGCGGCGCGGTTCAGGCCGGGGTTCAGGCGCGCGCTTTCTTTTTCCTCCGGTGTCAATGGGGCCGGCCGGGGCGGGACGGTGATTTTTTGCCCCAACTCTTCAAGCGCCAGCTGTTCGTAAAACCCGCGCACCGATGCCATCGACTGCAGCAGGGCCAGGGCTTCGGCGCGTTGCGGCGCCACGGGTGCGCCGGGGGCAGCGGCTGGCGCATTGCTGAGCAGGGCGCGCGCTTTCCAGTAGACCCAGGTCGGGTCCTTGCGGGCTTCATCGCTCATCGCGTTGATGGCAGCCAGCACCAGCGGCCAGCGCGGCTGGTTGCCTGCGCGCAGGGCGGCGCGCGTCTTCCAGCCCAACATGTCGTCGGTCAGGTCGGTGTTTTTGGTGACCTTGTCAAAGTAGGCAATGGCTTGGCTTGCAGGCACAGTGCCCATGCGGGTCGCCGCCTGTTTTCCGATCACACCCCAGACCCAGTGGCGTTCTTCGGCGGCGAGCTGCCAACCCCATTTGTTGTCCATCATGCTGGCGGCACCGTCGGCATCCGTGATGGCCATTTTGATGAGTGCCAGCACGATGATCTCTTTACGCACCTTTGTGATGGCCAGGTGTTTGGTCGCAAGAAATTTTGCCGGTCTGTTGTTCAGTTCAGTGAAAAGCGCCATGGATTTAGGTGAAACGATATTGACTGCATCGCGCGCCGCACGCGGGCGGTTAGCCTCAGTTGCGAGACGGGCTTTTTGCCACACATCAAGGGCGCTCAAGTGCTGGGTGCCGACCAACCGCGAGGCGGCAGCGGTGCAGCCGTCATCGGCTTCGCGTTGTGAAAACCAGTTCTTCTTGACCTCTTCTGCAATACGCGGCTGGGTTGTTGGTTCGCTTTTCAAACTCTCAACCAGCAGGGCGTAGCAACGCACTTCTTTGTCGTCACCCATGCGGTATTGCGGATAGTCGGTGGCAAAAGCGGCCCAGTCGCGGCGCTGGCCCAGCAGCAGCAGCCAGTCATTGCGCAGGCGGTCTTCCTGATAGCTGCCTGCGTAGCGTGTGATGAAGTCCTGCACTTCCTGCGCGCTGGCTTCACTCAAGCGGGCCGTTAATTCCCAATACGCAGCCCATGCTTCGAGTGCGTGGCCGCGTGCCTGCGGCAGCAGTTGCGCCAGCTTTTTGCGATCCCCGCGCTTGAAGGCCTGGTTCATGTCGAGCAGCACGCTGTCGCTTGCGGAATTAGCACCTTGTGCCGGGGTTTGGGCGATGGCAGACGGACTTGCAAATAGCGTCAGGACGACCGCAAAAAATGGAGTACCCAACTGAGTGAAAGAAAATTTGGATAGCATCAGTCCATTATGGACAAATTAAGTACCCGCAAAGCGCTGATTGAAGAACGGCTTAACCTGCCCGACCGCCTGCAGCGCGCTGACGCGCTACAGCGTGTGATGCGCATCTGGCTTTTCGACAAACCTGACACGGTGATTGGCGCTTATTGGCCCATCAAGGGCGAGTTTGATCCGCTGCCTGCGCTCTACCGCTGGCAGGAAGACGCGATACTGAACCAGGATTCACAGTCAAAAACCGCTGTAGCGCCTGAATCACGGGCACAACTAGCTACAGAAAGCATAGCAGGCCGCTCGCCGCGCAAGATCGGCTTGCCGGTGGTCAACAAGCTTCACAAGACGCTGACTTTTCATGCCTGGTACCCCGGCTGCCCGATGGAGGAAGATGCCTACGGCATTCCCAAACCGAAAGATACTGAGCTGATCGTGCCCACGTTGCTGTTTGTACCCTGCGTGGGCTACGGGCCGGGCGGCTTCAGGCTGGGCTATGGCGGCGGGTTTTATGACCGCACGCTGGCCACGCTGCAGCCAAGGCCGGTAACCGTGGGTCTGGGCTACACCAACGGCTGGCTGCCCGATATGGAGCCGGAGCCGCATGACATACCGCTGGATACGCTACTCAATGACAACGGTGTCGTCTGGCCTGTGTGATGGCTTTAAATTTTTCCGCTCAACGCTTTTAAATCCAGCTCATAGCCATTGATGATTTCCACTGCTTTTCTGCGCTGGGCTTCGGTGGTGCTGTTATGCAGATCGGCAAAGGACCTGCAGTTGTCCTGCGTCAGCTTTTCAAGATATTCACGGTATTCGATGTTGGGTGAATTCAGCGAGCGTTCGAACAGACCCCGGAAGGCCGAACGTGATGTAGCCGTTGAGGCTGCGATTGCGGCTGGAGTGGCAGCAATCGTACGCAAAGTCTGGACCGTATCCCGCTGGCGGCGCACCCTTTCGGTATAGGACAGCCTCACATCAAAGCGGGACTGTTCTATGGCCCGGCCTATCAGGCCGAGTTGTTTGTCGTCCAGTCGGCCGTAGAGCATTTCGGCCCGGTTGACCGCCCGTTTGTAGCGTTTGTTGCGGCTGGCTTTGGCTGTGGCCTCTATGAAGTCCTCAACATAATCCGCATTGCCTTTGGCATACTTGCGTTCCATCCTCGCCAATTGATCGGGGTTCAAGGTGGCCGCCAGCGCAAGCACAGCGGGTTCAGCCTGATCAGACACTGCAACCAGTTTGCGTCGCACGTCGAAAAACACTTCACAGGCCTGCGCCGCGTCTATCTCCCCCGGCATTTTCTGCTTCAGTTTTTGCAGGGTTTCGATGTAGCCCGGCAGTTGTGTTTGCCTGTGCCAGACCTGGAGTTTTGCAAGCTCTTCCTTGAGCAGGAGGCTTTGGCTTGCGTTGAAATCGACATAGCCGTCCAGATACCAGTAGGCTAGTTCATGCGCCTGGTTATAGACAATTTTTACAGCGCTGCAAGCCTGCAGCAGGCATGCCGCCAGAACCAGACCCGACAGGCCGATAATTCTGCAACGCAAGAAATAAACAGGAAATCTCATGGCACTCCAGATAAATTCGAAACCTGCGGTTGATGTCGTCATCATGGCAGCAGGTAAGGGCACGCGGATGAAGAGCGCGCTGCCCAAAGTGTTGCACCGCTTGGCTGGCCGCGCCTTGCTGGCGCATGTGATTGACTGCGCAGCTCAATTATCAGCCCGGCGTGTGGTGGTGATTAGCGGTCATGGTGCTGTCGAAGTTGAAGCGGCTTGCGCGCATATTCAGGGCTCTGCAGCCATTTTAGATTTGCAATTCGCACGCCAGGAGCCGCAGCTCGGTAGCGGCCACGCCATGCAGCAGGCGCTGCCTTTGCTGGCTGATGATGGCATCACGCTGGTGCTGTCGGGCGATGTACCTTTGACGCAGGCGGCGACCCTGCAAGCCTTGATTGACGAATGCGCTGGCCAGCGGCTGGCGCTGCTGACGCTTGCCATGCTTGAGCCAACGGGTTACGGGCGCATCGTGAGGGCTGGCACGCAAGCATCAAGCCAGGTTCGTGCCATCGTCGAGCACAAGGACGCGACCAGCGAGCAGCGCAAGATCAATGAAATCTACAGCGGCATCATGGCCGTGCCCACGCGCCTGCTGCGCAGCTGGCTGGCCCGGCTGGACAACAAGAACGCGCAAAACGAGTACTACCTGACTGACATCGTCAAGTTCGCGGTGGCTGACGGCGTGGCGGTGGTGGCGCACCAGATCAGCGATGCAGCGCAGGTAGCCGGTGTCAACAGCCCGCTGCAACTGGCCGAGCTGGAGCGCATTTACCAGCAGCGGCAAGCGCTTGCGCTGATGGAGCAGGGCGTGCGGCTGGCGGATCCGGCGCGGCTGGACGTACGTGGTGTGCTCACCTGCGCTCAGGATGTCGAGATTGATGTGAACTGCGTGTTTGAAGGCCAGGTCAGCCTCGGTCAAGGCGTGCGCATTGGCGCCAACTGCGTGATTGCAAACGCCACCATTTCCGCCCGTGCGGTGATTCACCCCTTTACCCATATTGACGGTGAAAAGCTTGGCGTGCAGGTGGGGGAGGGCTCGCTTGTCGGCCCGTTTGCGCGCCTGCGGCCTGGTGCGCAGTTGGGCGCTGAGGTACACATCGGCAATTTTGTCGAGGTCAAAAACTCAACCCTGGCCAAAGGTGCCAAGGCCAACCACCTGGCTTACCTGGGCGATGCCACGCTGGGCGAGCGCGTCAATTACGGTGCAGGCAGCATCACCGCCAACTACGACGGTGCCAATAAACACCGCACGCTGATCGAGGCCGACGTACACATTGGCAGCAACTGCGTGCTGGTAGCCCCGGTGACGATTGGCGCGGGCGGTACAGTCGGTGCTGGTTCAACGATTTCCAAAAGCACACCGCCCGGAGCACTGAGCGTGGCGCGCGCCAGGCAGGTCAGTTTGACGGGCTGGAAACGGCCGATCAAGTCGTCCTGACATTGCAGCAATTTTTTTCAATCTGTTCTTCAAGGACTTTCCCTATGTGCGGCATTGTTGCAGCGGTTTCTAGCCGAAATATTGTCCCCATCCTGGTACAAGGCCTGCAACGGCTTGAATACCGGGGCTATGACTCCTGCGGCGTAGCTGTGTATGCGGATGGCCTCAAGAGGGCGCGTAGCACCTCGCGCGTGGCGGAGTTGCAAGAACAGGTCAGGCTTGAAAAAATCGAAAGTGGCACAGGCATCGCCCACACGCGCTGGGCCACGCATGGCGCGCCAGCCGTACACAACGCACACCCGCACTTCAGCCACGGCCCGGGTGCGCCTGCTAGCAAGCCGGGCACTTCACACGAGGGCCTGTCGGCAAGGCCGCCGCGCGTGGCCCTGGTGCACAACGGAATCATTGAAAACCACGACCAACTGCGCGCTACGCTGCAAGCCAAAGGCTATGTGTTTGAAAGCCAGACCGACACCGAAGTCATCGTGCATTTGATCGACAGCCTGTATGACGGCGATCTGTTTGAAGCGCTCAAAGCCACCGTGGTGCAACTGCACGGCGCCTATGCGATTGCCGCGTTTTGCAAAGACGAACCGCACCGCGTGGTCGGCGCGCGCGCTGGCTCACCGCTGATTCTGGGTGTCGGCAAGACCAACCTTGAGAACTTTTTGGCCAGCGATGCCATGGCGCTAGCGGGCGTGACGGATCAAATCATCTACCTCGAAGAAGGCGACATGGTTGACTTGCAACTGGGTAAATACTGGGTCTTTGACAAGCAACAAAAAGCGGTACAGCGCGAAGTCAAAACCGTCATCGCCCACAGTGGCGCAGCCGAGCTGGGTCCGTACCGCCACTACATGCAGAAAGAAATTTTTGAGCAACCGCGCGCCATAGCCGACACGCTGGAAGGCGTTGAAGGCATCGTGCCCGAGCTGTTTGGCGATGCTGCTCACCGCGTGTTCGGGGGCATTGACTCGGTGCTCATCCTGGCTTGCGGCACCAGCTACTACAGCGGCTGCACCGCCAAGTACTGGCTGGAGTCGATTGCAAAAATCCCGACACAGGTAGAAGTCGCCAGCGAATACCGCTACCGCACCAGCGTGCCCAACCCACGCACGCTGGTTGTCACCGTCACGCAAAGCGGCGAGACGGCAGACACACTGGCCGCCCTGCGCCACGCGCAAGGTCTGGGCATGACGCAAACCCTCACCATCTGCAACGTCGCCACCTCGGCCATGGTGCGCGAATGCAAGCTGGCCTACATCACCCGCGCTGGCGTTGAGATCGGTGTCGCATCAACCAAGGCCTTCACCACACAGCTCGCAGGTCTGTTTTTACTGACGCTGGTCCTCGCCAAAAGCAAGGGCCACTTGAGCGACGAAGAAGAAGCCGGGCACTTAAAAGCCATGCGCCACTTGCCCGCCGCGCTGTCAGCCGTGCTGGCACTGGAGCCACAAATCATTGCCTGGTCAGAAGACTTTGCAGGCAAGGAAAACGCATTGTTTTTAGGCCGTGGCCTGCACTATCCCATCGCACTCGAAGGGGCACTCAAGCTCAAGGAAATCAGCTACATCCACGCCGAGGCTTACCCCGCAGGCGAGCTAAAGCACGGCCCGCTGGCATTGGTGACCAGCGCCATGCCCGTGGTAACCGTAGCGCCCAATGACAGCCTGCTGGAAAAATTAAAAAGCAACATGCAGGAAGTCCGCGCACGCGGCGGCGTGCTCTACGTGCTGGCCGACGCTGACAGCCGCATTGAAAACAGTGAAGGCGTTCACGTCATCCGCATGCCCGAACATTACGGTGCCTTGAGCCCGTTACTGCATGTGGTGCCGCTGCAGCTGCTGGCGTATCACACGGCGCTGGCTAAGGGGACGGATGTGGACAAGCCGCGCAATCTGGCGAAGTCAGTGACGGTTGAATGACCCTCCAGCGGAGCGCTCAAACCTTTCAAAACCATTGGCTCGTAACTCGCAGGCCGGACAAGCCCCGCAGCCGTAACCCCAGGTATGGCGATGCACCCTGTCGCCTAGGTAGCAGGTATGCGTATGCTCAACAATCAAATCAACCAGCGCCTGGCCACCGAGTGATTTGGCGAGCGCCCAGGTGTCGGCCTTGTCTATCCACATCAGTGGCGTTTCGATTAGAAAGCGTTTGTCCATGCCCAGCGACAGCGCCAGTTGCATGGCCTTGATGGTGTCGTCGCGGCAGTCGGGGTAGCCTGAAAAATCAGTCTCACAAACGCCAGTGACGAGTACCTGTAAATCACGCCTGTAGGCCAGCGCTGCGGCCAGCGTTAAAAACAGCAGGTTGCGCCCCGGTACAAAGGTGTTGGGCAGGCCCGAGCTTTCCATCTTGAAGGCCACGTCGCGCGTCAGCGATGTGTCGCTGATCTGCCCGAGCACGGCCAAGTCAACCAGGTGGTCGTCGCCCAACTTGCTGGCCCACTGCGGAAACTGCGCCTTGATTTCACGCAGCACATTGAGCCGCGCCTGTAGCTCGATGATGTGCCGCTGGCGATAGTCAAACGCGACGGTTTCGACGCGGTCGTATTTTGAAAGCGCCTGCGCCAGGCAGGTGGTGGAGTCCTGGCCTCCTGAAAACAAAACGAGTGCTGTGGTGTGCATGATGGAAAAACGCGAACCCGATTTTCGAAACCCGAAGTGCTGATTAGGGGTTTCTGCGGATAGTCGTATTAATCAGTTGTTCAATAATGGTACGCATGGTTGACAGTTTGGTAAATAGCCATCGTCTCAGGACAAACCCTGAAGCATCTCTTGCGGGTCTTTCGGGCTCAGGCGGCGCGCCGCAGCCACACCCCCCAAAGTACAAAAAACGCTGAATATCGGCAAGCATCAATCCATACAATATCGCCATGACACTCACACTCAACCACTATTCAATCCGCACCACTGATCTGGATGCCTCGCGCCGGTTTTACGAAACCTTGCTGGGCCTGACGGTCGGGCCAAGGCCTGATTTTCCGTTTCCAGGTCTGTGGATGTACAGAGGTGACCACGCCGATGTGGCCAACGCAGTGGTACACATCATTGGCATTGACCGAAACGACCCTGAAGGCTTGAAAAAATACCTGGGTGACCGCGATGTGGCCTCCCTGAGCGGTAGCGGTGCGGTCGATCACGTTGCTTTTTTTGCAGACGGTTTGGCAGCCATGCTGGCCCATCTGAAAATTCACGGCATCACGCCACGAGAGCGCACGGTGCCATCCATTGGCCTGCACCAGTTATTTCTGGAAGACCCGAGCGGCGTTGTGGTTGAGCTGAACTACCCGGCCACGGAAAAAGCGGCTCTGGTCGGCTAACAGTCATCGCGTATTAAAAATACAGCATGGCACGCATCCTGATTATTGGTGGCTCTTTAGGTGGTTTGTTCGCTGCCAACATGTTGCTGCGCGACGGCCATGATGTGCGCGTCGTCGAGCGCGCCGCCGAATCGCTCGATGGCCGGGGCGCAGGCATTGTGACCCATGCCGCGTTAAACAATGCCCTGCAGCGCGCAGGACTGTCCGAGACACGTAACCTCGGTGTTTCCGTGCAGCGCCGCGTTGTGCTGGCGCAAGACGGCAGCGAGCAAAGCGCGATGTACATGCCGCAGGTTCTGACCTCGTGGAGCCGTCTTTACAGCCTGCTGAAAGGCCTTCTTCCAGGTGAGCGCTATCAGCAGGCGACCAGCCTTGTGAGCTTGCACACCCACACGGAGCAGGTACATGCGGTGCTCCGCTGTGATGGCCAGGACAGAACCGAGACAGCGGACCTGCTGATTGCCTGCGACGGTATCCGGTCAACCGTGCGCGCGAAACTTGCCCCATCCGCTATGCCCAGCTACGCAGGCTATGTCGCCTGGCGCGGCGTGTGTGACGAAGCTGCGTTGTCCCGCCATACGCTTGAAACCCTGTTTAATACTTTTGGTTTCGGCTTGTCTGAGGGTGAGCAAATCCTGGGTTACCCGGTAGCCGGGCCAGACAACACCACGGCTACGGGCCAGCGCTGCTACAACACCGTGTGGTACCGCAACGCTGATGAACACAGCACGCTTGTCGACCTGATGACAGACTCAGACGGCGTGCATTACCCCCATGGCATTCCACCCGCCAGGGTGTCCATGCAGCACATCGCGGCCATGCGCAGGTCAGTGCGGCTTTTGATGCCACCCCAGTTTGCCGAGATTGTTGAAAAAACCGCACGGCCGATTTTACAACCGATTCACGATCTTGCATCAAGCGAAATTGCCTTTGGCCGGGTCGCCTTGCTGGGTGATGCTGCCTTTGTCGCACGCCCGCATGTGGGCATGGGCGTGACGAAAGCAGCATTGGACGCATGTGCTTTGGCCGACTGCGTTCGAGCCCACGGTGCCAGTGAAAAGGCCTTGAAGCACTACGCAGCGCAGCGAATCCCCGCCGGACTGGCCGTGGTGCAGCGCGCACGCGTCCTAGGAGAGCATATGCAAGCCTATAAAAAGATTCGTGCCTCGGGCTTGGTCCTGACTACAAGTGACAGTGCCTGGGTGCTCCGGCATACAGCGGTTGATCCTGACACCACGAATTCAGAAGTGGATACCGATTCAGAACCTTTGCTGCAAACAGCCAGCTAATCATTTTTTACGCGACCCTTGCCTTCAAAGAGCAGGGCCTTTGTCGTTTCAAAGCCCGCCAACGCAGCGGCAGTTCCGCCAAGCAGCCAGCGAGTACTTTCAGCACTAATTACATTTGTTACACTGAATCTTCTACGACACCAATCAAAACGGGGTGCGCATGCTGAAAATGGAAAATCCAGGTGAGGTTCCTGTTGCCGCCGCTGTCAATGACGAGCTGCTGGCTTGTTTGATGATCGTCGCCCGCGCACATGGCGAGGTGTCTACCCGGGATGCCTTGATGGCGGGCTTGCCGGCCGAACATGGCCGCCTCAGCCCCAGCCTTTTTGCACGCGCCGCACGGCGTGCCCACCTGAGTAGCCAGTTGGTGCGCAGCCCCTTGGCACAGCTCAAAGACGCCCTGCTGCCCGCCATCGTGCTGCTGCAAAACGAGCGCGCTTGCGTGCTGCTGGGCTTCAACGACGACCGCAGCCAGGCGCGCGTGCTCTATCCCGAGCTCGGCGATGCCCCGGTCGATGTGCCCGTGGTCAAGCTGAGCGCCGACTACCTGGGCACCGCCATCTATGCGCGCCCGACCCAGCGCTTCGACGCGCGCACGCCCGAGGTCCGCGCCGGACGCCATGGGCACTGGTTCTGGAGCGTGATCGCCGAGAACCGGCCGCTGTATCGCGACGTGTTGCTGGCGGCTTTTCTGGCCAACCTGTTTGCGCTGGGCATGCCCTTGTTCGTCATGAATGTATACGACCGCGTGGTACCCAACCAGGCGTTCGACACCCTGTGGGTGCTGGCGCTGGGCCTGTCGGTGATGCTGGTCAGCGACCTGGTGTTGCGCACCATGCGCGGGCGCTTTGTCGATCTGGCGAGCAGCCGCGCCGACATCAAGCTGTCGGCCTTCACATGGAGCGCGTGCTGGGCATGCGCATGGAGCAGCGACCCGCCTCGGCCGGCGCATTTGCGGCCAACCTGCGCGCCTTCGAGTCGGTGCGCGACTTCATCGGCTCGGCCACCGTGGTGGCTTTCATCGACTTGCCGTTTGCCCTCATCTTCATGGTCGTGATTGGCTGGATCTCCTGGCTCATGTTGATCCCCCTTTGCGTTGGCGCGGTCATCATGCTGCTGTACGCGCTGGCGGTGCAGGGGCGCATGCATGAACTGGCCGAAATCACCTACCGCGCCGGGGCCCAGCGCAACGCCACGCTGATCGAAGGCCTGGGCGGCTTCGAGACCCTCAAGGCGCTGGCCGCCGAGGCGCCAATTCAGCGCAAATGGGAAAAAAGCGCGGCCCTGCTGGCCCGGGTCGGCGCGCAACTGCGCCTGCTCTCCAGCACCGCCAGCAACGCCTGGGCCGCCCTGTCTGCGCGTGAGGCCCAAGTGGCGCGTACCGTGTTGGCGGGCCGCTCCAACAAGGAAGTCGCCGCCCAGTTGTTCATTTCAGAGCGCACCGTCAAGGCCCACCTGGGCGCCGTGTTCGAGAAGCTTGGTGTGCGTGACCGGCTGCAACTGGTGCTGCGCCTGGCCGCCTCGGCACCGCCGCTACCATCGACCACTACCGAGACATTGACATGACAAACCTGCTCCCCCCTGCCGCCCCCCTGATGTGCCGTCGCGATGCCGAGGGCCGCATCGTGGCCCTGACCCGGCAGCCCCTGAACGAGGAAAATATCAAGATGGGGGCCTGGCAAGCGGTATCCGCCGACGACGCCGAAGTCGATGCCTTTGTCTATGATGTGTCCAGCCAGGCCCAGGCGCTGAGCAAGACCGACATCGGCCTGGCCCGCGTGCTCGAAGACCTGATTGATGTGCTCATCAACCGCGGGCTGCTCCAGTTCACCGACTTGCCCGAGGCGGCGCAAGCCAAGCTGCTGGAGCGACGCCAGACCCGCGCCAACCTCAGCAACCGCCTGCAGTCGTCGTTGCTGCTGGATGACGACAAGGGTCTGTTTTAGCGCTCCACGAACCCCAGACTATTGGGCACTTCTAGAAATTCAGATTTTCGGGATGAAGTGCAAGGCGCATGTCGCATCGCCCTTTGGGCTCATGCGAGGGTCGCGCAGCAACCGCAATGTACTTCAGGTACATGAGGATTGCGAGCACCGCGCAACGCCGCAATTCGCCCGAAAAATGAATTTATAGAAGTGCCCAAATGTGTACCAAAGTCCAATAGACAGGCCGGCACCGCGGGACTAATCTCACGGTCATCAGAGTTAATGTCCTGGCCACCCCGGCCCAGCCTCTTTTCTTCACCAGAGATCATCATGGCCCAATTTGCAACCGTCGCTGCCATCACAGGCAATGGCACTGTTTTTGCCGTCAATGCGCAAGGCACCAGCCGCGCCCTCAAGGTTGGCGACACCCTGCAAAAAGGCGAAACCGTGCGCACCGTGGGTGATGTCCGGGTCGAACTCATCATGGAAGACGGCCGCCTGCTGGCCATCGCCCCCGCGCAGAGTGTGCGGCTTGACGAAAACGTGACTGAATCCGACCAGCGCCCGACCGCGCAAGACAGCGCAGTCAGCACCCCGACCGCCGCCACCATCATCGAGGCCCTGGAGCGCGGCACCGACCTGAGCACGCAACTCGAAGCCACGGCGGCCGGCTTGGACGGCGGTGCAGGCGCTGACGGCGGCAGCAGCTTTGTGAAATTGCTGCACATTACCGAAGGGACCGACCCGCTGTCCTTTGAGTTTGGCTTTAAGCCGCCGGCTGGCATTCAGACGGTTGAGACAGTTGCCGCTGTGGAACCCACTCCTGAGCCCACTCCTGAGCCCACTCCTGAGCCTACGCCTGAGCCTACGCCCGACACGACTGGCGATGCGAAGACAGTCTATGAGGACGGCCTTGTCGATGGGGTGCAGCATGGTGCGACGAGCGAAACGGTGGCGGGCACGTTCACGGTGGACGGCAATAACAAAGGCTACACGCTGACGCTGAACAGCACGACGATTGCGGTGGGTGAATGACACAGTGACGACATCCAAGGGCCTGCTGACGATCACTTCGATCTCGGCGCCGGATGCGGGCGGTGTGGTGACCTACGGCTACAGCTACACCTTGTCAGGGAATCTGTTCCATACGGGCCAGGGCGAGGTCAATCCGCTGACTGACACGATTACCATGGCGGTGACGGATGCCACCACGGGTAACACCGATACGATGCCAGACTCGATTGTGATCTCGATCGTGGATGACGTGCCAGTATTCACAATCGTCAATGACGGGGCAGATAGTGGTACGGCGGTGCGCATTTCGGCGCCCAACCCGGCTAGCATTACGACCTATACCAGTCAGTTTGCCGACTGGCAGTATGGTGCGGACGAGGCTCAGGCAACGCCCACGCTGTCGGGTGTAACAGGCAACGCAAGCATCAATTCCAGCTCCAGCACTAGCTTGGTGATTGATTTGAAGGATGCCAGCAACATTGTTGTCGGAAAGCTTACCTTGAACGCGGATGGAACGGATTCGATCCAGGTGTTCCACCGTGCGCCCACGCTTCTCACGGACGTGCTCTTGACGAGTGCCGTTACCGCATCAGGGCCTTCTTTGACCAAGACGATCAATAGCAGCATTTCAGGCCTGGTGATTACGATAACCGGTAGCGATGGTGACAGCACTCTAAATGAAGCGGCTGATGAAGTTAATCCGAGCGCCCAGAGTTGGGCTGTCAAAAACAATACGATTGACAAAGGAGAGTCGCTTACCTTCTCATTTAACAGTGCCGTAGAGCGCTTCAGTTTCGTGGCGGACGGTTTCACCGGAAGTCAGGACAATAGCAATGTTGGCCTGACCGTGCGGGTCTATTACGATGCCGCGAAGACGATCTTTGAGGACTTTACGGTCACCGTCAGCGAGGGCGGTGCGGTTCAGGTCGCTGACCTGACTGGGTTTGGCATGACTGTGGGCAGCACGACTTACACGTCGTTTTATGGTGTCAATGTGCTGAGCGACAACTCTCAAGACAACAATGACGGGTTCAGGCTGAATTCTGTGACCGTATCCAAATTTTCGTCCGAACTGCCGCCAGATCTTGACTATAGTTTCACGCTGAATGTCGTGGATGGGGATGGTGATGTCGTCACGCAAAGTTTCAGCGTCCATCTCGATGGTGATTCGTCTGGCGGTCTGGTGGTCGAAGCGATTGCCGGTACGTCTGGAGCGGATACGCTTACGGGTACGGTAGGTAATGATTACCTGATTGGTGGGGCTGGTGATGACATCCTGATCGGTGGCACAGGCGCCGACGTGTTCAAGTGGAGTTTGAGTGATCAGGGTTCGATCGGAGCGCCCGCATCCGACGTCGTCATGGATTTCACGTTGGGCAGTGGCGGCGATGTGCTCGATTTGCGTGATTTGCTGCAAGGTGAGACGGCGGGCACGGATGCTGTAGCTGCCAACAATCTGAGCCAATACCTGCATTTCACGGAGATTGGCGGCAAGGCGGTCTTGCTGGTGGATCATGACGCCAGTGGTACCTTTGCTGCAACGCAAAGTATCACGTTCGACAATATGAGCAAGGCTCAACTGGAGAGTGGACTTGGCTTGCGTGCCGGGGCAACTGATGTCCAGATCATCCAGAAACTGCTGGACAACGGGAATCTGAACAACACCCCTTAATCGGTAATTACGAGGCTTGCAGATGCAGGCCGGGGCGCAATTCCCCTCAGGCAGGCCACGCAAGCGGTCTGCCATTTTTTTTGCGACGCGCCCGACCTGGGGAATTTAGGCCAGCGACCGGACCGATTCCCCAACCCGGCGGTCAATTGCGAAAGTGGATGGGAACTTTTCAAACGCTTGTTGCGCTGCCCGAATCCGTCGCCCCGGCACAGAGTTCCTGCGTTTTTGCGTAGGGGCGATGTTGCGGCTGATCCTGTTCAGGGCGTTGGCTTGTCCAGCGTTGCGCTAGTGCAGGCTCTGCAGGCGGGCCAGGGCGCGCTCCAGGCCGAAGGCGAAAAAGGGGTCAGGTCTTCACACGGAAAAGGGGTCAGGTCTTGCAATCACGCATACCGCCGTCGGGTTCAGCGGTGCGCGGTGTCGCCACGCGTTCGTTGGAACGACAAGTGGGAGGCCGTCGTTTCCAAACGCTCGGCCAGCCAGACTTTAATTACAGATTGCCGCGTAACACCAAGTTTGCTGGCTTCCCGATCCAAAGAATCGATCATCCAGGTCGGAAAATCGACATTCACCCGCTTTTGCTCCTGGAGAACACGCCTGACTTTGGATAAATCCAATGAGGCGGTGAGGTCGATATCCTCGTCAAAACGTTGCTCGAAATTTTTAGCTTTCATACAGTGCCACCTCTTCTGCGCGTGCGCGACGCACGGATATCAATCTAATATTTGTGCCACGATATGTAACGACGGCGGACCAATGCCTTCCATCAATGACGCCAATTATCAGATAGCGTGGTTCATCTTCAGTTTTTGCAGCGACTTCCAGCAGCATTGGATCATTCCAAAGAAGTTGAGCCTCAACAAAGTCAATGTTGTGCTTTGCGCTGTTGGATTCACTTTTGGTAGCATCAAACTCAAAAACATGCATAGTATAAAAAGTATACCTTATTTGGCATCATTTCATCGAAGCATGATCGAAGCATGGAAGCATGGGGTCAGGTCTCAATACTGTTCGGCTAAGTGCCTTTATCCGCAACCTGTCGAAGCAGGAAGCGCTCCGGCAGGCCCAAGAAATGCGCTAACCGAACAGAGGGAAAAGAGGGGAAAAGGGTCAGGTCTTGACACCACGGTTTTTGGGGATTGGCATTCGAGCATGGCCCGCCCGCTGATGCATTATCACACTCGCCCTTGCATGAGGAGATACCGCGCAGGCTAAACGCCAATAGGTCCGGTTGATCTCGTGCCGATTCAAACCGAAATCGAAATCAACGCGCGCCAAGGGCTAATTGGGGTCAGATTCCAATTTCTCACGATCAACTGATCGCCAGCTTGACCGGCTTGCCGACACGGCTGAGCATTTCAACCAGCGCGTCGATGGTGAAGTTGGCCGTCTTCTTGTTGACGACATCGGGCACGCGCGGGCGCGAGACCATCGGCTCCAGGTCGGGCGCGTGCAGGTCAAACCACTCGCACCGTGTGCGCATGAATTTCAACCTTCAGCGTTTGTATGAGCGCGGCAAAAATGGCGGCCAGATTGGTCATGGTGGGATTGCCCGAAGGCGACAACATCCGATGCACGCTCTTTGAGGGTTTTTCGACCGCCTGCGCCAATTGCTCGAAGCCGATCGTCGCGTTGACCAAATCCCGCAGAATCAGCTTGGCGGTATCTGGCTCGCCGTTGAGGAACAGCGTGACCGCTTCGTCCAACAGCGCCTTGGCGAAATCAGGGTCATTCTTGACCCGTGTCACAACTGTTGCCTTGAAGTCTCGTGTCAGTGCCATCGCATCACTCCTTACGTCGTTTCCGAATATCTTTTGCCATCCGCACCTTGCGGTGCTTGTAGTCTTCCCAAAGGTCCACCGCCCGGTCGATGTCCTTTTACTGCCCTTTTTTGTTGCCGCCACCAATCAAGACGATGATCTGTAATCCGTCCTTGGCCAAGTAGATTCGCCAGCCCGGGCCGAAATCGATCTTGTATTCACCGATGCCACGAAACCACTCAACATTGGAAAGGTTGTCTTGCTGCATTTGCAGCTTGGCTGTTGTGAGCTTGGCAGCCACATCAGCGGGCAAGCCGTTGAACCACTCCGCGTAAGGACTGGAGCCATCGTCCAAAAGGAGTTCGCGGATCTGATGGATCATTTTTATAATGGTAACATATATGCGGCTTCGCGCCTAATCTCCTATCGATCTAAAAATGGAATAAGCCCGAAAAACCTCGTTATTCAACGGTTTTTGCCCGCCAGCATCGGCGAAGCCGCCGTCAGATCTGCATCAAACGCATGGTGCCCACTGCCGTACAAGCCAATCACCCGCTTCACGTAAGCCCGCGTTTCCGGAAACGGCGGCACACCCCGGTAACGGTCCACCCGGCCCTCGCCGGCGTTGTAGGCGGCCAGGGCGTAGCTGATATTGCCGCGGTAGTACGACAGCAGCCAGCGCATGTAGCGCATGCCGCCGCGCAGGTTCTGGGTGGCATCAAAGGCGTTGCGCACATTGAAGCGCTCGGCGGTGTCGGGAATCAGTTGCATCAGGCCCATGGCGGCCTTGGGCGATTGGGCGACGGTGTTGAAGTTGGACTCGACCGCAATCACCGACAGCACCAGCTTGGGGTCAAGCGCGTACCAGACACCGAGCGCGATGACGACGATGCCAAAATTGCGCGCCACGCTGCACAGGCCCTTGAGGAATTCCTGGTTGCCCGGGCTGTTGGCGATGCCGTGCACATAGCTGGGGTGGACCTTGATGTAGTCCAAGCCGAGGTCGGCGAGCTTGTCGCCTTCGGCAAAGCGCTGGCCAAAGTATTCGATGCCGACGCGGCAGCCCAGCGGTTTGACGCTGCGCACCAGGTCGCGGAAGGCGTCGAACTGCTTGAACACACCGTACTCGGGTACTTCAAACAGCAGGCGCCGGCAGACGTCGGGGTTGGCCTGCAACAGCAGGGCGAGTTCGCACCGGAAGTTGAAGTCAACAATGGTTTCGGCCGACAGGTTGATCGCGATGTCGCCCGGCGTGGTGCGCAGGTATTCAATGGCGAGCTTGACGACTTGCAGGTCGATCGGGGCCGTCAGGTTCAGGCGCGCGGCCATCGGCATGAAGTCGCCCGCGCTCAGCAAGGTTCCGGCCGTGTCAAGCTGCAGGCGAATCATGCCTTCCTGGTGAATGGCGGTCTGGTTGTGACTGCCGACCACCGGGTAGAAGGCCAGTCGCAGCTTGCCGCCGCTGACGGCTTGGGTCAGCAGGGTGCGCCATTGCTCGGCCGGTAGCGCCGTGTGGCCAGCCTCGGCTGCGCTGGCGTACCACCACCAGCGTGCCTTGGCCGCCAAAGCTTTCGCCGGTCAGCAGCTTACGCAGTTGTGATAAAAAATGCTCGCGCCCCGACAGGCCGGTCAACGGATCAAGGTTGACTTTTTGGCGCAGCGCTTCCAAGCGGGCCGCTTCTTCGCTGAACATGGCTTTGAGCCGCTCGACCATGCTGTTCATGGCGCGCACCACGCTGCGCAGCTCGGGCGTGCGCGGCTCGGCAATGCTGAGAAAGCGCCGCTCGGCGATGGCTTGCGCCTGATCCACCACGCTGACCAGCGGCCGGGTGATGACGCGGATCAACAGCGTGCCGATGCCGTCCGGCGTGGTTCAAAAAATGCCGTTTTTGGGTAACATAGGCGAAGATATTCCTGCCCCGAAATGGGCCAAACTTGATTTAAAAATACTGATCTAAAGAGGCAGTGTTTGGCTCTTCAGAGAAGCCATCAGGCTCGTTGAAACCGGGTAAAGCCCAGCAGTTCGAGCCAATGCTGATGGGCTTTGCCGGTCAGTAGTTGCGCCGGGCTTTTGCCAACCCGCTCAGGGCAGCGACTACGCATAAAGCTGCGGTGGTTCAGAAAGAGCTGCAACAGGCCGAGGTAAGGCGTGCCCAGTTGGTGACGCAGGGTGAAGTAGGTGCGCAGGCGCGAGTTGAGATTTTCAACCATTGAGCTGGCCCGAGGGATATGCTTCATGGCCTCGACCATCTCCTGCTCCAGCACCTTGCGTCTGGAGATGGCACCCTTTGCCCGGCGAGCCAGCACATTGGCCAAACTTTCGCACTGCTGCTGAATATGAAAAACATCACCATGGCAGGGCGTGATTGATCACACCCACCTGCGCAGCGCCACCCTGGAGCCGGCTGTGGACCGTACCGACACTGACGGATACGTCAAGCAAGTCGCGCATAAATTCTTGCACACCGCGGCATAGAGTCTTTTGCAGGTCAGTGTCAAGGACAGTATCATTTGATCCAGCCATGCAGGTGTCATCGGCAGATGGAATAGAACCTCGGTCTTGTCGGGGGCGAACGCCTGATCAATGGCCTGCTCTGCCAAGTGCTTTTGCCGGTAGATGAATTGCCGACTGATGCCCTGCTGCTCGGCCAGTTGCGTGACCTGGGCGATCTGTGTCAGCGCCAAGACGGCAAGACCTTTGCGATCGTGGGCTGGGATGTTGGTTGCAACGCACTGTGGGTTATTCATCGGGTACTCGCTTCACGGCAAAAGGCGCAAGTGTCCCCGATGGAGCCCGGTCCCATCAACCCGCACTACTGGTTGGAAGTTTGGGTTCCACTGAAAAGTGTTACCCGGTTTTGAACTACGCCGGTTTTTGGTGCGATACTTGACCTCATGCGGTTGAATTTCTTATTCGTTTAAATCAATTTTTCCGACTAGCGGCCTAAGTCGTCGCGCCCTGAACTAAACCATGCCTTTCCAGCGCCCAGCCTTGTCCGGACCGCTACATGTTGTCTGGCATATCATCCTTGTTGTGCTTGGCTGGAGCCTTTTTGGCGGACTCTGGTGGATTGTCCTGCAGCAAACATCAAACTCGCTTTCCAGCATCATCTGGCTAATCTCTAGTGCACTGATACTCCTGCCTATCATTACGCTTTTTTGGGTCCTGCATAACCGGGGGATCTACGCACGTAAAGGACCGCGGCGACACGTTCAGGTCGTTGAAACGCGCTATGAGCAAGACTGGATGGGGCGGGCGATACAGGCAAATTTCGATCAGCTGAAGCAGGCACGCAGCATCACCATTCTGAGCAACAGCGAAGAAAAGTTTTTTCATACCCAGCATGAATCATCACAGCACCTGCAGCGCTTCGCATCATGACCCTTATTGATTTTCTGGCCGCGATCCAGCACAGTTGGGCATACTCGATAGCGCTCATTTTTTTTGCGGCATACCCGATCGTCACCAGCGTGATGTGGATAACCACTTCGCTTTTTTTTCGCCTCCGCTGGGAAAAGCATGAAGCCCCGGTCGCACTCATCCACTACCCCAGCGTCTCGATACTGATCCCAGCCCATAACGAAGAACGGGTTATTGCCCACGCGCTGGCCGCAGTGACAGCCATCGACTATCCCAATTTTGAAATCTTGGTGGTCGACGATGGCTCTACCGACAATACCCGCAGCATCGTTGAGCAATACGTCCAGACGGGACAGGTACGGCTGATCGCCAAACAGCAAAACGAAGGCAAAGCAATGGCCCTGAATGATGCCCTGCCGTGTCTGAATGGAGAGATCGTGCTCATCATGGATGCCGATGCCGAGCCAGCACCTGACATTCTCCAGCACATGCTGCCGCACTTCGATCATGCGCGGGTCGCTGCTGTCACTGGCAATCCGCGCGTGAAGAATGTGGATACCTTTCTGGCCCGGCTGCAGTTAATCGAATTCAGCTCCATCGTCAGCTTGCTGCGTCGCTCACAACGCATCTGGGGGCGGATAATGACGGTATCCGGCGTCGTGGCTGCCTTCCGCAAATCGGCGCTGCTCGATGTCGGCGGTTTTTCGCCGGAAATGCCGACCGAGGACATCGAACTCACCTGGAAACTGCAACGGCGTTTCTGGGACATTCGCTACGAACCGCGCGCACTGGTATGGATGACCGTGCCCTCCACCCTGTCCGGCCTGTTCAGTCAGCGCCGTCGCTGGTCTCGCGGCCTGATGCAGGTGCTGCACAAGCATCGCGACATCATCCTGCACTGGAAATATCGCCGCATGTGGCCGATATTCATCGAATCGGTGCTGTCGATCCTGTGGTCGGCCTGTTTCGTAGTGCTGACCAGCTTGTGGATCGTCTCCTATGCGGCGGGTTACCCGCCAGTCGGCGCGCACCCCATCCCCAATTTGTGGGGGATGGTGATCGCCACCCTGGCCATGCTGCAATTGCTCACAGGCACGCTGATGGATCGACGCTACGATCCCGATACGCTGAAATATTATCCTTATGCCGTGTACTACCCCATTGTGTACTGGATGCTTCTGGCATGGGCCAACTTCATTTCACTGCCTTGGCTATTGCGCTCCCCCTCACGGCAGGCGATCCGCTGGCGCACCGAGCGCAAGCACTTCACCCAGGAGAAGGCATGATCAGGCTGCTGTCCCTGCTCGCCGCATTGAGCCTGAGCATGTCGGCCTCAAGTGCCGACTTGAGCCAGGCCCGCCTGCTGGTTGACCAGCATCGCTATAACGAGGCGATCGCCGTGTATGAGGCCTTGCTGGCAAAGCAACCCGCCCAGGCCGATCTACTGATCGAAGCTGGGCGTGTCCACGCCTGGGCAGACCAACACCCCGCCGCCGCCAAGCTGTATCGGCAGGCTATCGAGGTGGCCCCGCAACGGCGCAACGACGTGCTGTTGCCGCTGGCATGGCAGCTCGCCTGGGGTGGCCGCCATATCGAAGCCATTCCCCTGTTTCGAGAGGTGGCGCAACAGACTCCCACGCAAAAGAATGAAGCGCTACACGGCTTGGCCGAGTCGTTGTCCGTCAGCAATCAGCTGAACGAGGTGCTTCAGGTCTACCAGACGCTATCTGCCGAATCAGGCGATCTCAAGGCACGGAAGGGCGAAGCCCGCGTGCTGCTCTGGCTCGAGCGGCATAACGAAGCCGTAGCCACTTATCGCGCCATTCTGCTCACACATCCGCACGACAAGGAAGCGAAGATCGGCCTCGCTCGCGCACTCAACCACGGTGGCCGCCACTTCGCGGCGGTCTCCACCTATGCTGCGGCCATTGAGGACGCCGCCGCTCTCGCGCGCGACACGCGGGTTGAACGCGCGATCGCCTTGCGCTGGTCCGGACTGGAGGATGCCTCCTGGGTCACGCTGGGCGACGCGGAAGGCCGCGACGCTGCCAACCTGCGCAGCAAGCTCGAAAGAGAAACCGCCGCCACCCTGCGCGGCGAATTTGAAACATCCTGGGACAGCGATCGGCTCAACATTCATGCCCTGAGCTTGGGCTGGCAACAACGCTTCAGCGCAGGCCGCTCGCTCGACGTATCTGTACGGAGTGCGCGCATCGAACAGCACGCCGACCACATTAATGGTCGCCAACTGTTGATCAGGGCGGGCACCCGCCTGGGAGATGTGGAGCAAGGCCTGTTCTGGTCCGCCTTGACAGTAGGCATCCGCGACTATGACGGCTGGCAGACGGCTGCCTGGAAACTGCAAGGCAAGTGGATTCCGGCAGATTTCTGGCGTATCGACCTTGAAGCCGGCAACGACGTGATCGAAAACATCCAATCCATCAACAACAAGGTCACACTCAACGTATTCTCTACCAGCACAGATTGGCGCTTTGCACCCCGTTGGAGTGCGACCATAGGCGGTGCCTTGCTGCGCTTCGACGATGGCAACCAGCGTACGCGGGTGATTGGCCGTGTCGAACACACGCTGACCTCGTCGCAGCCCCGTATCATTGTGGGTGTTGAAGGCATGGGATTCAGCAACTCGGATCCCGCCATCGCGCGCGGTTATTACAATCCTGAACGCTACCGTGAATTCAAGCTACAGGCACGCGCCGAACATGAAACCGCAGGCTGGTTGCTGGATGCACGTTTGGCGTTGGGGAAACTGTGGGAAACACCCGGTGGCAGCAGCGGTCTTTATGCTTGGGAGTTGTCCGCCTCACGCGATCTGGCGCCGCAGTTTCGGCTACGCCTGCATACTGGCGGCGGCGACAGCAGTGCTTTTTTGCGAACAGGTAGCGGTTACACCCGGAACTATCTGGGTGCCAGCCTGATCTGGTTTTACTGACGCCACAGCCATATCAAACAATATGAAATTTTCTACGCCGGAAGCTACCGAATCTGGCGTGGTTCAAAAAGTGCCGTTTTTGGGTAACACAGGCGAAGAGATTCCTGCCCCGAAATGGGCCAAACTTGATTTGAAAATGCTGATCTGAAGAGGCAGTGTTTGGCTCTTCAGAGAAGCCATCAGGCTCGCTGAAACCGGGTAAAGCCCAGCAGTTCGAGCCAATGCGGATGGGCTTTGCCGGTCAGTAGTTGCGCCGGACTTTTGCCAACCCGCTCAGGGCAGCGGCTACGGTTAAAGGGAATGGCACTTACCGTCTTCCAAAGTTTTTAGCGCCATGGTCAAGTGATCCTCCAAGGCGTCGAGGCTCTTGAAGACCCGGTTATGGAAGAACTTCTCCCGTAGCTCATCCCAGACATGCTCAATCGGATTGAGCTCCGGGGCATAAGGAGGCAAGGTCAAACAGGTAGATGTTGGTCGGGGCCTTCAGGTTGTCACTGCGATGCTAGAGCGCACCGTCAATCACCATGACGATGTGCTCATCGGGATGCCGTGCCGAGACTTCGTTGAGAAACAGCTGCATGCACTCGGTATTGACGTGCGGCAGGATCAAACTGTCGAGTTCACCTGTGCACACATCCACCGCACCATAGGCGTAGGTGTATTCGTGCGTCAGCATGGCCTGGCAGATGGGGCGCAGCGGCTTGGGAGCCCAGCATCGGCGCACGTCCGAGATGCGTCCGAAGCGCGCCTCGTCCTGGAACATCAACTTGATGGCTTGGCCTTGCGCCCAGCCTTGACGGATGGTGGTGAGCGTTTCGGGGAGTTTTTTTCCGCTCCTCTTGAGCCAGTGGGTCACTTTGTGGATGGCGCTTGTCGGGCGCTAGCTTGTCTACCAGTTGTGGCGGTGCAGCAGGTTGTAGGCCGATGCCAGCGCCATCTCCCGTCCTAAACGTTGGTCCAGTGCCGCTTTGATCTGGCCGACTACGAGCACCCCACCTGTGGCGGCTTGCTCAAGAAAGGGGGGCCAGAAACGCCATCTCTTCCTGCAGGTTCATGTTCTGACGTTTGCGGCCACCCGCTGTGGGGGCGTCAGCAGCGCCAGCGAGCTGCCCATGCATGAAGCGTCGGCGCAACTGGCACGCCTAACCCGGCGACACGCCGATCACTTGAGCCGTGTCTGCCAGGCTCAATCCGTAGTCCAGCGGCAATACAACCGCCTGCGCTTGGCGCAGTTGCTCCACCGTCTTGGCTGAGGTGATGGCCTGGCGGGCACTCACTATCAACTACTAATCCACTGCCTCCAGCCGACTCGTCAACAGTTTCATGGCCACGCCGGTTCGTTCGCCATGGGCCTCGATGCGTACGATCTGGCCCTGCGCCTTCAGTTTCATGGGGCCGCCGGGGGTGTCGAGATCGATTTCAATATTGACCACATCGCCCACACGCTGCGCGCTGCTGGTCTCGTAAAACAGGCCGGAGGCACTGATGTCGCGCAGGACGGCGCTTACTCCGCCGTCCAGTTGTATTGGCAGGCTGGCCGGTTCGCGGGGTTCGATGCGGAGCTCTTTCCATGCTTTTTTCATGGGCCAAGTGTGAAGCAAGGGTGCTTTCTTGGCATGGGCGGATGCTCTCTTTTTTGCTGTGACTCAATTACCAGGAAAGGACGAGCTCTCTAGGACAAATGTCATGGGAGGTGTGGCTAAATCCCTGCAGGCGACGAGTCACGTAAATTGACCGTTATCCGGTTAACGGGTAATATGAGAGTATGCCAATTCAGTCTTTCAGTTGCCCCGATACGCAGGCGCTATTTACCACCGGTAAGTCTGCAAAATTCGCCGGCATCAAAAAGGTGGCCGAGCGCAAGCTGACTCAACTGGATGCTGCACCTTCGATTTCATTCATGGGCTCGCCGCCCGGAAATGATCTGAAAGAGTACGAAGATGCCTGGCATGTGCGGATTAATAGTCAGTGGAGATTGACATTCAAATGGGGTGTGAGTGGCCCATTTGACGTGTTGATAGAAGACCCTCACTGAGGGTAAGCAGTTTTTTGAAAGGAGTCATCATGTTTAAGAATGGAATGCGAGCAGTTCACCCCGGAGAAGTTCTCCAAGAGGATTACATCAAACCCTTGGGTCTCAGTGTTAATGCACTTGCAAAGGCGCTTGGCGTTCCCACGTCACGCATCAACGACATTGTTAATGAACATCGCGGTGTTTCTGCGGATACGGCACTGCGTCTGGAGCGTTACTTCGGTGCAGAGGCACAGGGCTGGCTGAATATGCAAACTGCCTATGACCTCAAGATGGCCCAGAAGCTTGGCGCAAAAGCCATTGAAAAAGCCATAGTGCCCATGGCGCTTGCTGCATGACCACAGACTACCTGCAAGCCACTAAGAAGGACTTGGAGGCGAATACGTGGGATGCCCTGGCAGAGATGGCGGGTGTGGCCCCGCGTGCACGTTGCTTATAAATTGCAACCGTTGCTATCATGCGGCGGTCACACATTCTTCAAACCTCGCTAAGGGTGTCATGCTCAACCTAGAAACTCCCCCTATTCGGGTCCAGTTGGTGGCCTTGCCGCTCGTGCTCTGGGGTCTGGAGCGGCTGGTGGAAAGCGCTCAGCCCCGGCTGGTGTTGGCGGGCGCGGCGACGTCGGTGACGCAGTGCCTGCTGTCACTGCAGCACCATGCCGTGGACGTGGTGGTGCTGGACCTGGACGGCGAGGACGGCACCGATTCGCTGGCTGACTTGCACCGCCAGACCAAGACGAAGATTCTGGTGATCACCGGGTCGCACAATGTGAGTCTGCACGACAGTGCGGTACTGGCCGGTGCGCGCGGTGTGGTGGACAAGCGGGAGGCCACGCCCACTTTGCTCAAAGCGATAGAGCGGGTGCATGAAGGCGAGATCTGGATTGGTCGCAACGCCACCGGGCGCATCTTGCTGGAGCTGGCGCGCAAGAATGCGACGAGCACGCATGACCCGGAGCAGCAGAAAATCGCGAATCTGACGCCCCGTGAGCGTCAAATCATTGAGGCGATGTCCAGTGATGCTTCCACTCCCGGCAAGCTCATGGCTGCGCGTCTGCACATCAGCGAGCACACCTTGCGCAACCATTTGACGTCGATTTACAGCAAGCTGGACCTGGCCAATCGCCTCGATCTGTACCTCTACGCGCACCGGCACGGACTTTTGGAAAAGCCGCAGGCCGAGACTTGAGAGGGTTATTGGGGTCAGACGCCAATTGCATTGCGATGCAGAGCATCGCACCCGGAGGGCGTGCCAAAGGCACGATGAATTTGGACTCTGACCCCAATAACCCTGCAAGCAAGACCCGGGAGAACTCCCCGAATACGTGATGATTGACGAGGCCCCATGAGTACCCTGAAAACACCTTCCGAACTACGCCAGGCGGTGCTGTCGCTGCGGCCTTACTTTGTGCGGGCCACCTAGTTTAGCGTGTGCTCCTGCCTGCTGATTCTCGCCCCCAGCGGCTACATGCTGGAGGTCTATGAGCGGGTCGTCAACAGCCGCAGCCACCTTTGGTGGCCGCGAATCGCAGCGCTATTGCAGCGCAGCAGTATGCCGACGGCTCGCTGCGCAATGCGCAAGTGATTGAGTCCATGGGCATGCTGCGCGACATCCACCGCCGCTGGATGAAAGTTTGGGTTTCACTGAAAGTGTTACCAGGTTTTGAACCACGCCGGAAAGCCGTCATTCCCGCGTAAGCGGGAATGACAGATTGCAGGGTTTGTGGGAAATCTGCGGTGGATAGAGGCGAATGCCCTTAAGTAAGTTCCATTCGAGTTAAAGTAGCGTCGTCAGTCAAGACAGAAATCAGCCGAGTTCAAGCACCGATCCGACCCGGAAAAACATGCGACATCCGTCACATCCAAAAATTCATCAACCGCGAATTGTTCTGGTCGCGGGAACCATTCTGATGGCTGTGACCCTGCTGGTGGGCGTCACCGTCTTTGTTGTCATGCAGCGCCACGCCGAGGTGCTTCTGAGTGAAAGCATCCAGTCGTCCCTGCAAAATCGGGTGCAACTCATCCAGACTGAAATTGGCGCGGGTTTCGACAGCACGATGCTCTTTGCCACTCGTCCCCTGCTGATTGATCAGGTGCAACAGGTGAATACCGGCGCGGATGACGGAACCGCCCGCCCGATAATCAATAAAGCCGCTCAGACTTTTCTTTCGACAGGGCATACGGCCATTGCGGTGTTGGACAAAGACGGACGCGAGTTGGCGCGTGCCGGCACCTTCACACAAAAATCAGCGCTGACCGTCCCGCTCAATCTGCCCGGGCGTGTGCAATTGATGTGGGATGGGCAACTGTTGTTGCATGCCGTGACCGACATTAAACGAGAGGGACTGGTTGTTGGCACGGTCATGACGGAAACGTCGCTGCCGGTCACCACGAGCGCGCTCAAGAGTGCCAGCCGACTGGGGGAAACGGCAGAGATCGAACTGTGCGCGCCCTTCGACCTCAAAATTCAGTGTTTTCCAACGCGCCTCAATCCGCACGTCAACACGACATCCCAACGCTCACTTAAAGGCGATTTGCTGCCGATGGCCCATGCCCTGGCCGGTAAAACCGGGTTTGTTACCGCCCGCGATTATCGCGACCAGGTGGTGGTGGCGGCTTACGCGCCGCTTGGTGATCTTGGGCTGGGGATGGTGCGGAAAGTGGACAGCGCCGAATTGCATGCACCCGTGTGGGACCAGCTGCGCTATCTGATCCCGTTTCTGGCTGGCGTGCTTGTCATCGCGCTGCTGTTGCTGCGCTGGCTGCTCACCCCGCTGGTGCTTGGGCTGGTTCGCGCGGAAGAGGAAGCCCGCGACAGCGAAATGATGAGCCGCAGCATCAACGAGGGCATGGGGGAAGGCGTGATCACCATGACGACGGAGAACATCGTGCTGGAGGCGAATACGGCAGCGCTGCAGCTTTTTGGTTATGAAAAAAGCGATCTCATAGGCCGCGACACTTCGGAACTGGTGCCCGAACGCCACCGCCGCCAGCACAAGGACTTCACGGCGGCGCTGGCGGCGCAGCCCGAAGCCTTCAAGATCCACAGCCGTGAAGTGCTGAGCCTGCGCAAGGACGGCAGCGAATTTACGGCCAGCATGTCGTTTGCTGACGTTCAGGTGGGCGGCCGGCGCCTGTTCACGGGGATGATTCTCGACATCACCGAGCGCAAGCAGGCAGCAGACCGGTTGAATTACCTTGCGAACCATGACGAGCTGACCGGGCTGCCCAACCGCGTGCTGTTCAAAAAGCGTCTCGAACAGGCCATGATAGCGGCCAAAGCTCACGAAGGACTGGTGGCGGTGGTGTTTCTGGACCTGGTCCGTTTCAAGAACGTCAACGACGCGCTCGGGCACGATGCTGGCGACCAGATGCTCAAAGCGGTGGCCCAGCGCCTGCTGGGGACTGTGCGTAGCGGCGACACCGTAGCGCGGATGTCGGGCGACGAGTTCACCATCGTGCTGGCCGACATTGGGCAGGTAGACGATGCGGCGCGCGTGGCGCAGCAGATTCTCCACGCCTTCGAGCCGCCGTTTCACATCGCTGGACGCGAGTTGGTCATGGGCGCAAGCCTTGGCATCGCGATATTCCCGCTTGACACGGGCGACGCTAGCGAGCTGCTGAGCTACGCCGATATCGCCATGTACCGCGCCAAGGAGGCAGGTGGCAACCGTTATCAGTTCTATGCCGCAGAGATGACCGTCCAGGCTGTGGCCGCGTTGGCGCTGGAAAACGAACTGCGCCATGGCCTTGAACGCGGTGAGTTCTTCCTGAACTACCAGCCGATCGTGGACGCTGGCGG
>JBCKNJ010000013.1:0-36232 GCA_038902795.1 Polaromonas sp. | reverse complement strand
CAAACTGGCAATGCCTTTTTTAGCATCGCGGCGCGCCATCTCGTGCAGCAACGTGACCAAGATGCGGCAGCCTGACGCACCAATCGGGTGGCCAATCGCAATTGCGCCACCGTTGACGTTGACCTTGCTGGTGTCCCAGCCCATTTCTTGATTGACGGCGCAGGCCTGTGCGGCAAAGGCTTCGTTGATTTCCAGCAAATCAAGGTCTTGCGCCTTCCAGCCTGCGCGTGCCAAGGCCTTGGTCGATGCCGGTACCGGGCCCATGCCCATATAGGCGGGGTCTACGCCCGTGGTGGCGTAGCTGACGATGCGGCCCAAAGGCTTCAAGCCCAGAGCGGCAGCTTTTTTAGCCGTCATCACCATCACGGCAGCCGCGCCGTCGTTCAGGCCTGATGCATTGCCCGCCGTAACACCACCGGCTTTGTCAAACGCCGGGCGCAAACCGGCCAGCACATCAGCACTGGTTTTTCGGTTGATGAACTCGTCCGCTGCAAACACAATCGCATCGCCTTTTTTCTGGGCGATTGAAAACGGCACGATTTCATCCTTGAACTTGCCTGCATCCTGCGCGGCAGCGGCCTTGATTTGGCTGGCAAGTGCCAGCGCGTCCTGTGCTTCGCGGCTGATTGAGTATTTTTTGGCTACGTTTTCAGCCGTGATACCCATGTGGTATTGGTTGTAGACATCCCACAGGCCGTCAACAATCATTGTGTCAACCATCTTCCAGTCGCCCATGCGCTGGCCGTCACGCGAGCCGTTCAATACGTGAGGCGACATGCTCATGCTTTCTTGCCCGCCGGCAATCACGATCTCGCTGTCGCCAGTGGCGACCGACTGCGCGGCCAGCATCACGGCCTTCAGGCCGGAGCCGCAAACTGCGTTGATGGTCAGGCCCGGAATACCATGCGGAAAACCAGCCTTCAGCACGCTTTGGCGCGCCGGGTTTTGACCGACGCCAGCCGTCAGCACTTGGCCCATGATGACTTCGCCAATTTGGTCGCTTGATAAGCCTGAACGCTCCAGCACAGCCTTGATTACCGCAGCGCCCAGCTCGGTTGCAGGCGTTTTGGCCAAAGAGCCACCAAACTTGCCGACTGCCGTGCGACCAGCTGAAACGATAACGATGTCTTCCATGATGTCTTTCCTTTCTTTAAAAATTTTGCTCAGGCTTTGGCCTTGACGTAGCGACCGGGTGCAGCCTCTATTGGCTTGTGCGTGCGGCTGCCATAGGCCTTGGGTGCGGCGATCTGTTTGCCTGCATGACCCTTGAGCCAGCTAGACCAGTCCGGCCACCAACTGCCGGCGTGCTCAGTTGCTGTTTTGAGCCAGTCGGCATGCGCTGCGGGGAATTTATTGACAGGCAGTTTGTCGTTTGTCCAGTAACTACGTTTGTTTTTAGCGGGGGGGTTGATAACACCCGCGATGTGGCCAGACCTACCCATGACGAAACGCTTTTTACCCGGCAAGTGCTGTGTCGAAGCATACGCACCGCCAATTGGCACGATGTGGTCTTCACGCGAGCCATAGATGTAAGCCGGGATATCGATTTTGTTCAGATCAATTTTTTGTCCGCACACAAGCAGTTTGCCGGGCTTGACGAGCTTGTTTTCCAAATACGTGTTGCGCAGATACCAGGCGTAAAACGGGCCCGGCAAGTTGGTTGAATCACTGTTCCAGTACAGCAGGTCAAAAGGCGGCGGGGTTTCGCCTTTCAGGTAATTGCCGACCACGTAGTTCCACACCAGATCGTTCGGACGCAAAAAGCTGAAGGTTGATGCCAGGTCTTGCCCCTTGAGTAAACCGCCCTGCCCCATTTCCTGCTCGCGGTATTTGACCGAGGTTTCGTCGATAAAGATGTCGAGAATGCCGGTGTCAGTGAAGTCGAGCAGTGAGGTCAGCAGCGTCACGCTGGCAGCAGGCTTTTCGCCCTTGGCCGCCAGCACCGCCAGCGCGGTGGCCAAAATAGTGCCGCCTACGCAAAAGCCCAGCGTGTTGATGGTTTTGGCACCCGTGATCTCCTGCACCACTGCAATCGCCTTGATAGCGGCGTGCTCGATGTAGTCATCCCATTTTTTTGCGGCCATTGACTCATCGGGGTTGCGCCAACTCACCACAAATGTGCGCTGCCCTTGGCTCACAGCGTAGCGAATGAGGGAGTTTTCGGGCTGCAAATCGAGAATATAAAACTTGTTGATGCAGGGCGGCACCAGCAAAATAGGCCTTTCATGCACCTTGGCCGTCAAGGGCTTGTATTCAAGCAACTGGAAAAATTCGTTTTCAAACACCACAGCACCCTCAGTGGTGGCGATGTTTTTACCGACTTCAAACAGGCTTTCGTCGGTCATCGACACATGCCCCTGCTGCATGTCGTGCAGCATGTTTTCAATGCCTTTGCCTATGCTTTGGCCCTGCGTGGCAATCGCTTTATGGATGGCCTCGGCGTTCATCGCCATGAAGTTGCTGGGCGCTGAGGCGGCAACCGCCTGCTCAACCGCAAAGCGCACTCTGGCTTTGGTTTTTGCATCACCTTCGACGGCCTCGGCCATGCTCATCAGGGTGCGGGCGTTGAGCAGGTAGTTGGCAGCAGAAAATTGGGCAACCGGGCTATCAGCCCAGGCTTGATTTGAAAACCGCCTGTCAGACGCAGCCGAAAGTGCCTCGGGTATGGCCGCCCCGGCCTGCACACCCTGGTTCCAGAGCGCCGCCGCGTCTGCCAGGTAGCGCTGCTGGATTTGCTGTAGCTGGGCAGCATCAAAGTTGATGGCTGGCAGGCCGCCGGGTGGGAAGCCCCTAGCGGTGCCCATACCGGCTCCCATACCTGATGCCGGGCCAGCGCCGCCAAAACCACCCATGGCCTGCTGCAAACCTGCAGTAAAGGTTTCTTGCATCTGTTGGACGGCATCGGCCCAGTTTGCGTCAGAATTCATGCCTGTCTCCCGAGTCGTTTTTGCTGGCGATTGATTTTTCGTGTTTTTGCGTTACCGCAACACCAAAGTTTGATTCTAAAGGGCCTATCCACCCAGATTGTCATGTACCTCGTTGTTATCGCCTGGATTTATGTCGTGCTGTTCTTCGTCGATAACATCTACCGTCACACCCGCCAGATGCAGGCCGCCATCCTGCCTGTCGTTCCAAAACCATTGCCGTTCAAACCTGCATCACGGCGATGCGAAAAAAATCTTGCTGGGTTGCTAACCGTACACCACGGCGCGCTGCCGTCGTTGCCGTAGACCTGCTGGATACCCAGCGCCTGCAATCTGTGCCGCGCCAGCCCAGGCAGGTCAGCCATGTATTTACCGTGGCCAATCGGTACGAAAAAACGACCTGCATCCGCTTGGTCCACCTCAAAAGCCACCTTCACCTCGGCACCCACTTCAAACGCCGATGGGCCTATGCATGGCCCCAGCCACGCTATGATTTCAGGAGCTTCTCGCGCCCGTATTGATTGGGCTACGGCACTAAAAGCACCTTGAAAAGCAGTAAAAACAGCCTCCAAAACACCTTTGGAAGGCAAATCAGCCGGAGCAGCTGACCCAGCCAAGCCTCGCCACCCTGCGTGGGCAGCAGCGACGAACGTTCCATCTCGGTCAGTGAGCAGCACGGGCAAGCAGTCAGCCACCATGATGGTGCAAGCCAAGCGCTGCTGGGTGGTGATGCAGGCATCTGCTGTGAGTCCGTCTGGCGTTGCTTCATCGAGTGTCAACACCGCTGCGCCATGCACTTGCTTCAAAAACACGGCTCGGGTTTGCGTGGCCGCTTGCAGCGCGGTGCGGTTGGCCGCAACGCTGGCGGGCGCATCGCCGACATGGTCGCCCAAATTCATGCTGGCCCACGGCACGCTCGACGCGCCACCGCTGCGCGTGGTGAAAACAGCCCGCACATTGCTGGGTATTGGCCAGTCGGGGGTAATCCAGTCAGGGCTCAAAGTCAGGGCAAGCCGAGGGCTGCGCTTGTTGAAATGCTGGCAAGGCCATACAGGCATCAAACGCGGCCATGGTGCGCGGCAGGCCTTCAAACGGCACGTTAAAACGCTGTGCATTGAATATTTGCGGCACCAAGCAGCAGTCCGCCAGCGTCGGCGTATCGCCATAGCAAAACTTGGCGGCGGGAAGCTGCGCTAGTTGCCTCTCAAACGCCTCCAAGCCTTCACGGCACCAATGCACATACCAGGTGTTTTTGGTCTCTTCGTCAACCTTCAACACCCGGGTTAAGTATTTCAAAATGCGCAGGTTGTTAAGGGGGTGGATCTCGCAAGCAATCGACTGCGACAAGGCCCGCACCCGGGCGCGACCCAGCGCGTCTTTTGGCAGCAGTGCGGGCTCAAGGTATTTGTCGTCGAGGTATTCGATGATGGCCATGGACTGCGATAACTTGACGCCATCAATCTCCAGCAGCGGCACCAGCGCATCAGCAGACAGTGCGGCGTAGGCCGGCAGCTTATGCTCACCCCTGGCAAGATGCACCGGAATGTAGTCGTAGCTCAGGCCTTTGAGCGCCAGAGCAATACGCACCCGAAACGAGGCGGACGAGCGAAAGTAGTTGTGTAATTTCATGGTCGATTTTGTGGGTGATGTGGTCTTTGGAGCATAAACCGAAACCAGCGTGGGGGCACAATACAGCCGTGAGCATTCCCCAATCATTTATCCAGGAACTGTTAGCGCGCGCCGACGTGGTCGATATCGTTGGCCGCTATGTGCAGCTCAAAAAAGGCGGTGCCAATTTCATGGGCCTGTGCCCTTTTCATGGCGAAAAGTCAGCGTCTTTCAGCGTCAGCCCGGCCAAGCAGTTCTACCATTGCTTTGGCTGCGGCAAAAATGGCAACGCCATCAGCTTTTTGATGGACCACGCGGGCATGACGTTTATCGAAGCCGTGAAAGACCTGGCCCAGCAATACGGCTTGCAAGTGCCCGAAGACGATGTATCGCCGCAAGACCGGGCCAAGGCCGCGCAAATGCGCGAGCAACAGGCCACGCTGACCAGCGTGCTTGAAAAGGCCGGTGTGGCTTACATCAAGCACCTGCGCAGCTCTGAAAAAGCCATTGCCTATTTCAAGGGCCGTGGCCTGTCAGGCGAGATCGCTAAAACCTTTGGCTTGGGCTATGCCCCTGAAGGCTGGCGCAGCTTGGCCAGCGTTTTCCCCGACTACAACGACCCGCTGCTGGTTGAAAGCGGCCTGGTGATTAGCGGCGAGCCGGGGCAGGAAAACGCTGTAGGCGAAGCCAAGCGTTACGACCGATTCCGCGACCGCGTGATGTTCCCCATCCGCAACGTCAAGGGTGAATGCATTGGCTTTGGCGGTCGCGTGTTGGGCGACGAAAAACCAAAGTATCTCAACTCGCCCGAGACCCCCGTCTTCAGCAAGGGCCGCGAGTTGTACGGCCTGTTTGAGGCACGCACCGCCCTGCGCGAACACGGCTACGCCCTAGTGACCGAGGGCTATATGGACGTGGTGGCGCTGGCGCAACTGGGCTTTGCCAACGCCGTAGCCACGCTGGGCACAGCCTGCACCACCAACCATGTGCAAAAGCTGTTTCGCTTTACCGATTCAGTCGTCTTCAGCTTTGACGGTGACAGCGCTGGCCGCCGGGCAGCGCGCAAGGCGCTTGATGCCGCTCTTCCCTTTGCCACCGATGTGCGCAGCGTCAAGTTTTTGTTTCTGCCTGCCGAGCACGACCCCGACAGCTTCATTCGCAAAAACGGCACCGAAGGTTTTGCGGCGGCTGTCAGCAAGGCCGTACCCTTGAGCAAGTTCATGCTGGAGGCCGCTGGGCAAGCTTGTGATCTGGACACCGCCGAAGGCCGCGCCCACATGGCCAGCAATGCACGACCGCTGTGGACGCTCTTGCCTGACGGCGCACTTAAAAAGCAGCTACTGGCCGAGATTGCCGACAAGGTTCTGATTGATGTGCGCGACCTGCTGGAAGTGTGGCAACTGGCCAGCACAGGCTACAAAGGTAGCAAGCCCTACTTTCCGGCATCCGAGGCCCCGGCCTCCAGCTACTCCTATGCAGCCACTACAGCCACCCGCACGCCGCGCCCCCCCGCAAGACGTATTACGGGCCGCTTGCTGCCAGCCAGCCGAGAAGACCGCGTACTGCGCCTGCTGCTAACCGAGCCGCAAAGCTGGGATCGCCTGAACGGCGAAGAGCACGTTCTGCTCTCCAGCTTGCCGGTACCGCACGGGCCGCTTTTTACCTGGTTTGAAAGCCAGTTGCACGAGCACGGCCCACAGCCCTGGGCGGCGCTGCGCGAAGGCCTGCGCGGCCACGCGAACGAGACGTACGCGATTGCGCAAATCTCGCAAATCCCCGAAGGCATAGAGGGCGACTGGGCCGAGGTACGCAGCATCATTGACCAGCTGTTAAAGCTTGCGCGCCAGCAAGAAATGAAAGAGCTCGCCGCCCGCGCCGGCTCAGACCCCGAGGCCATGCAGCGCTACAAAAAGCTGGCGGCGAGTTTGAAAAACCAAAGACTCCAGTCTTAAACCCGTTTTTATTGCACAAAAAACAGGCATCCGGGTATAATCCGACTTTCGATACGGCAAGCGCGACAGCAACACCTCCGGTACCGGCCTCCTGAGACCTCAGAAAACTCATAATGAGTGGCCAACTTCCCCCATGGGATTTCCGCAAGGACTGCACACCAAATGTTCGCCCAAACAACTTGCCGCCCATCCCCGTGGGCATTTTTTGCGCCCTGCGTTTTGCCGTCCGCGGTTTCAGGATTTTTTCATCCTGACCGCATGGTCACGAGCGCGGTACTTTGTGCATATGAAGGTTTTTGACACCCTGAGGAGATCGCCATGCCTTTGCAAAAGTCCAAGAAGCCAACCGTAAAAGCGGTAAAAACCAAAGCCACGCCAGCTGCAAAATCGCCAGCCAAATCTTCAGCCAAGGCGTCAGCCAAGCCAAACAGCAAGATTGCAGCGGTTGAAAAAATTAAAAAGCCTCAAGCGCCCGCCAAACCCGTGGCCAGAAAAGTTCCCCTGAAATCTGAAAAGTCCACGAAAAAAGCCCCTCCAGTGCCCTCCAAGTCCAGTCCTGAATCCAAGCCCGTCGCTAAAGCGCCCGCCAAGGCCGTTGCCATCAAGCCAGTTGCAGCCACAGTCGCCGAAACCCCGGTCAAAAAGAAACCCGGCCGCCCACCCAAAAGTCCTGCCGCCGATGTAGAAGGCGCAGCCGGTAGTGCCAAGCGTGGCCGCAAGCCAAAACTCGCCCTCAAGGGTGATGGCGACAAAGACCGGTTAGACGTGGTTGCCAAGTTTGAAGACCCCATCGCCGAGACGACCGAAAAAGTCAAACCCCTGCGCATGAAGATCAGCAAGGCGAAAGAGCGTGCCATGATGAAAGAGTTCGGCCTGTACGAGACCGTGCTCTCGGAAGAAGACATGCTCAAGCGCCGCATGCGGCTGAAGGCGCTGATCAAGCTGGGCAAAACGCGCGGCTACCTGACGCACGGCGAAATCTCCGATCACCTTCCCGACAAGCTGATCGACGCCGAGACACTGGACGCGGTGATCGTCACCCTGAACGATCTCGGTGTGGCCGTGTACGAACAAACCCCTGACGCCGAGTCCCTGCTGCTGAACAACACTGGCCCGACTGTCGCAACCGAAGAAGAAGCCGAAGAAGCTGCCGAAGCCGCGCTGTCTACCGTTGACAGCGAGTTTGGCCGCACCACCGACCCCGTGCGCATGTACATGCGCGAAATGGGTACGGTCGAGCTGCTGACGCGTGAAGGCGAAATTGAAATCGCCAAGCGCATCGAGGGCGGCCTGATGAAGATGATGGAAGCCATCTCGGAAAGCCCGGCCACGATTGCAGAAATCCTGCGCCTGGGTGAAGGAATCCGCGAAGGCAAGATCGTCATCTCCACCGTGGTCGATGGTTTTTCAAACCTCAACGAAGCCGACGATTACGTGGCCGAAGAAGACTTTGACGAGTTCGAAGAAGACGATGAGGACGGCAGTAAAGCGCTGACCAAAAAGCTCGAAGAGCTGAAAAAAGAAGCCTTGAGTCGCATCGACAAAATCGCCTCCCTGTTCGAAAAAGTCCATAAGACTTATGACAAGGAAGGTTACGGGTCGCCGCTGTACACAAAGAGCCAGAAAGCCCTCAGTGACGAGCTGATGACCGTGCGCTTTACCGCCAAGACGATTGAAAAGCTCTGCGACCTGCTGCGCGGCCAGGTGCTGGACGTTCGCAAGAAAGAGCGTGAACTGCGTCGCATCATCGTCGAGAAATGCGGCATGCCGCAAGAGATTTTCATCAAAGACTTTCCGCCCAATCTGCTCAACCTCAAATGGGTTGAAAAGCAGGTTGCATCCGGCAAACCATGGTCGGTCATCATGGCGCGCAACATTCCACCGATTCAGGAACTGCAAACCAAACTCGGCGAGTTGCAGGCCCGTGTGGTGGTGCCGCTAGGCCAGTTGAAAGACATCAACAAGCGCATGAACGAAGGCGAGACCAACTCGCGCTATGCCAAGAAGGAAATGATCGAGGCCAACTTGCGCCTGGTGATTTCGATTGCGAAGAAATACACCAACCGTGGCCTACAGTTCCTCGATTTGATCCAGGAAGGCAACATCGGTTTGATGAAAGCCGTGGACAAGTTTGAATACCGTCGCGGCTACAAGTTCTCCACCTATGCAACCTGGTGGATTCGCCAGGCGATCACCCGTTCCATCGCTGACCAGGCGCGTACCATTCGCATCCCGGTACACATGATCGAAACCATCAACAAGATGAACCGCCTGAGCCGCCAGCACTTGCAAGAGTTTGGCTTTGAGCCGGATGCCAGCGTGCTTGCCGAGAAGATGGAGATTCCTGAAGACAAGATCCGCAAGATCATGAAGATCGCGAAAGAGCCGATCTCGATGGAAACGCCGATTGGTGACGATGACGATTCACACCTTGGCGACTTCATTGAAGACAGCTCCAACACCGCACCGCTGGAAGCCGCGATGCAGGCCGGCCTGCGCGATGTGGTCAAAGATATCCTCGACAGCCTGACCCCACGCGAAGCTAAAGTGCTGCGTATGCGCTTTGGTATCGAGATGTCAACCGACCACACGCTGGAAGAAGTCGGCAAGCAGTTCGACGTGACGCGCGAACGCATTCGTCAGATAGAAGCCAAGGCCCTGCGCAAGCTCAAGCACCCTTCGCGGTCGGATAAGCTGCGCAGCTTTATTGATACGCTGTAAGAGTTTTTGGGGTCAGAGCCCAAATTCGCCGAGCCTACGGCTCGCCCGGACGGCGCGGTGCGACGCACCGCAGCGAAATTGGTGTCTGACCCCAATAACTCAAAAAGCCAACCACCGGAAACGATGGCTGGCTTTTTTTATGCTTTTGACGGTTTGAGATTGGCCTTCAAATCCTGTTCAGGTGTTCAAAAATCCGGCTCAGTCGGCCTGAATATTGCGTTCTTTGATGATGGCGGCGTAGCGTCGGCTGTCGCTTTGAATCACGCTGCCGAACTGCGCCGGGGTTATGGGCGTGGGCTCGGCGCCCAGCGCGCGGATGGCCGCCGCCACCGCCGGCAGGGCGACCGCGCGGTTGATCTCGGTGTTGAGCCTTTCGATAATGGCCGGCGGCGTGCCCGCAGGCGCCCAGAATCCATGCGTGGTGCCAACATCGAAACCGGTCAGCCCGAGTTCGGCCAGCGTGGGCGTGTTGGGATACAGCGGCGAGCGCTTGGCGCTGCCCACCGCCAGCAGCCGCAGTCGGCCCGAGTCGATGTGCTGAAAAGCAATGCCTGGATCAAACACGTAGTCCACCGTGCCACCCAGGAGGTCTGTCAAGGCTGCGCCCGCGCCGCGGTAGGGGATGTGCACCGCAAATATGCCGGCCTGCGCCTTCAGCATCTCGCCGGCAATGTGCGGCGACGTTCCAGTGCCAGGTGAGCCATAGCTCAGCTTGCCCGGATTGGCCTTGACGTACTTGACGAAGTCGGCGTAGTTGCCGAACGGCAGCCCGCTGCGCGAGACCAGGAACAATTCGAGCCGCGCACCCGCAGCGACCGGCACCAGGTCCTTGTTGGGGTCGAAGGGCAGCTTGGGCGTGATGTGCGGCACGATGGACATCGCACTGCCCGAAGACAGCAGGATCGTGTAGCCATCCGGCGCGGCCTTGGCGGCGAGGTCGGCACCGATAATGCCGCCCGCACCGCCGCGGTTGTCAACCAGCACCGGCTGGCCGAGTGCCTGCGACAGCGGCGTGGCGATGGCGCGTGCCACCACGTCAGGCGAACCTCCGGCGGGGAAGTTGACGATCAGGCGGATCGGCTTGATTGGCCAAGCCTGCGCCAGCGCCACCAGGGGTGAGCCCAGCGCGAATGCCAGAAAGACCGCCGTGGCGGAGCGTAGAAAGTGGGTGCGTTGCATGGGGATGTCTCTGGATAAGGAAGTGGCAAGGGAAAAAGGAAAAAGGAAAAGCGGAAGCTCAAGTCAGGCGCGCTGCATTTTTACCGCAAATCAGGTCTCCGGTCTATAGGAGGAATCGAGGGTCAGCGAACCCACGACAAGCGAACCCACGACCCATATGACACCCAGATACATGCCTTACCATCAAGCTTCTTGCCCCATTTCAAAGGAGACCCGCATGAGCACCGCCGCCCCCCACCTACCCGCCCGTTATGACCATGTGGGCAGTTTCCTGCGCCCGAAATACCTGCTTGAGGCACGCGAGCAAAAAGCCAAAGGCGCGATCACGCCGGAGCAACTGCGCACGGTCGAAGACAAGGCGATCACCGAGATTGTCAAGTTCCAGGAAGACGTGGGCCTGAAAAGCATCACCGACGGCGAGTTCCGCCGCACCTACTTTCACATCGACTTTCTCGACCAGCTCGGCGGCGTAAAGACCGACATCCCGGTTACCGTGATCCGGCCCGATGGCAGCGAGGAGCTGGCCCCGCCGGTAATGCGTGTGATTGGCAAGGTACGCCACGACAAAGACATCCAGTTGGCAGACTTCAACTACCTCAAGAGCCAAGTCAGCGCGGGCAACACGCCCAAGGTCACTATCCCCTCGCCAACCATGCTGCACTTTCGCGGCGGGCGCGCCGGCATCAGCCGCGAAGCCTACCCCGAGCTGGACCCCGAGTTTTACGACGACGTGGCCAAGGCCTATGGCGACGAACTGCGCTCGCTATCAGCAGCCGGTTGTAACTACGTGCAGATGGACGACACCAACATGGCCTACCTGTGCGACGAAAAAATGCGTGAAGCCGCTCGCCAGCGCGGCGATGACCCGAACGAGTTGCCACACCGCTACGCGGCCTTCATCAACAAGGTGGTTGCGCAAAAGCCCGCCGGCATGCTGCTGGCCATGCACCTGTGCCGGGGCAACTTCAAGAGCACGCACGCCGCATCGGGCAACTACGAACCGGTGGCAGAAGCATTGCTCAAGGAAATGAACCTTGATGCCTACTTCATGGAATACGACGACTCCCGCAGCGGCGACTTCAAGCCACTGCGCTACCTGCCCAAGGGCAAGACGGTTGTGCTCGGCCTCATCACCACCAAGTTCGGTGCCATGGAAAGCAAAGACGACATCAAGCGCCGCATCGAAGAAGCCGCCAAATACGCACCGCTCGACCAGCTGGCGCTGTCACCCCAGTGCGGCTTCAGCAGCACGGTGCATGGCAATGACATCGCTGTCGAAGCGCAGCGCGCCAAGCTGCGCCTGGTGATCGAGACGGCGCAAGAAGTTTGGGGCAGCACCTGAGCGTAGACAAGCCGGAGTTATTGGGGTCAGACACCAATTTCGCTGCGGTGCATCGCACCGCGCCCTCCGGGCGAGCCGTAGGCTCGGCGAATTTGGGCTCTGACCCCAAAAACTCCGGCTTTCGATGCGCGGCGTCAAGGTGTTGCTGGCTTGAGTTGGTTTTGTGTTGGTCATGTAGTGGCCGCCTTCTTTGAAGCCCAAACCCAGAGCCCAATACCCGCCACGATCATGGGTACACAGAGCCACTGGCCCATGCTCATGCCCAGTGCGAGGATGCCCAGAAAATCATCAGGCTCGCGGAAAAACTCGGCGATGAAGCGCAACACGCCGTAACCAAACAAAAACGCACCAGAGACTTGCCCCATTTTTCGTGGCTTGCGTGCATACAGCCACAGCAGCACAAATAGCAGCAGTCCTTCCAGCAAAAATTGGTACACCTGCGACGGATGACGCGGCAGCATCGAGCCACTGCCCGGGAACACCATGCCCCAGGGCAGATCAGGCGATGAAAAGCGGCCCCACAACTCGCCGTTGATGAAATTGCCGAGACGCCCCGCCGCCAGCCCGGTGGGCACGCAGGGCACGATGAAGTCCGTCACCTGTAGCCAGGGCCGCTGGCGCGTACGTGCAAACCAGAGCTGCGAAGCCAGCACACCCAACATGCCGCCGTGAAAGCTCATACCACCCTGCCAGAGATAGAAAATCTCCAGCGGATGGCTGGCGTAATAACCGGGTTTGTAGAACAGGCAGTAACCAATACGCCCACCCAGCACCACGCCCATCAGACCCAGAAAAAGGATGTCTTCAATGTCTCTGCGAGACCACACACCCGGGCCGGTGATGGACGCATAAGGTTGATGTTTAAGCCGCAGCGTGGCGAGAAAAAAGAACAGCCCAAAGGCGGCCAGATAAGTCAGGCCGTACCAGTGGACAGCCAGCGGCCCGATTTGCAGCGCGACGGGATTGATTTGGGGATGAATTAGCATGGGGGCATTGTGCCTGCGGGCTACGCGGATGGTTCGCAGCACTGCTTATCAGTATTGTGTACACGAATGGAATTCGTGTACACTTTATGAATGCAAAATATTACCTTTAGTGCTCAAAACGATCTGATTGCACAGGCGCGCGAGCTGGCGCGTGCGCGAGGCACGACGCTGAACGAAGAGTTTCGCATCTGGTTGAATGGTTTTGTGCAGCAACAAGGCCAGGATGAGCAACAGGCGCGCGTGCGCCGCATCATTGACCAGATTACCGCCCCTACTGCCAAGCAAAGCAAACTGGCCGCACACAAAGCGTACACGCCTGCACACACACGCCCACCTGTACGCGATGAGTTCAATGAGCGTGAGCAGCGCATGCTCAAGCGTCTGGGCAAATAAGCTGGCATGTGATGAGCACATCTACGGCCACCCGTTTTTTCCTCGACACCAACATCGCCGTCTACTGCTTTGACAGTAGCACGCCACGCAAACAAAACTGCGCCAAAGATCTGCTGGCCCACGCTGCCAGTTCCGGGCTGGGTGTTGTCAGCTACCAGGTGCTGCAGGAGTTCTGCAATGTGGCGGTCAATGCCAAACGCCTGTCCTTGAGCGTAGAGCAGATCATGGCCTACACCACGCAGTTGCTGGAGCCGATGAACAAGGTCGGCCCCAGCACCGATCTGCTGGCCCAGGCATTGCACATTCGCAGCGAGACCAGCTATGCGTTTTACGACAGCCTCATCATTGCGGCGGCGCAACTGGCCGGTTGCAGCACGCTGTACTCGGAAGACATGCAACACCAGCAACTGGTGGGCGGCCTGCGCATCGTCAACCCGTTTGTGGACGCGGCGCACGAGCCAGTCTGAGCCATCAAAGTCGCATCACCGTCAGCGCCTAAAATCAGCCACTAAAGTTAAACTTCCCACATCACTTACCCACGAATCCACAAAAAGCCATGGTCGAAACAAAAATCATCACGCTCAACCCACGCAGCAAAAACATCACCGAAGGCAAGTCGCGCGCGCCCAACCGCTCCATGTACTACGCCATGGGCTACGAGGCCGACGACTTCAAGAAGCCCATGATCGGGGTGGCCAACGGCCACAGCACCATCACCCCGTGCAACAGCGGTCTGCAAAAACTGGCCGACGCGGCGGTCATCGGCATTGAAGAAGCCGGGGGCAAAGCGCAGACGTTTGGCACGCCGACCATTTCCGACGGCATCGCCATGGGCACCGAAGGCATGAAGTACTCGCTGGTCAGCCGCGAGGTGATTTCCGACTGCATTGAGACCTGCGTGCAGGGTCAGTGGATGGATGGTGTGGTCGTCATCGGTGGCTGCGACAAAAACATGCCGGGTGGCCTGATGGGCATGTTGCGCGCCAATGTGCCCGCCATCTTTGTCTATGGCGGCACCATCCTGCCTGGGCATTACAAAGGCAAAGAGCTCAACATCGTGAGCGTGTTTGAGGCCGTGGGCGAGAACGCGGCGGGCCGTCTGAGCGACGAAGACCTGCTACAGATCGAGCGTCGCGCCATCCCCGGCACCGGCTCGTGCGGCGGCATGTACACGGCCAACACCATGTCGTCTGCGTTTGAGGCACTGGGCATCTCGCTGGCTTATTCCTCCACCATGGCCAATCCGCATGACGAGATAGTGACCTCGGCCCGGGAGTCCGCCAGGGTACTGGTCGAAGCTATCAAGATGGATCTGAAACCGCGCGACATCGTCACCCGCAAATCGATCGAAAACGCCGTTGCCGTCATCATGGCCATTGGCGGCTCCACCAACGCCGTGCTGCACTTTTTGGCGATTGCACACGCGGCTGGCGTCGAGTGGACGATTGATGATTTTGAGCGCGTGCGCCAGAAAACCCCCGTGCTGTGCAACCTAAAGCCGTCCGGCCAATACCTGGCGGTCGATCTGCACCAGGCTGGTGGCATTCCGCAAGTCATGAAAATGCTGCTGGTAGCCGGGTTGCTGCACGGCGACTGCATCACCATCACCGGCCAGACGATTGCAGAAGTGCTGAAAGACATCCCCGATGTGCCGCGTGCTGACCAGGACGTGATCCGCCCCATCAACAACCCAATGTACAAGCAGGGCCACCTGGCCATCCTCAAGGGCAACTTGTCACCTGAAGGTTGCGTGGCCAAAATCACCGGCCTGAAAAACCCGGTGATGACTGGCCCGGCCCGTGTGTTTGACGATGAGCAAACAGCACTGGCTGCCATTCTGGCGGGCAAAATAGTGGCTGGCGACGTGATGGTGTTGCGCTACCTCGGCCCCAAAGGCGGTCCCGGCATGCCCGAAATGCTGGCCCCTACCAGCGCGCTGATTGGTGCGGGCCTGGGGGAAAGCGTGGGCCTGATCACCGATGGCCGTTTTTCAGGCGGTACCTGGGGCATGGTGGTCGGCCACGTTGCACCAGAGGCCGCTGCGGGCGGCAACATCGCGTTTATCCACGAAGGCGATTCGATCACGATTGACGCAAAACAGTTGCTGCTGCAACTCAACATCAGCGACGAAGAGCTCGCCAAGCGCAAGGTCGGCTGGGTAGCCCCCAAGCCTAGGTACACGCGCGGTGTGCAGGCCAAGTTTGCCTTTAACGTATCCAGCGCCAGCAAGGGTGCGGTGCTGGACGATTACTCATAAGGGTACTTCTACTTGCGCTTTTTGGCAGACAACATACCCATCGCTTCACGCGACTTTTCAATGCGGTCTTCGCGGCGCTTGTCCATTTTTTCGACTTCCTTGCGCTTGGTGTAGCCGGAGCTGTCTGCGTACCACCACCAAAGCACAGCCATTCCAAATGGCGACAAAACCATCCACCAGGGCAAGGCCGTAAAAGGACCAATCTCAAGATATTTCAGCGCCCCAGCGACAATTCCAATTAATAAAAAATACATCTGTAACTCCTGTTTTTAACAGTATGTAAAGAAACTACAAGCGCTGGGCAAACAAGGGGTAAAACCGATAATACCCTTTAAACAAAAGTCAACCAACCTCAATACAATGACGTTAAACCACTGTAACCCAACCCATCACTCCCCCACTGGGACAATTCATGAAGCATATTCTTGTCGCCATCGCTACCCTCGCCGCTGGCATTGCCGCATCAACTCCAGCCATGGCCGATCTGGCACTGGCCAGCGCCAAAAACTGCATGGTATGCCACGCGATTGACAAAAAAGTGGTCGGACCGTCCTACAAGGCTATAGCCGCCAAGTACGCCGGCCAGAAAGACGCTGCCGACAAGCTCGCAGTCACAATCATCAAGGGGAGCGGTTCTTCTAGTGTCTGGGGCCCCGTGCCCATGCCTGCGATGGCACAAGTCAATGCCGATGAAGCCAAAAAACTGGCCGCCTGGGTTCTGGCTACAAAGTAAACCAGAAGTGGCCGCTGCGTCACATCACAATGCAGAGCATAAAAAAAGCCCGCTACTCGCGGGCTTTTTTTATGGGAGTTTTTAGGGTCAGAGCCCAAATGCGACTAGCCTACGGCACGCCCGGAGGGCGCGGTGCGATGCACCGCAGCGAAATTGGGCTCTGACCCCAATAACTCTCAAAGGTTCTCGGACAACTGCTCGAGAATGGCCGGATTCTCAAGTGTCGATGTGTCCTGTGTGATGGCCTCGCCTCTGGCGATACCCCGCAACAGGCGGCGCATGATTTTTCCGCTGCGCGTCTTGGGCAGGTTGTCACCAAAGCGGATGTCCCTGGGTTTGGCGATCGGCCCGATTTCCTTGGCGACCCAGTCGCGCAGCTCCTTGGCAATCGCCTTGGCCTCGTCGCCGGTGGGGCGTGAGCGCTTGAGCACCACAAAAGCCACAATCGCCTCGCCCGTCAAATCATCGGGCCGGCCCACCACCGCGGCCTCGGCCACCAAAGCGGAATGGGACACCAGCGCCGATTCGATCTCCATCGTACCCATGCGGTGACCGGAGACGTTGAGCACGTCGTCGATACGGCCGGTAATTCGAAAATAACCGCGGTCGGTGCTGCGCACCGCGCCGTCACCGGCCAGGTACATCGTTCCGCCCATTTCCTCGGGGAAATAACTTTTCTTGAAGCGCTCGGGATCGTTCCAGATGGTGCGGATCATCGACGGCCAGGGACGCTTGAACACCAGCAAGCCGCCGGAGCCGTTGGGCACGTCCTTGCCCTGCTCATCGACGATGGCCGCCATGATGCCCGGCAGCGGCAGCGTGCAGCTGCCGGGTACCAGCGGCGTCGCGCCCGGCAGCGGCGTGATCATGTGGCCACCGGTTTCGGTTTGCCAGAAGGTGTCGACCACCGGGCAGCGCTCGCCGCCGATGTTTTTGTAGTACCACATCCAGGCTGCGGGGTTGATCGGCTCGCCGACCGTGCCGAGAATGCGCAGGCTGCTCAGGTCGGAGCGCGCCGGATGGATTTTTTCGTCTGCTTCCGCCGCCTTGATCAACGAACGGATCGCTGTCGGCGCGGTGTAGAAAATGCTGACCTTGTGCTTTTCGATCATCTGCCAGAAGCGGCCTGCATTCGGGTAGGTGGGAATGCCTTCGAAAATGACCTGGGTCGCGCCGGCCGCCAGCGGGCCGTAGGCCACGTAGGTGTGGCCAGTGATCCAGCCGATGTCGGCCGTGCACCAGAACACGTCCTCGGGCTTGATGTCGAAGGTCCAGTCCATCGTCAGCTTGGCCCACAGCAGGTAGCCGCCGGTGCTGTGCTGCACACCCTTGGGTTTGCCGGTCGAGCCGGAGGTGTACAGGATGAACAGCGGATGCTCGGCACCGACAAATTCGGGTTCGCAGGTGGCCGGCTGGGAAGCGGTGACCTCATGCATCAGGCTGTCGCGCCCGGCCACCATGTTGCAGGCCGTGGGCGTGCGCTGGTAAACCACCACGTTTTTGATGGACTCGCAGCCACCCATGGCAATGCCTTCGTCCACAATCGCCTTGAGCGGCAGCTCCTTGCCGCCACGCAGTTGGTAATTGGCCGTGATCACCGCCACCGCGCCGGCATCCTGGATGCGATCCTGCAGGCTCTTGGCGGAAAAGCCGCCAAACACGACGGAATGGGTGGCCCCGATGCGTGCGCAGGCCTGCATGGCCACCACGCCCTCGACCGTCATCGGCATGTAGATGATGACGCGGTCGCCCTTTTTGATGCCCATGGCCTTGAGCGCATTGGCGAACTGGCAGACCCTGACGTGCAGTTCCTTGTAGGTGACGTTGGTGACCTTGCCGTCATCGCTCTCGAAAATAATGGCTTTTTTGTTTTCGGTGGTGGTGCCGAGGTGGCGGTCCAGGCAGTTGTACGAGGCATTGAGTTCGCCGTCTGCAAACCATTTATAGAAAGGAGCGTTGGACTCGTCGAGAGTCTGGGTAAAAGGCTTCTTCCAGCTCAGGTTTTCACGCGCCAGTTTTTCCCAGAAGCCTTCAAAGTCTTTTTCCGCATGGGCGCATAGGGCGTTGTAGGCATCCATGCCGGATATGCGGGCTGTTTTGACAAGCGCTGGACTCGGGAAAAATACCCGGTTTTCGACCAGCATGGATTCGATAGCGGAAGATGAAGGCGCGCTCATGGTGTCATGTCTCCTGGGTTTATGGTCGAATGCATACTAATGTCCCGTCTGGCACTTACAGTCGACTGACTGGCGCAAAGCTTACAGATTTAATCCCACGCTGTCCAAGTTGGACCCCAGCCTACAATACGGCGATTCCGTTTACACCCTCACCCTGATGTCCGAACCCACTCCCACCCCCGCCAAAGTTTCGCCTCTGCGTCCCATTCCCAACTTCATTTTTGCCAGCCGCTGGCTGTAGTTACCGCTGTACGTCGGACTGATCGCAGCCCAAGGCGTCTATGTCTTTCATTTTCTGGTTGAGTTGCTGCATCTGATCGAGGCCGCCTTTGGCAGCCAGACGGCATTGCAGCGCAAAAGCATTGAAAGCCTGCTACTTGCCAACCATGTTGGCAGGTACAACCCACGCGTCAAACTGCTCGCCACTGACGTAACCGGATGCCAGCGCCGCATCGCGCAGGCTACTGCCTTCCTTATGGGCTTTTTTGGCGATGAAGGCGGCCTTGTCGTAACCGATGTGGGGGTTCAGCGCCGTGACCAGCATCAGCGAGCGGCCGACCAGCTCCGCAATTCTCGCCCGGTTGGGTTCAATGCCCACAGCGCAGTGGTCGTTAAAACTCACCATACCATCGGCCAGCAGGCGAACGCTTTGCAGGAAGTTGTGGGCGATCATCGGGCGAAACACATTGAGTTCGAAATTGCCCGACGCCCCACCCATGTTGATGGCCACGTCGTTACCGAACACCTGGCAGCAGAGCATGGTGACCGCTTCGCTCTGCGTGGGATTGACCTTGCCCGGCATGATGGACGAGCCGGGTTCGTTTTCCGGAATGCTCAGCTCGCCGATGCCGCTGCGCGGCCCGCTGGCCAGCCAGCGCACATCGTTGGCAATTTTCATCAGACTGGCAGCCAGCGTCTTGAGCACGCCGTGCGCATGCACCAGCGCATCACACGACGCCATGGCTTCGAATTTGTTGAGCGCCGTGACAAAAGGCAGGCCGGTCAGCCGCGCCAGTTCGGCAGCCGCCTGCTCTGCATAAGCTGGCGGTGCATTGAGCCCGGTGCCGACAGCCGTGCCGCCGAGCGCCAGCTCGCACAGGTGCGGCAAGGCTGCCTTCACATGCTGCTGCCCGTGTGCCAGCTGCGCCACGTAACCCGAAAACTCCTGCCCAAGCGTCAGCGGCGTGGCGTCCTGCAAATGGGTGCGGCCAATTTTGACGATGCCGTCAAAATCCTGCGCCTTCCGTGCCAGCGTAGCGCGCAATTTTTCGATCGCCGGCAGCAGCCGGTGCGTGATGGCGTCCACCGCAGCCACATGCATTGCCGTGGGAAACACGTCGTTCGACGACTGACTGCGGTTCACCTCGTCATTCGGGTGCACCAAGCGGTTCTCGCCGCGCTCGCCGCCTAGCAACTCGCTGGCGCGATTCGCCAGCACCTCGTTGACGTTCATGTTGGTTTGCGTGCCCGAGCCGGTCTGCCAGACCACCAGTGGAAATTCGTCCGGGTGTTTGCCCGCGATGACTTCGTCGGCCGCGGCCATGATGGCCAGCGCCTTTTTCCCGTCAAGCAGGCCGAGCGCCAGATTGACGCTGGCCGAGGCCCGCTTGACCTGCGCCAGCGCCCGGATGATCTCGCGCGGCTGCTGCTCGCCGGAAATATCGAAGTTCTGCAGCGAGCGCTGGGTTTGCGCGCCCCAGAGCCGGTTGGCGGGTACATCTATCGGACCAAAGGTGTCGTGTTCGGTGCGTGTTGTCATGGTCGGGGGCTGCCGGGGTTACCTGTCAAACTAGAGGGCTGAGGGCTACCCTAGTGTAGTTTGGCCGCCCCTGAAAATAAAAACCTTTCCCCTCCAGTCATTTCTTTTCATCACACACATGACCACGACCATCAAACAAGCCGACCTGATCGAATCCGTCGCCGCCGCCCTGCAGTACATCAGCTACTACCACCCGGCCGATTACATCGCCCACCTGGCGCGCGCCTATGAGGCCGAAGAAAGCCCGGCCGCCAAGGACGCGATTGCGCAAATTCTGACCAACAGCAAGATGAGCGCCACCGGGCACCGCCCGATTTGCCAGGACACCGGCATCGTCAACGTGTTTTTGAAAATCGGCATGGACGTGCGCTGGGAAGGCTTTACCGGCTCGGTTGACGATGCCGTCAACGAAGGCGTGCGCCGTGCCTACAACCACCCTGACAACACACTGCGTGCATCGATCGTCGCCGACCCGCAGTTCGACCGCAAAAACACCAAAGACAACACGCCTGCCGTGATATTTACCGAGCTGGTATCCGGTAACACCTTTGAAGTGACCGTTGCAGCCAAAGGCGGCGGCTCTGAAAACAAAAGCAAGCTGGCCATGCTCAACCCCGGCGATTCGATTGTTGACTGGGTGCTTAAAACCGTGCCCACCATGGGCGCCGGCTGGTGCCCGCCCGGCATGCTGGGCATAGGCATAGGCGGCACCGCTGAAAAAGCCATGCTGATGGCCAAGGAAAGCCTGATGGACGACCTCGACATGTACGAGCTGCAGGCCAAGGCGGCCAGCGCCAAGATCGGCGGCGAAGCACTGAGCAAGGTCGAAGCGCTGCGGCTTGAGCTGTTCGAAAAAGTCAACGCACTCGGCATAGGCGCGCAAGGCCTGGGCGGCCTGACGACGGTGCTCGACATCAAGATCAAGATGTATCCGACCCATGCCGCAGGCAAGCCGGTGGCGATGATCCCCAATTGCGCCGCCACCCGCCACGCACACTTCGTCATGGACGGCAGCGGCCCGGTGTACCTAACCCCGCCATCACTTGATTTATGGCCCAACGTCAACTGGATGCCCGACTACAACAAGAGCAAAAAGGTCAACCTCAATACGCTCACAAAAGCAGAAGTCGCCAGCTGGAAGTCCGGCGAGACGCTGCTGCTCAACGGCAAGATGCTGACCGGCCGCGATGCCGCGCACAAACGCATCGCCGACATGTTGCTCAAGGGCGAAAAGTTGCCGGTTGATTTCACCAACCGCGTGATTTACTACGTCGGCCCGGTTGACCCGGTCAAAGGCGAGGCCGTCGGCCCGGCAGGCCCGACCACCGCCACCCGCATGGACGGCTTTACCGAAATGATGCTGGCGCAAACCGGACTCATCAGCATGATAGGCAAGGCCGAACGCGGGCCGGTGGCGATTGAAGCCATCAAAAAACACCAGAGCGCCTACCTGATGGCCGTAGGCGGCGCCGCCTACCTCGTCAGCAAAGCCATCAAGCACGCCCAAGTCGTCGGCTTTGCCGACCTCGGCATGGAAGCGATTTACGAGTTCGATGTGGTCGACATGCCGGTGACGGTGGCGGTGGATGCAGGCGGCACCAGTGTGCACATCACCGGGCCAGCGGAGTGGCAAAAGAAGATTGCCACGGGTGAGTTCAAGCGAATTCCGATCATCAGTCATTGATTTATATATATTTCGGTGTGGTTCAAAATCGGGTAACATTTTTTCGGGTGGCCATCGGTTGAGTCATAGGCAAACCATCCAAGAGTTTTTGGGGTCAGAGCCCAAATTCGCCGAGCCTACGGCTCGCCCGGAGGGCGCGGTGCGATGCACCGCAGTGAAATTGGTGTCTGACCCCAATAACTCTCAAAAACGTTACTTTTTGAACCACGCCTCAAGGAGGTTGACGTAGGACTACTCCTTCAAGTATCCTGCGGGTCATGCGTTTTACAGCCCCCCTGCTCACCCTTGCCGCCGCCGCGCTGTTTGCCGCTGGCGTACACGCGGCTCCCGCTGGTGATGACCTTGACAAGCTAATTGCCGACAAGGGCTTGCTGACGCAAATTGACCAGCGTATCGACCAAGTTCGCCAAAACGTCAGTAGCAAGGCCTCCGAGCTGGTTTTTAATGCCCTGGGTTTTATGGGTATGCCGTACAAGCGCGGTGGTAACAGCACCGAGGGCGATGGCGGCTTTGATTGCAGCGGGTTTGTGCGAGCCATGTATGAGCAAACCGTTGGCCTGCTACTGCCCCGCAAATCCGAGCAGCAAGCCGCCGCTACCCAGAACATAGACAAAAACGAGTTGCAGCCGGGTGACCTGGTTTTCTTCAACACCCTGAAGCGGGCGTTTAGCCACGTTGGCATTTACGTCGGCAATGGCAAGTTCATCCACTCGCCCAAGCCGGGGGCCCAGGTGCGGGTTGAAAGCATGTCCACCGCCTACTGGGATAGGCGTTTTGATGGTGCGCGGCGCGTTGCCACCCAGTCAGACGAAGGCATCGCCGAAGGCTCGATCACCGATCTCTATATGCCGAAGAAATAATACCGGGCGGGGTCACGCTTACGCCTTCAGTGCCTCGAACACGCGCGCCGGGGTGAACGGCATGTGGCGCAGCCGCTTGCCGGTCAGACGAAAGAATGCGTTCGCCACGGCCGCGCCGACCCACGGGTTGGCGATCTCGCCCAGGCCGGTGGGCGGCGCGTCGCGTTCGACAAACGCCACGTTCATTTCCTCGGGCATTTCCGACATGCGCAACACGTGATAGTCGTGGAAGTTGCTCTGCTGAACGGCGCCGTCCTTGATGGTGACGCGCTCGTACAGCACGCTCGACAGACCGTAGACGATGCCGCTCTCGATGTTCCTCTTGGCCATTTCGGGCTGGACGATCAGGCCGCCGTCGACCGCGAGCCAGGTCTTGTGTACGCGGATCTTGCCGGTTTTGCGATCGAGCGAAATTTCGGCGACACCGGCACCGAGCGAGCCCGAGCGCTCGCTGATGGAGATACCGAGAGCCCGTCCCTTCGGCCGTGGCGCCTTCCAGTCAGACATCTGCACCACTTTCTCGAACACCGCGCGCGCCTGCGGCGTGATCGACATGCGCTGGAAGCGGAAATCGACCGGATCCATGCCCTGGTCCACCGCCATCTGGTCGACGAACGATTCGATGGCGAAGACGTTGAAGACGTGGCCGACCGCCCGCCAGTGTATGACCTGGACACCGTGCGAGGTGGGGCGCATTTCGATGTGCTGGTTGGGGATCTGGTAGTAGTATGGTCTGATGCCGGTGGAGAGCAACCCCCCGCCGCCGTCGCCGACGACGCAGTGCGTCCAGCCGCTGACCTTTCCGTCCTTGTCGAGCGCGGCCTCCAGGCACAGGAAGGACTGCGGGCGGAACCTGCCGTGGGCGAGATCCTCCTCGCGCGTCCACACCAGCTTCACCGGCCGGCGCGCCTCGCGCGCGATGCGCGCCGCCTCGGATGCATAGTCGCCTATGGTGCGACGCCCGAAGCCGCCGCCCATGTAGCATTGATGGAGGGTGACCTGCTCGGGCTTGAATCCGAGCGTCTTGGCAATCGCGTTGCGCGACACGTCAGGTCCCTGGGTCCCTTCCCAGACCTCCACGTGATCGCCCGCGGCATTGAAGCGGGCCACGGCGTTCAAGGGCTCCATTTGCGCGTGGTAGCCGTAGTCGCTGCGAAACTCCGCCTTGTAAGTCTTGGTGGCCGAGGCGAAAGCCGCCTTGGCGTCGCCCTTGGAATCGAGCGTTTGCGTCTTTGCGGCAGGGTCGGCGTGGACCTTGGCATAGGCGCCCAGGGCCGCCTCGGAGTCGTAGCCTTCAGCCTTCGCGCCTTTTTTCCAGGTGACTTCGAGCGCGCGGCGCGCGGCCATGGCGCGCGGGAAGCTGTCGGCGATCACGGCGACACCGTCGGGGAGCCGCAGCGTGCCGATCACGCCGGGCATCTTCTTGATATTGGCGTCGTTCCAGTTGTCGGGCTCGCCGCCGTGCACCGGAGAGTGCTTGGTGGTCGCGTACACCATGCCCGGCAGGTCGACGTCGATGGAGAATTGCGCCGTACCGTTGACTTTGGCCGGAATATCGCGGCGCGGCATCGACTTGCCGATCAGCCGGAACTGGCTCTTATCCTTGAGTTCGCTCTTGTCCACGACAGGAAACGTAGCGGGGACCTGCGCAAACGCCGCGATCTCGCCGTAGCTCATGCGGCGGTTGGACGCCGGATCGACGACAAAGCCGGGCTCGGTCTTGAGCGAGCCAGCGGCAACGCCCCATTTGTCGGCGGCATTGGCAACGAGGATCTTGCGCACCTGCGCGCCGGCCATGCGCAGGTCGTGAAAGTACAGCATCACGGCGCGGCTGCCGACGATAAACATCATGCGGTTCTTGCCAAGCGGATTCACGTAGCCGTAGATTTCAGGTTCGGCCGGCGCCCATTCGAGCTTCACCTTTGACCAGTCGGCGTCCATTTCTTCGGCAAGGATGAGCGGCAGGGAAGTCATCGAGCCCTGACCCATTTCGGCGCCCGGCGTGTAAATCGTCACCGTGCCGTCGGGGGCGATGCGCACCCATGCGTTCAGCGCAAGCGGCGCTGTCTGCGCTTCGGCGTCGCCGATGAGGCGCACCCCGCTGGCTTCGAGGGCGAGGTAGAAGGTCAGCCCGCCGGCACCCTGGAGCAACCTGCGGCGGGAAATGTCGATGCCGGAATTGACGATGGTAGCCATGGCTCAGCCCTCCTTTGATGCGCGCTCGATGGCGGCGATGATATTGCTGTAGGTGCCGCAGCGGCAGATGTTGCCGTCCATGTGGGCGACGATCTGCTTGCGGCTCGGCTTTTTGGTCTTCGCCAGCAATTCCGCGGCCTTCATGAGCTGGCCGGACTGGCAGTAGCCACACTGCGGGACCTGCTCGGCGACCCAGGCTTTCTGCAGCGGGTGCGTCGAGTCCGGTGACAAGCCTTCGATCGTTTTCACTCGCTTGCCGGCGACCGCCGACATCGGCGTGACACAGGCGCGCACCGCCTTGCCGTCCACATGCACCGTGCACGCGCCGCACAGGGCTGCACCGCAGCCATATTTGGTGCCCGTCAGCTTGAGATCGTCCCGCAATACCCAAAGCAGCAGGCTTTTCGAATCAGCCTCGACCGAGACTGATTTTCCGTTGAGATTGAACGCCACCATGATCGGTATCCCTCCAGGTTGAACCGCCAAAAATAGGAATTTCAAATTTATGCGGAAGATTTCATGACTTCAGTTGTATGCGAACCGCGCAACGGATAGGAAATTCAACCGCATGAACTCAAGTATTTCACCGTATCGCGTCCTCAGAATACGTGTTTACCCTGAGGCGGCAGGCTGACGCGCCAAGAGTTTTTGCCCCATTGGGCACAAGCGGTGTACCGACTTGAATGGCAGGCCATGGGCTCGTTGCAGCGCCGCCTGCGCAACTGCATGAACGGTGTCCGTGCCGAACCCTTTGCCTACGGCGCAGCAGAGCTGGTCGAACTGGAGCTGGAGGGTTATTGGGGTCAGACACCAATTTCGCTGCGGTGCACAGCACCGCACCCTGCGGGCGAGCCAAAGGCTCGGCGAATTTGGGCTCTGACCCCAAAAACCCGAAAGGCATGCCGGGAGAGACACCGGGTGTGCGGCCCTGAATCACTGAAGGCACTGAAAACCGTAACCCAATGCCTTAGTCGGCCTTGACGCCCGCGTCCTTGATCACCTTGGCCCATTTGATGATTTCCGCCGCGATAAACGCGTCAAACTCCTCCGGCGTGCCGCCAGCACCAAAGATCCCCATCGCGTCGAAGCGGGCGCGCGTTTCATCGCTGCGGATAATGCTACCGATTTCTTCCGACATCCTCTTGACGATGTCTCTGGGCGTCGCGCTGGGTGCCAGCATGCCGACCCAGGTGCTGCCGGTAAAACCGACAACACCCTGCTCGATGAAAGTCGGCACCTCCGGCGCCGCCGGCAGGCGGCGGTCGCTGGCAACACCGATCAGCCTGATCTTGCCGGCCTTACTCTGAGCGAAGAGCCCGGCGCCGACATCAAAAAGCAGCTGAATCTGCCCGCCCATCAAATCCATCAGGGCCGGTGCCGTACCGCGGTAAGGAATATGCACCATGTAGGTCTTGGTGAGGGACTTGAGCAGCTCGGTGGTCAGGTGCGCGGCCGCGCCGTTGCCGGAGGAGCCAAAACTGATCTTGCCGGGATGCGCGCGCGCATAGTCGATCAGCTCTTTTGCCGTTTTAAACGGCGCGTCGTTGTTGACGGCGGCCAGCAGCGGCGAGATACCCATCAGGGACACGCCGGTCAAATCCTTGCGCGGGTCGTAGGGCAGCTTGGGGTACAGCGTGGTGTTGGCCGCATAGGCGGCAATAACCACCGCAAAGGTGCTGCCGTCGGCCGGCGCCTTGGCCAGCAGGTCCACCCCGATGATGCTGTTGGCGCCCGGCTTGTTGTCGACGGTGACGGGCTGCTGCAAGCGGGTTTGCAGGCCCACCTGCACAATGCGCGCCAGCTGGTCGGTGATGCCGCCGGGCGGGTAGGGCACGATGATGCGTATCGGCTTGTTCGGCCAGGCCGACTGGGCAAAAAGCGGCGCACACACGGTGGCGGCACCGGCCGTGATGGCCAGGTTGAAACGGCGACGTGACAGGGAGCGCGTGGACTTGAGTTCAGGCATGGCTTCTCCAGAGGAAAAAATTCATTCTAGGCCACGCACCGTGCGCCGACCTACCGGGTGAGGCTTTCAGCGCATCACTTCTTCGATGGCGGCAAATCCGTACAACTCCCGTGCGCCACCTCCGCCGCCATGCCAATGCTCTCGCCCAGCGTCGGGTGCGGGTGGATGGTCTTGCCGATGTCCACGGCGTCTGCGCCCATCTCGATGGCCAGCGCAATCTCGCCAATCATGTCGCCGGCGTGGGTGCCGACGATGCCACCACCGAGGATTTTTCCGTGGCCGTGCGCTTCGGGGCTGTCGTCAAACAGCAGTTTGGTCACGCCTTCGTCGCGGCCATTGGCAATCGCTCGGCCTGATGCGGCCCAGGGGAACAGGCCTATTTTGACCTTGATGCCTTGAGCCTTGGCTTCGGTCTCGGTCAGGCCGACCCAGGCGATTTCAGGATCGGTGTAAGCGACGCTGGGGATCACGCGGGCGTTGAAGGCGGCACTGGCCAGTTCCTTGTTGCCCTGCAGCTCGCCGGCAATCACTTCGGCAGCCACATGCGCCTCGTGCACGGCCTTGTGCGCGAGCATGGGCTGACCGACGATGTCACCTATGGCAAAGATGTGCGGCACGTTGGTGCGCATTTGAATGTCTACCGGAATAAAGCCACGCTCTGTAACGCTGACGCCGGCTTTATCTGCGGCGAGCTTGTTGCCGTTAGGTGTGCGGCCCACGGCTTGCAGCACCAGGTCGTAGGTTTGCGGTACCGGCGCTGTGCCGCCTGGCTCGGCTGCTTCAAACGTGACTTCAATGCCTGCCTTGGTGGCTTTGGCAGCTACCGTTTTGGTCTTTAACATGATGTTGTCAAAACGTGGCGCGTTCATTTTTTGCCAGATTTCGACCAGGTCGCGGTCAGCGCCCTGCATCAGGCCGTCGAGCATTTCAACCACGTCCAGGCGCGCGCCCAGTGTGCTGTAGACGCTGCCCATCTCCAGGCCGATGATGCCGCCGCCCAAAATCAACATACGCTTGGGGACTTCTTTCAAAGCCAGCGCACCAGTGGAGTCAACCACGCGCGGGTCTTCGGGCATGAACGGCAAACGCGCCGCTTGTGAGCCTGCGGCGATGATGCAGTTTTTAAATGCAATGGTCTGCTTTTTGCCGGATTTTTCCTGTGCGCTGCCCGAGGTTTCTTCAACCTGCAGGTGATGCGTGCCGACGAAGCTACCCAGGCCACGCACTACCGTGACCTTGCGCATTTTAGCCATGGCAGCCAGGCCACCGGTGAGCTTGCCGACGACTTTTTCTTTGTGCGTGCGCAGCTTGTTGATGTCTACCTTTGGCTCGGCAAACGTCACGCCCAGGCTTTCAAAATGTTTGACTTCATCCATCACGGCGGCAACGTGCAGCAGCGCTTTGGAAGGAATGCAGCCGACGTTGAGGCAGACGCCGCCCAAGGATGCATAGCGCTCGACCAGAATGACCTTGAGGCCAAGGTCTGCCGCGCGAAAGGCGGCTGAATAACCGCCGGGGCCTGCGCCTAAAACCAGCAGGTCGCAATCGAGGTCGGCCGTGCCTGCGAAGGTGGAAGCCGTGGGAGCCGGAGAGCCACTTTCACCTGGCAAGAAGCTCGCGCTTGTGCTTTCAAGCACAAGTACGAGAGATCCTTGCTTGACCTTGTCGCCCAGCTTGACCTTTAACTCTTTAACCACGCCTGCTTGCGACGAGGGAATTTCCATCGACGCTTTGTCGCTCTCAACGGTCAGCAGGCTTTGGTCCACTTTGACGCTGTCGCCGGGTTTAACCAGCAGCTCAATCACGGTCACTTCGTCAAAGTCACCGATGTCGGGGACTTTGATGTCGATTAAATTTGCGCTCATTTGGAGGCTTCCAATTGTCATGTCGTTAAAGCAGCACTCGTCTGAAGTCAACCAAAATTTGGCCGAGATAGGCATTGAAGCGCGCCGCCGCAGCACCATCAATCACGCGGTGATCCCAGGTGAGTGACAGCGGCAACATCAAGCGTGGACGAAATGCCCCACCCTCGTAATTAGCGTCCCACACGGGTTCCATCTGGCTTTTACACACCCCGAGGATGGCCACTTCAGGCGCGTTGATGATGGGCGTGAAGTAACGTCCGCCAATACCACCCAAACTCGATATGGTGAAGCAGGCACCGCTCATGTCGGCAGGCCCCAGCTTGCCGTCACGCGCTTTTTTGGCCAGTTCACCCATCTCCTGGCTGATTTGCATGATGCCTTTTTTGTCGCAGTCGCGAATCACCGGCACGACCAGCCCGTTGGGTGTGTCTGCCGCAAAGGCGATGTGGAAGTACTGCTTGTAGATGATGGCATCACCATCGAGCGAGGCGTTGAAGTCGGGGAACTTCTTGAGTGCCGACACACAGGCCTTGATGAGGAAGGCCAGCATGGTGACCTTCAGGCCACTCTTTTCGTTTTCTTTGTTGGTCGCTACGCGGAAGGCTTCCAGGTCGGTGATGTCGGCATCGTCGTGGTTGGTCACAGCCGGGATCATCACTGCGTTGCGCAGCAAATTGGCGCCGGTGATTTTTTTGATGCGGCCCATTTCCTTGCGCTCGATGGGGCCGAACTTGGTGAAGTCCACCTTGGGCCAGGGGATGAGGCCCAGGCCTGCGCCATCAGCACCCGAGGCTTTGGCTGCCGCGGCTGCAATAGCCTGCGTTTGCACTGCGCCTAACATGACGGATTTGGTAAAAGCCTGCACGTCGTCCAGCGTGATACGGCCTTTGGGGCCTGCACCTTTAACTTCAGCCAGCGGCACGCCAAGCTCGCGCGCAAACTTACGCACCGAGGGCGAGGCATGAGGCAATACACCCGTAGGGGCTACGCTGGGGTTGTGGGCAGGCGCGGCAACAGCTGGCGCACTTACAGCAGGGGTGATAGGTGCCGATTGCGGTGCGGGTTGAGGCGCGGGTGTAGAGGTCGTACCAGAAGCAGCGGCGGGCGCACTGCCCTCAATCACCGCCAGCAGGTCCCCAATATTGATCTTGTCGCCCAGCTTGACCTTGAGCTCTTTGAGCACGCCTGCGCTGGACGATGGAATCTCCATTGAGGCCTTGTCGGACTCGACGGTGATGAGAGACTGCTCGACCTTGATGCTGTCGCCCACCTTGACCAGCACCTCAATCACCGTGACGTCTCTGAAGTCACCAATGTCCGGAACTAAAATTTCTACGATTGCCATGTGTGTCTCCTCAATGCTCAAGCGTAGAGTGGGTTAATCTTGTCGGCCTGGATGGCGTACTTTTTAATCGCTTCAGCCACTTTCGCAACCGGCACTGTACCCTCTTCGCTCAATGCCTTGAGCGCCGCGACCACGATGTAGTGGCGATTGATTTCAAAGTGCTCGCGCAGCTTGCTGCGGAAGTCGCTACGACCAAAACCGTCAGTGCCGAGTACTTTAAAAGTACGGCCTTTAGGAATAAACGAGCGGATCTGCTCGGCATAGGCCTTCATGTAGTCGGTTGATGCGACCACCGGGCCGGTGTGCTTTTCAAGCTGCTGGCCAACGAAAGACACTCTAGGCTTTTCGAGCGGATGCAGCAGGTTGTGGCGCTCGGCATCCTGGCCGTCACGCGCCAGTTCGTTAAAGCTGGGACAGCTCCAGACATTGGTGGCAACGCCCCATTCTTTTTCCAGCAGCTCTTGCGCTGCGATGCTCTCACGCAGGATGGTGCCGCTGCCCAGCAACTGGACCGTCGGCGCCTTCGCGGCAAGGGCCGGTGCCTGTTTGCACAGGTACATGCCCTTGATGATCTGCTCTTCAGTGCCCGCTTTCAAGCCTGGCATGGCATAGTTTTCATTGAGCAGCGTGATGTAGAAATAGACGTTTTCCTGTTTTTCCACCATGCGTTTGAGGCCGTGGTGCAGGATGACGCCGACTTCATGCGCATAGGTCGGGTCGTAGCTGATGCAGTTCGGAATGGTGCCGGCCAGGATATGGCTGTGGCCATCTTCATGCTGCAGGCCTTCGCCGTTCAGCGTGGTCCGGCCCGAGGTGCCGCCCAGCAGAAAGCCACGCGCCAGCATGTCGCCAGCCGCCCAGGCCAGGTCGCCGACGCGCTGGAAACCGAACATCGAGTAATACACGTAGAACGGGATCATGATCCGGTTGTTGGTGCTGTAGGAGGTGGCCGCTGCGATCCAGCTGCACATGCCACCAGCCTCGCTGATGCCTTCCTGCAGGATCTGGCCCTTGGTGTCTTCCTTGTAATACATCACCTGGTCTTTATCCACGGGTGTGTATTGCTGGCCGGCAGGGTTGTAAATGCCGATCTGCCGGAACAGGCCCTCCATGCCAAACGTGCGTGCCTCGTCCACCAGGATGGGAACGACCCGCGGACCGAGAGCTTGATCGCGCAGCAACTGCGTGAGAAAACGCACATAAGCCTGAGTGGTCGAGATTTCGCGGCCTTCCGCCGTGGGCTCCAGCACGGCCTTGAAGGTTTCAATGGCTGGCACGGTGAACTGCTCATCGGCCTTGGTGCGGCGGTGCGGCAGGTAGCCGCCCAGCGCCTTGCGCCGTTCGTGCAGGTAGCGCATCTCGGGCGTGTCATCGGCTGGTTTGTAAAACGGCAGCTCGGCCAGCTGGCTGTCGGGAATCGGAATGTTGAAGCGGTCGCGGAAGATCTTGATATCGTCGTCGGTCAGCTTCTTGGCCTGGTGCACATTGTTCTTGCTTTCGCCGCTCTTGCCCATGCCAAAACCCTTGACAGTCTTGATGAGAAGCACGCTCGGCTGGCCGGTGTGGTTAACGGCCGAATGGAAGGCGGCATAGACCTTTTGCGAATCATGGCCACCGCGGCGCAGGTTCCAGATGTCGTCGTCGCTCATCTTGGAAACCATCTCAAGCGTGCGCGGGTCGCGGCCAAAGAAATGCTTGCGGACATAGGTGCCGTCGTTGGCCTTGAAGGACTGGAAGTCGCCATCGTTGCACTCCATCATGATCTTGCGCAGCGCGCCGTCCTTGTCGCGCGCCAGCAGCGGATCCCAGCTGCTGCCCCAGATCAGCTTGATGACGTTCCAGCCGGCACCGCGGAAATCGCCTTCGAGTTCCTGGATGATCTTGCCATTGCCCCGCACCGGGCCGTCTAGCCGCTGCAGGTTGCAGTTGATGACGAACACCAGGTTGTCGAGCTTTTCGCGGGCGGCCAGGCCGATGGCGCCCATCGATTCGATTTCGTCCATCTCGCCGTCACCGCAGAACACCCAGACCTTGCGGTTTTCGGTGTTGGCAATGCCTCGGGCATGCAGGTATTTCAGGAAACGCGCCTGGTAAATCGCCATCAAGGGGCCCAGACCCATGGACACGGTCGAAAATTGCCAGAACTCGGGCATCAGCTTGGGATGCGGGTAACTTGACAATCCCTTGCCACCGACTTCCTGGCGGAAGTTGAGCAACTGCTCTTCGGTCAGTCGCCCTTCCAGAAAAGCGCGCGCATAAATTCCGGGTGAACTGTGGCCTTGAATGTAGAGGCAGTCACCGCCGTGCTCTTTGCCAGGCTCAGTGCTCTCGGCGTGCCAGAAATGGTTAAAGCCGGCACCAAACAGGCTGGCCAGCGAGGCGAACGAGCCGATGTGCCCGCCCAGATCACCGCCATCGGCCGGGTGCAGCCGGTTGGCCTTGACCACCATGGCCATCGCGTTCCAGCGCATGTAGGCACGCAGCCGCTGCTCAATGACGAGGTTGCCGGGTGCGCGTGCTTCCTGCTCGGTTTCGATGCTGTTGACGTAAGCGGTGTTGGCCGAGAAAGGCATGTCGATGCTCTTCTGGCGGGCATGTTCCAGCAGTTTTTCCAGCAGGAAGTGGGCGCGCTCCGGGCCTTCACTTGCAATGACTGCCGAGAGCGCATCCATCCACTCGCGGGTTTCCTGAGTGTCTTTGTCCAGGTTATTGCCGCCCGGGGAATCATTGGCGGCGGCACTGAGCTTGTCGATGCCGACGCTGCTGGGGTTTGCGGCCATGTTTTGTCTCCTGCTTATTTATGAATGAGTTGTAACGCAATTTAGATTCAAGTTTCTAGTTTCTCATAAAAATTATTAAATTTCAAATTATGCTTATTGATTTCATATTAAGAAATATTAAAGTTTTCAAAGTTTTTGTTTTTGATGTCAGGTAGAGGCTTCCAGCGCCGCGTACAAGAGTGGTATTGCCCCTGAAATAGCCGGGAAAACACCCACTCCAGCGGGCATTCTCACTTAAACTGCACGCATCTGCCTATGTCCGCCCCACTACTGTCCTCCACCGCTGTTCCGGCCCGGCCTGCATCACTGGCTTTGTGGCGCCTCTGGTGGCGCAAACAGTCCCCGTCGCGGCAAGACCGATTCATCACGCTGGGGCCGCTTTTTGCCGTCATGCTTTTCCTGGCGGCCGTCATTGCAGCCTTTGGTTACCTACGCATTGAAGAGATAGACCGCGAGCAGCAAGCCGTCACGCGCGATGTGGAATACGCCCAGCAACGGCTGCGCCTGCGCTTGCTGGAGCGGCAGGAGCAGCTGATGCGGATTGGCCGGGATGTGTCCAACAATGAAATCGACACCGAAGAGTTCATCATCCAGGCCGAGGCACTGGTCAATCAGTATCCCGAACTGACGGCGGTCAGCTGGATTGACAGCAAACGGCGCATCAAGGCATCTTATGTCTCGCCCAGCGCCAATGCCATCGAGCTTCGCACTGTCGGTGAGGTGCTCAAAGCTGATGAAACCGATGGCACTTACGGTCTGGCGCGTGACCTGCGGCAGCCGGTTTATTCACGCCCGATCAACCCGACAGAGAGCAGCAACTACAACGCGCCGACGCTGCAAATCCTGGTACCGCTCGATGACCAGGGCAAATTTGCTGGCGTCATCATGGGCGAATACGCGATTGACGGGCTGCTGCGCTTTGGCGTGCCCCCCGAGGTGACGGCCAAGTACGCGGTGACGCTGGTGGACGATAAAAATCATGTGCTGGCTGGCAACCTGCCGCCGCTGCGCAACCCCGCAGCTCGGCTGCTGCCCTGGCCTGAAAACGCGGCTGAATATGAAATCCCGGTATCGCCCGTAGGCAATAGCCTGCTGATACGCGCACAGGGTTACCGCACGTCGCTGGGCGTGGTTGGCAGCGGCTTTTTCTGGCTGGTCAGTGCCTTGAGCGCGCTGACGGTGTGGATGCTGCTTGGCACCTGGCGCCACACGCGCCGACTGGTACAGGCCCAGCAGGCGCTGATCAGTGAAACCAACTTTCGCCGCGCCATGGAAAACTCCATGCTCACCGGTATGCGTGCACTAGATTTGCAGGGCCGTATCACCTATGTCAACCCCGCCTTTTGCCAGATGACCGGGTTTAGTGAGGCCGAGCTGGTGGGTTGCACGCCGCCCTTTCCGCACTGGCCGGAGGCCGAAGTCGACACGCTGATGGCGCGGCTGAACGACGAGCTGCATGGCCGTACACCGCCTACGGGCTTCGAGGTCAAAGTCAAACGCAAAAACGGTCAGCTTTTTGACGCGCGCCTGTACGTGTCACCGCTGATAGACCCGCGTGGCCAGCAAACGGGCTGGATGACCTCCATGACCGACATCACCGAACCGCGGCGTATCCGGGACGAACTATCGGCCTCATACAAGCGCTTTACCACCGTACTTGAAGGCCTCGATGCGGCTGTGTCCGTGGCCCCGCTGGGCAGCGAAGAGCTGCTGTTTGCCAACAAGCTGTACCGTTCATGGTTTGGCGGTGAGGTATCGGGCCACATCAATCTGATTGCCCAGGCCGGTGTACCCGCTGCCGCGCCGGTAGACGATGCGCTCGATGCGGTTGACGGCCTGGCCGGTTTTCCCACCGACACACTGACCACGGCGCAGACAGAAAACGCCGAGATTTTTGTACCCAAACTGTCCAAGTGGCTGGAGGTGCGCTCACGCTACCTGACCTGGGTGGATGGCCGTCTGGCGCAGATGGTGATTGCCACCGACATCACCCCGCGCCGCCATGCCGAAGAGCAGGCCGCACAGCAAAACGAACGCGCGCAAACCGCCAGCCGCCTTATCACGATGGGAGAGATGGCCTCCAGCGTGGCGCATGAGCTGAACCAGCCGCTCACCGCCATCAACAACTACTGCAACGGCATGGTGTCGCGCATCAAAAGCCAACAGATCAGCAACGAAGACCTGCTGGTTGCACTGGAAAAAACAGCCCGGCAGGCACGCCGTGCCGGGCAAATCATCCAGCGCATACGCTCCTTTGTCAAACGCAGCGAGCCGAACCGCACATCAAGCGACGTGGCCACGATTGTCAGCAACGCCATGGAGCTGGCCGACATCGAACTGCGCCGCCACCATGTCCGCCTTTCCCACTACATTGCCGCGCGGCTGCCCGCCATCATGGTGGACCCCATCCTGATCGAGCAGGTGCTAATTAACCTGATGAAGAACGCTGCCGAGTCGATTACGCAGGCGATGCTGCCCACAGCCAGGCGCAGCGTTGAACTGCGGGTGGTGCCCAAACACATTGAAGACCAGAGTGTGGTGGAGTTTTCAGTGCTTGATTCGGGGCGCGGCCTGTCACCCGAAGTCATGGCCCGGCTGTTTGAAGCGTTTTACTCCACCAAGGCCGAAGGCATGGGCATAGGCCTCAAACTATGCCGCAGCATTGTCGAGTCGCACCAGGGGCGGATGATTGCCGAGAACCTCTACAATGGCGACGAGGTGGTTGGGTGCCGGTTCAGCTTCTGGATTCCTATAACACCCCTGCTTTCACCGCTACCTCCTGCTACAGACAACGTAGCGCTCACCTGAGCATCCAAAAATTGCGCATTAGTACTTCACACTGAAAGTCTGGCATGAGCTTGATACGAAAAAAAGGCACTGTCTACGTTGTTGATGATGACGAGGGCGTGCGCGACTCGTTGCAATGGCTGCTTGAAGGCAAAGACTACCAGGTACGCTGCTATGACTCGGCAGAAAGCTTTTTGAGCCGCTACGACGCACGCGAAGTGGCCTGCCTGATTGTGGATATCCGCATGGGCGGCATGACCGGGCTGGAACTGCAGGACCGGCTGGTCGAGCGCAAGTCGCCACTGCCGATTGTTTTCATCACCGGGCACGGCGACGTTCCGATGGCGGTGAACACCATGAAAAAAGGTGCCATGGACTTCATCCAGAAGCCGTTTCAGGAAGAAGCTCTCGTCAACCTGGTCGAACGTATGCTGGAGCAGGCCAAGGAAGCCTTTGCAGGCCAGCAGCAATCTGCCAGCCGCGATGCCCTGCTCGCCAAGCTGACCTCGCGTGAAACGCAGGTACTCGAACGCATCGTGGCAGGCCGGCTGAACAAGCAGGTTGCCGACGACCTGGGCATCAGCATCAAGACGGTGGAAGCACACCGCGCCAACATCATGGAAAAGCTGGCTGCCAAGACCGTGGCCGACTTGCTGAAAATAGCCCTCGGATTGACCGCACCGAAAGCTTGATTTAAAAATTTGCTATATTTTTTATA
>JBCKNJ010000012.1:0-37707 GCA_038902795.1 Polaromonas sp. | reverse complement strand
GGGTCTCATGCATCACGGCCTTGCGGGCTCCAAAAATGCCTTTGCTGTCAGAGTAACCGGCAGAGCTTGGCAGGTTGCGGATCATGTCCTGCTGGATTTCTTCAGGTGCATCAAAACCGAACACCGCCAGATTGCCGATGTTCAACTTGATGATCTTCTGGCCTTCGTCTTCCATCTTCTTGGCCGCGTCCATGATCGGGCCACGAATGTCGTACAGCACGTTGGCGAGCTTGGCAGATTTGGTGATCGGTTTCATGAGAATTTTTCGGGCAGATTTTTCAGGCAAATTTTGAGGAAGATTTTCAGGAAGAAGGCCAACAGCGCACAGGCCAGCGGTAAATTCAGGCGGAATCTATAATTTGACCACATAAAACATCCCTTTTCACTGGCAACGCCTGCCTCGCGGCATCCCAACATTAACCATTAACCATTAACCATGAAACTGCAACCCGACCGCCTCGACGTTCAATCCATACTCGGCTACGGCCCGGGGTGGATAGGCATAGGCCTCAACGGCGTGGCCGAGAAAATCGAACGCAGCATCGTCATCGGTTCGCGCGGCCAAAAGTTCGACTGGCACTGCGCCAGTTTTGAACAGCTCACCGAGGCGCACTTTGAGCTGCTGGCCGCCACACAACCGGAACTGGTGATTTTTGGCAGCGGCGCGCGCCTGCGCTTTGCGCCGCTAGCCTTCATGCGCGCGCTGATGCACAAACGCATCGGCATTGAAACCATGGACACATTGGCAGCCTGCCGCACCTACAACATTCTGGCTGGCGAAGGCCGCCAGGTGATGGCGGCACTGCTGATTGAGTCCCCGGTCTGAGGCCGGCTGTCTTTCAGAGTAAAATCACAGGTTGCATTTGGAATGCACCTCCCGGACAAGCTAGGAGCCTGTCGGGCTTTGGGCATCGATAGCGAAAAAGAGCCCCAGCGAGGACAGTTTTTGCCGGATTTGCAGGCCCATAGCCCAGCTATGGGACAAAAAGCCGGTGAAAAATGGACCGCTGCGGCGCTTTTGCAGCCGATGCTCCCAAAGCCCGACAGGCTCCTAGGGAGCAAGGTCATTCCAGAAGCCGCGGCTAATTACAACCTACAACCACTTTCGTCAGGGCAAACCAAGTATGGCAGTCGTCGTCAATAAACTCCTCCCCGAATTTGAAGCGAACGCCACAGGCGGCATCAAGGTTTCCAACGTCAGCCACATGGGCAAAGTCGTGGTGCTGTACTTTTACCCCAAAGACAACACCCCCGGCTGCACCACTGAAGCGATGCAGTTCCGTGACCGCTGCAAGGACTTCGTCAAGGCCGGTGCTACCGTGTTTGGCGTGTCGCGCGACAACATGAAGTCGCATGACGAATTCAAGGCCAAGCTTGAGCTGCCTTTTGAGCTGATTGCAGACACCGAAGAAAAAATGTGCCACATGTTTGGCGTGGTCAAAAACAAGATCATGTACGGCAAAAAGGTCAAAGGCATCGAGCGCAGCACCTTTCTGGTCGGCGCTGACGGCACACTGAAAGAAGAGTGGCGCGGCCTGAAAGTACCAGGCCATGTTGACGATGTGCTCAAGGCCGTGAAGGCGTTGAAAAAAGCGGCTTGAATGGGGTTTTGGGGTCAGAGTCCAAATTCATCGTGCCTTTGGCACACCCTCCGGGAGTTATTGGGGTCAGACACCAATTTCGCTGCATAATGAAGCCATGTTGTTGAGTCTCACGACTACGTTCACCGAAAAAGCCGCCCTGGCCTCAGGGCGGCTTTTTCACTTTTGCAATCCTCTTAAAGAGAGTTTTACGCACTATGCCCCTGCCTCCCGCCCCGACCAAACGTGCCGCCCTGCTCTCTACCGATGCGCTTGACGCACCGGCCCGCTCACCATCCAAAGCCGCACGAAAGACGGAGAACGCTGAATCAGACCACAGGCAGCCTGTAACGAAGTTGTTTGATGACGGCACTGCAACCGGGGGCGATTACCCCGCTGCTTTCATGGACAAAAAGGCTCATAGCCCGAAAAAAACCAACCCTACTGGCCCCACCAAGCTGTTTGTGCTGGATACCAACGTGCTGATGCACGACCCGATGTGCCTTTTCCGCTTTGAAGAGCACGACATCTTTTTGCCGATGATCGTGCTGGAAGAGCTGGACGGCCACAAGAAGGGCATGACCGAAGTCGCGCGCAATGCCCGCCAGACCAGCCGCACGCTGGACGCGCTGGCCGGTGCCAAGGATGCCGATATCGGCAAGGGTTTGAAGCTGGACAGCACTGGCCACCGCGAAGCCGGCGGCTGTCTGTTCTTCCAGACCAAACCGCTAGCCTACACCCTGCCCATGAGCCTGCCGCAGGGCAAGGCTGACAACCAGATCCTCGGCGTGGTCGAAGCCCTGCGCAAAGAATACGCGCCACAAGATAAGGGTGGCTCACATCCGACCGGACGTGAGGTGGTGCTGGTGTCCAAAGACATCAACATGCGCGTCAAGGCACGCGCGCTGGGCCTGGCAACTGACGATTACCAGAACGACAAAACCCTTGAAGACGGCGACCCGCTGTATTCAGGCGTGCTGGCCCTGCCCACTGACTTCTGGACGCGACAGAGCAAAACCATTGAAAGCTGGCAGCAAGGCAGCTACACCTTCTACCGCATCACCGGGCCGATTGTGGCCAGCCTGCTGATCAACCAGTTTGTATTTTTTGAAGCGCCGGGTGAGCCACCGCTGTACGCCCGCGTGACTGAAATTCGCGCCAAGACAGCCGTGCTTAAAACCCTGAAGGACTACAACCACCTCAAGAACGCTGTCTGGGGCGTGACCACGCGCAACCGCGAACAGAACTTCGCCATGAATTTGCTGATGGACCCTGAAGTTGACTTTGTCACACTCGCAGGCACGGCAGGCACTGGTAAAACGCTGATGGCCCTGGCCAGCGGCCTCACGCAGGTGCTGGACGACCGCCGTTACACAGAAATCATCATGACGCGCGCCACGGTGTCGGTAGGCGAAGACATCGGCTTTTTACCCGGCACCGAAGAAGAAAAAATGGGCCCGTGGATGGGCGCACTCGACGACAACCTTGAAGTGCTGGGCAAAAACGATAGCGGCTCAGGCGAATGGGGGCGCGCCGCCACCCATGAGCTGATTCGCTCGCGCATCAAGGTAAAAAGCATGAACTTCATGCGCGGCCGTACTTTTTTAAACAAGTACGTCATCATTGATGAAGCGCAAAACCTGACCCCCAAGCAGATGAAAACGCTGATTACCCGCGCCGGCCCCGGCACCAAAATCATCTGCATGGGTAACCTCGCGCAGATCGACACGCCCTACCTCACCGAAGGCTCGTCTGGGATGACTTACGCAGTAGACCGCTTCAAGGGCTGGCCGCACGGCGGGCACATCACCCTGGCGCGCGGAGAGCGTTCACGACTGGCAGACTTTGCCAGCGAGGTGCTCTGACCCCAATAACCCTGGTGAGCGATGCAAGTTTCGAACTTGCGACCCCTGCAGTGTGAATGCTTAAAACAGGTGTCTAATAAAGTCCAATATTGTTTATAAATCAACAACTTACGAAAACATGAGTCCAAGGTAATCCACTACAATCCACCATAAAATTAGACACTTATTAGACACCTAGGGGATTGATGGCTGCAATCAAACTGGATACCGTTACCGCCCGCGATGCTCTTACCGCCCGACATACGCCCTACTGGCTGAAGGTACGTGGCGACTGCCATCTGGGCTACCGCAAGACTACCACCACCAGCATGGGCGCGTGGATCGCCCGCTACCGTGATGATGCATCCAGACAATATCAACTGCATAGCCTGGGTAGTCTGGACACCGTTACCGGAGCAAGACGCTATGACGAAGCCGTCAAGTTGGCAAACAACTGGTTCGACCACCGCAGTTCTGGCGGCACCAACACATCTATCAACGTCACGGAAGCGTGGGATCGCTACATCGCCAAGCTGACCAGCGAAGGCAAGACCGATGCCGCCAAGGACGCACAAGCCAGATTCCGCAGATGGATTGAGTCGGATGCCAAATTGAGCAAGACGCTCATACTGAAATTGACTGCAGGCCAAATCAATGACTGGCGCGTCAAGCTGGCCAGCACACCGGCGATTCCTCAAGACAAGAGCAAGGTCAGCACTAAACCCCGCTCTGGCAGTTCTCTCAATCGAGATATGGCGGTATTCAAGACCGTGCTGAATCTCGCACTGGAAGATGGCCACGCCACGACGGACGCCGCGTGGCGTACGAAATTAAAGCCCGTCAAAAACGCTACCAAGCGCCGCGACTGCTACCTTGATATTGAGCAGCGCCGCGCCCTAATCGCGCATGCTCCGCCTGATTTGGCGAACTTGATTCGAGGCATGGCCCTTCTGCCACTGCGACCCGGTGCGGTTGCCGCTCTTACTGTGGGCAACTTTGACAAGCGCCTTGGCGTGCTGACGGTGGGTAAAGATAAGGCGGGTCAGGATCGCAAAATCACCCTCCCAGAATCAACCGCAGCATTCTTCTCTGAACAGTCGAAAAACAAGCTGCCGGGTGCCGCATTGTGTTCAAGAGAAGGTGGAGCAGCCTGGGATAAAGATTCCTGGAAATACCCGTTTAAGGATGCGGTGATCGCTGCTGACCTGCCGCTAGCGGCAACCGCCTATGCCCTGCGTCATTCCACAATTACCGACCTGATCGCCATCCACCGACTTGACACCATGACTGTCGCTGTACTTAGTGGCACCAGCATTTCAATGATCGAAAAACATTATGGGCATCTGTTGCACGACCGCGCCGCAACTGGATTAGCAGCGCTGGCACTGTGACGAGTCTCCCGTTCGTCAAGCATTTGGATTGCTGCCTGTTACCGCCGACGTGATTTTGATCCTGGTCAAACCGGCGTCGGCAGCAACACGGTACTCCGCCGTTGTCACTGACTGACGCTACAGATTCACGCAATAGGAAAGCGGTGATGTTGGGTGCGCTGCCATCAGCGCAAAGCGCCATTCAGCAGGCAACGTGCCCGGCATGCCCGCGCTGGTGGATGTGGCACTCCCGATGGCACGCCGAAGGTTCGTCTGTGTCTGCCGCCTTCGCGGTAGCTGATTGAGCACCTGCGCAGCACTATTTATATGCTTGGTATCAACCTCGAATCTATCCAAAGCTTTCGCGACGGCGTCCACTATTGGCTCGCTGTGCCGCTTGGCTTCCTTCAAATAGCCGAAATACCGGCGCTTGATCCGTTCGTTGTTGGCGTTGTGCGTTGTGATGTTTGATGCTCCCTATTTTAAGTCACTGTTTACGCAGGGCTGTGCGCGCTCGTCTATTAGTGCTCTAGCCAGTGTAGAACATGCGTAAGCAGCTATCAAAACAATAGCGACTGTTTCAGAGCTTGCTCTTGTTATGCCTGAACTCCCACGGCGGCACTGGGTCAGCATCTCGCCACAGCCCCCGCTTTTCGGCTTTGGCCGCGTCTTCTGCCGCCTCGTACAGCCTTCGGTCATTGGGTGACTGATCACGCTGATACTGACGATAGAACCAGGCCATGCCGCGCTCGACCTGCATCAGGTTGACATCCTGCCCATTGATCAGCACCTTACCGATTTGCCGCCCGTAGCGATCTCGCTTGCTTGTCTCGACATTCACAGTCTTGTCGAATGCCAGGTCAGGCAGTGATTCTTTGGAGCGGTTGCAGAATGGCTGTTTTTTCTCAGGCGCATCAATGCCTGAAAGTCGAATCTTGTGCTGCACCTTGTCGGCATCCAGCACGGTGATGGTGTCGCCATCGGCAATGCCCACAACCCGGCCCGTAACCGTCTCAGCATGGGCAGTGCAGGCCAGCGCAAGCAACAGGCATACAAGGGCGCGTGTCATTTCTCAATTGCTTGTATGTTGGAAGTAATCACCTTTTGACACCGTTCAACCCATGCAAAAGTGTTGTTCATCATCTCTCTATCTATCCCCTTCATTTGGGCATCAATTTTGGCCCACTCCCTCCGCTCTTCAGGTGACAAAGGTTCTGATCTGATCCCCAATGCGGCATCCATTGCGGCATCCCTTCGTTTTTCAATAGCAAAAATCTGCGCATCTGCGACATCACTGATGACCATTGCTCTGTAATATGCTATTTCATCTTTCCTGTACTGTTCGACGGCATACCTCTGACCAATCCAGAACTGTCGCACAGTAGAAGTTGAAGCCGCTGCTCTTCATCGGCATTGTCTATCGCATTTCTCAGCGAGGAATGGAGCACATCTTCCCCTTCTGCCCTAACCATTTGCAATGCCAAAGTAAGGTCGGAGTGATCATGTCGCTATTGTCAGGCATGGCTTACTGCGACAGAACCGCGCTACAGCACAACAAGGCGCAAATCGCCATTGAAACTGAGCTGCTGCAGGCACTCAATGCCTGAATAGGCCCTAGTTGCCCCACGATTTCGCGATTTTGTCGATGCCCTTAGGCAGCCAGAAAGTGCCCCGGCGTATTTGCTTTTGCTGCGGCTTGTGCTGCCGGTAGCGCCTCGTCCCAAAGGCGTGCGATGTAGCGGCCACCGGTCTTGCCGTTGGAGGCATCCGAGCACAGCCAGCCGATGCCGCGCCGCATGATGGCTGCCGGCAGCAGGTTGCCATCGGCGCCGCGCTTGTTCTCGCTGGGCGGCAGCAGGTCGGTATCGGCCGCACCACCGGGCAGGTAGACATTGACGTCCACGCCCTTGCCTTCCAGGTCCTGCGCCCAGACTTTGGACATGGCCTCCAGCGCCGCCTTGGACGGCCCGTAAGGCGAGTAACCTTTGCGCACCATGGTCGGGTCGCTGGTCGAGATGTTGATGATCTTGCCAAAACCCTGGGCCAGCAGGTACGGCGTACAGGCCCGGCTCATGTTGAATACACCGTTCACGTTGGTGCCGATGATGCTGCGCCAATGCTCAGGCGCTATCTCCCAGAACTGCACGGGCTTGGTATTGAAGGTCTCGCTGATCACCCGCATGCCCTGCCCCGCGTTGTTGACGAGCACATGCAGGGCACCGAATTTTTCAAGAGTGAACTTAAGCACGCTCTCGCAGGCTGCGAAGTTGCTGACATCAGCAGCAATCCCTGCGACGCGGTCCGTACCAGCGATGGCGGCAGCCATGGCAATGGTCTCGCGCATCGCATCGGATTCGGATGTACCGGTGACAACTACTTTCGCGCCCTGCTCCACCAGCGCCAGGGCCATCTCGCGTCCCAGCCCGCGCGCGCCACCGGTCACGATGACAACCCGATCCAGCAGGGACTGGTCTTGTAATTCAGACATGCGCCATCCTTTTAAAAAAGAAGGTATCCCTCAACCGAATGCCCGATGCCTTGCTCCGGGCGAAGATGCCGGAGGACAACGAGACGGACTCGGGGTGAGGGCATCCCGGTGTCGGGTGCCGGAACGGGGGCTCCGGCATTGGCCGCCGCCGGGGGGCGGATGGCTATTCGATCTGGATGTTGCCGGCCTTGATCACCGGCGCCCAGGTGCGCATTTCCTTCTGGATGAATTCGAGGAATTTCTCGGAGCCGCGTGCCGAAGGCGTAAAGCCCAGGGCCGGATCACTCAAGCGTGCCTGGATGTCGGGAGCGCTGAGCACTTCCATCAGTTCGCGCTCGAGCCTTGCGGTGATGGCTTTCGGCGTTTGCGCCGGCGCGGAAATTCCGAGCCATGACACCGCCTGCACGCCGGGCGCTATTTCATCCAGGGTCGGGATGTCGGGGTAGAAAGGCATGCGCTTTTCGCTGGTCACGGCCAGAACCCGTACCTTGCCTGACTTGACCAGTTCCCCCGCGCTGGCGGTCAGCACCATATCAAGGCGCCCGCCCAGCAAGTCGATGATGGCGGGCGCCGGCCCCTTGTAGGGAATGTGGGTCATGTTCAGGTTGAGGGTCTGCTTGAGCAGTTCCGCGGCGAGAAAACCCGAAGTGCCGATACCGGCCGAAGAGTAATTGATCGTGCCCGGTTTTGCCTTGACCAGGGCGATGAATTCCTGGATGGTCTTGACCGGATAGTCGGCCTTGACGATGAGGTATTGCGGAAAGACGGCGATGAGCGCGATGTGATGAAAATCCTTGATCGAATCGTAGGGGAGCTTCTTGTGCATCAGCGGCCCAGGGGCGATGGACGAGTTGAAGGTGGCCGCAAGCGTGTAGCCGTCGGGCGTGGCCTTGGCCACCACGTCCGCGCCGAGGGTCGTTCCGGCACCGGGACGGTTTTCGATGACGATCGGTTGCTTGAGGGCGTTACCGAGGCGTTCGGCGACCAGCCGCACTGCAACTTCACTGCTGGTGCCCGGGGCAAACGGGAACACCAGCTTGATCGGCTGGGAGGGATAGGTCTGCGCCCAGGCACCGGAACTGCACAGGGCCGAAAACGCAAAAGTCAGTATTGGCAGGGCAAGACGCATAAATTTACCTTCGAACAGTAAAATTGAATCGTACATTAATTATCCGAGATTGTCCTTAGAAGATTTCATGGATGGGCTTCGAATGCATTCTGGTGTTTAGGGTGCCGCGTGGCATTACGATATAAACTTTTATGTATGGGTTAATAATTTTCCGCTATGGCAAGAGTTTTTGGTGCTCGCCGCAAATACCCGTTGTAACGTACCATGGCAGCTTCATCCATTTTGACGAATAGCCAATGACTCCTCCTCATGTATTGATAGCCGGCGCCGGCCCCGTGGGCCTGGTCAGTGCCCTGACGCTGGCCACGGCCGGCATAGCGGTGACAGTCTTCGAGCGGAACGCGACAGCGCCTGAAGACCTGCGCGCTTCAACCTTTCACCCCCCCACACTGGACATGCTGGCCCGCTTCGGGATCACAGAAGAACTGGTGTCCCAGGGACTCATCGCGCGCTACACACAACAGCGCGACCGCCAGGAAGGCCTGATCGCGGAATTCGACATGTCCCTGCTGAAAGGGGAAACACAGCATCCCTTCCGCCTTCAGTGCGAGCAGTGGAAACTCAACAAGCTCCTGATCGACAAGCTCGCAAAGCTGCCACATGCAAAGATTCTTCTGGGCACCGAGGTCCAATCGGTGTTGCACGATGACAGCCACGTCGAGGTAAAGGTCAAGACTGCAGAGGGCGTGGAAACCTTCAGCGGCGACTACCTGATAGGCGCGGATGGTGCCTGGAGCTCGGTGCGCCAGTCGCTCGGCATCGAGTTTGAAGGCTTCACCTACCCCGAACGTTTTCTGGTGATCTCCACCGACTTCGAGTTCGCCGATCATTTCTCCCATCTGTGCTACGTGAACTATGTATCCGACCCCAATGAGTGGTGCGTGCTGCTGCGCGTACCTTCGCTCTGGCGGGTCTTGTTTCCGACGCGCCCCGAAGAGTCGGATGAAGAGTGCATGACCGACGAGTCCATTCAGACCCGGCTACAGAACCTGCTGCCCAAGGACACGCCTTACCCGACTATGCACCGGACGCTGTACACGGTGCATCAGCGCGTCGCAAAAGAATTCCGTCGTGGCCGCGTCATTCTGGCCGGCGATGCTGCGCACATCAACAACCCGCTGGGCGGCATGGGCCTGAACGGCGGTGTACAGGACGCTTTCAACCTTTCTGACAAGCTGGTCGATATACTGAACAACGGCGCATCCCAGGACCTGCTGGACCGCTACGAGAGGCAGCGCCGTACTGTGGCCATTGAATACATCAACGCCAACACCGCCCGCAACCAAAAGAACATTGCAGAGCGCGACCCCGAAGAACGTCGCAAAATACAGGAAGAACTGCGGGCCATTGCAGCCAACCCAGCCGCTGCGAAGGACTACCTCCGCAAAACATCCATGATTGATGCGCTGGAACGCGCGGAGTCGATAGCATGAAACAAGGTCTCAGCACCAAAACCGGCACGCAAAAACGCGCTGAACTCAAGGCCCGATTTACCAAAGGCCATCTTGTCGTCGCCCCCGGCGTTTTCGAAATGGTGTCCGCCAAGATTGCGGACCAGATGGGCTTTGAAGCCCTGTACATGACGGGCTACGGCACCGTCGCCTCCTACTTGGGCCTGCCCGACGCGGGCCTGGCCAGCTACACAGACATGGTCAACCGCGTCACCCAGTACGCCAGCATCACCGACACGCCCCTGATTTGCGATGGCGACACGGGTTATGGCGGCTTGCTAAACGTCATGCACACCGTTCGCGGCTATGAAACCGCCGGTGCCTGCGCGATCCAGCTCGAAGACCAGGAATTCCCAAAGAAGTGCGGCCACATGCTGGGCCGCCGGGTGGTACCGGTGGAAGACATGGTCGCCAAGATCAGGGTTGCCGCAGAGACCCGCACAGACAAGAACTTCCAGATCATCGCGCGCACTGACGCCCGCACCGTGCATGGCCTGGACGAGGCGCTGCGCCGGATGGAGAAATACGCCCGTGCCGGTGCCGACATTCTCTTTATCGAAAGCCCGGAGTCCATTGAGGAGATGGAAAAAATCGGCCAATCTTTCGACTTGCCCTTGGTGGCCAACATGGTCGAAATGGGCCGCACGCCCGTGCTGACAAAGGAAGAACTGCAGCGCATCGGCTTCGGTCTGGTCATTTTCCCTACAGCAGCTTTCCTGTCAGCAGGCGCCGCGTTCAAAAATGTTTACAGCCACATCAAGGCGACGGGTTCCAGCGCGAACACCAAACAGCAGCTTCATGACTTCCAGGAGTTCTCATCGCTGATGGGCTTCGACTGGGTGGTCGACTTCGACAAGCAGCATGCCGTCGCCAAGGTGGTATGAATCTTGAGTAAGGAAGACATCTACCGCAAGCAGAACCTGGGCAATGCCTCGGGCGTTGGCTCGCGTTGCGGACTCATCCTGGTCGACTTCGTCAACGGTTTTGTCGATGAAAATCTGTTCGGCGGGTCGCACATCGAGGCCGCGGCCAATGCCACTGTGCCCCTGCTGGCGGCATTTCGTAAAGCTGGACTGCCGGTCGTCCACACCCGTGTGGTGTTTGCCGACGACGGCTCCAACAAGAACGTGTTCTGCATGAAGGTGCCGCCGCTGCTGACGCTGACTGAAAAAGCGCCTACCTCGCAAATCGTTCCCCAGCTCACGCCCATTGATGGCGAGTGGGTGCTGCGCAAGGTGTCGGCATCGGCCTTCTTCTCGACCGGCCTGTCGGAATGGCTGCACCTGCGCGGCGTGGACACCGCGGTCGTCGTTGGCTGCACCACCAGCGGCTGTGTGCGCGCCACGGTCATCGATTCCATGCAGTTCAACTTCCGCACCGTCGTGATCGAAGACTGCGTGGGCGACCGGGCCATCGAGCCGCATGACGCCAACCTCTTCGACATGCGCCAGAAATACGCCGACGTGATGACACGCGACGCCTTCCTTCAAATACTTTCGAAAGCCTGACCATGGACCACCTCGGTTACCGCATGAAGTTCGGGGTCATTGGCCCTTCCACCAACACCATTGTCCAGCCAGATTTTGACGACATGCGCCCCGTCGGTGTGACCAATCATTACAGCCGCATAGAGATCCCCAACGCCCCGGTCAACACCGACGCAGATTTCCTGCAACTGGTGCAAAACATCCAGGGCAACACCCTGCATGCCGTGGATGTTCTCAAGAGTTGCGAAATGCAGTACCTGGTGATGGGCATGTCAGCCGCCACCTTCTGGGATGGTCGCAAGGGCGCGGAAGCTTACCTGCAGATGATGCGCGAGCGCGCCGGTGTCGACGTCTCGTGCGGATCGTTTGCCACCGAAGCGGCGCTCAACACCTACAAGGCCAAACGCATCGCGTTTGTGTCGCCCTACTTTCCGGTGGCTAACGACCAAGTGCGCCGCTTCTACCAGGACTGCGGCTTCACCGTCGTGCGCGATATTTGCTTGCGCAGGCCCAGCCCGGTACAGATCGCCCACACCACCGATGAAATGTGTCGCGACGCCCTCAAGCAGCTTGATGGTGACGACGTGGACGCCATCGTGCAGGTCGGCACCAACCTGTCGATGATCCGTTTCGCGGCGGCCGCCGAATGGGTGCTCGGCAAGCCGGTGATCGCCATCAACACCGCAACCTACTGGCACGCACTGCGCGCCTGCGGCATCAACGACAAGCTGCAGGGCTTCGGCAAGCTGCTGTCGCACTTCTAAAAGAAAAGAGACGCCGCCAGATGATTGCCGGTCAACTAATCAACGGACTGATGACAGGCGGGCTCTACGCGCTGGTCGCCGTCGGTTTGACGCTGATCGTGGGTGTGCTTCACCGCATCAACTTCGCGCATACCGAGGTGTTCATGATAGGCGGCTTCGCCGGACTGGTCGTCGCACAAATGGTGCCGTCCCTCCCGCTGGCGATGCTGGGCGCGTTCATCGTCGGCGGCATTCTCGGTATCGTGGTGGAGCGCATCAGCTTTCGTAACCTGAACTCGGAAGAAGCCTCCATCACCGCCGCCCTGTCATCGATGGCCGTCGGGCTCTTGATGCTGGATCTGGTGCACCACGTCTGGGGCTCGGAACCGCTGCCTTTCCCCCTGGTCAACGCTTTGGGCACCGGCAGTTTTGAAATGTTCGGTGTGCGATTTGTTCCGGTGCAGGGTCTGGTTATGGCCCTAACGCTGGTGCTTGTACTGGTGCTGTATTTCATCATTGAGAAAACCCACGCCGGGCGCAATATCCGCGCGGTCTCGGACAACGCCACCAATGCCGCGCTGCTAGGCATCCCGGTCAAGCTTGTCGGCCAGCAGGTGTTCTTTATTTCGTCGGCCCTGGCCGCCCTGGCGGGCCTGTTTTTTGCACTGCGCGTCGGCACGGTGAACTCCGACATCGGCCTGTCATTTGCACTCAAGGCCCTGGCCATCACGGCGATAGGTGGCATGGGCAACCTGTGGGGCGCCGTGGTCGGTGGCCTGCTGGTGGGCCTGCTGGAAGCCATGGCCGTGCAGTTTGGCTTTGGCCGGCTCGCTGACCTGCTGGTCTGGGGTTTCATGATCATCGTCCTCCTGGTTCGTCCGCAAGGCCTGTTCGGCAGCGTCTTCCACGGCGCGGGGCCCCGGGCATGAGCGCCGCGCCGAACCGCTTCAAGCAAGCGAAATCCCCCTCGGGGGGCAGCGATGCACACGAAGTGCCAAGCGTGGGGGCCCTATGAGTTCGGATTTATTGTTTTTCACTGCCGTCAATATCCTGATGGCGTGGAGCGTTTACATCGCCCTGTCGGCCGGAGCGCTGACATTTGGCGCCAGCGCCTTCATGGCCATAGGCTGCTACGTAGCAGGTGTGTTGACCGTGAAAGCCGGCTTGCCTCTGCTGCCAGCCTGCCTGTCCGGCGCCGTGATCTCCGGCGTGCTGGGGTTTGCCTTCGGCTTCCCAGCCCTGCGGGTGCGCGGCATCTACCTCATCCTGACCACGCTGGGCATTGCCATGTCCATGGTGGTCATTCTTGAGAACATCGATTTTGTCGGTGGCACCGTCGGCCTGGGCGGCATGGCGGGCTCGACCGTCTGGCATGGCGTGGGTGCCGTACTGGTGGTTGGTGCAGCGCTGTGGTGGGTGTCCCGCGCGCCGTTGCAACGGGTGCTGGATGCGGTTCGTGAAGACGATGAAGTCGCCGCGTCACTGGGCATGAATGTGGTGTTCGTTAAACTCACGGCCTTTGCCATCGGCTCGGCCGTCGCCGGTTTTGCCGGTGGCCTTTACGGGCACTACATCACCTTTGTAAGGCCAGACACCTTCAACGTGCTGATCTCCATCTACGCCGTGATGTTTGTGATTCTCGGTGGCAGCAACAACTTCTGGGGCGCAGCGCTGGGCGCCATCATCATGACCATACTGCCCGAGCAGATCACCTTCGTGCGCGAATGGCGGCCCAGCGTTTTTGCCTTGACCATCATCGTGCTGCTGCTGTTCCGGCCACAGGGCCTGATCACCAAACGTTTCACGACCATCACCCTCGGCAAGGGCAAACCATCATGAGCGTGCCCCTGCTGGTTACAAACGGCCTGTCCAAATCCTTCGGCGGGCTGAAAGCCCTGTCCAACGTATCCATCACCGTTGAGCGCGGCGAGATTCTCGGCATCATAGGCCCCAACGGTGCAGGCAAATCGGTGCTGATCAACCTCATCACCAAGTTCTATGCGCCCACTGCCGGAACGCTGCAGTTCGGCGGCGAGGATGTCAGCGCCTTCTCCCGCCTGCAAATGGCCAGAAGCGGCGTGGCCCGGACATTTCAGAACATCCGCCTGTTCAAGCGCATGACGGTTCTTGAAAACGTGCTGGTGGCTGACCCGCTCACCACGGCCTCGCCGTTTCGCAGCGCCGTGCTGCGCAAAAGCCGGCTGGAGCGGGCTGTTGCCTTGCTGGATTTGATGCGCCTGACAGATCTGTCAGACCAGGTCGCCGGCAGCCTGCCCTACGGCGCCGCACGCCGGCTGGAGATCGCCCGCGCGCTGGCAACCGGCCCGCGGCTGCTGCTGCTGGACGAACCGGCCGCTGGCATGAACGAGGAAGAAACCGCCGCGCTGGCCGAAGACATTGGCAAGGCACGCGAACGCGTCGAAGGCATCCTGCTGGTCGAGCACGACATGTCGCTGATCCGCGCCCTCTCCAGCCGCCTGGTGGCCCTGATTGCCGGCATGAAGGTCGCCGAAGGCAGCGTGGCGTCCGTGCTGTCCGATCCGCAGGTCATTGAGGCCTACCTCGGGCCGGACGAAGAAACTGCGGACGCAGAAAGGATGGCTGCATGAGCGCGCTGCTGTCGGTCCAGAACCTGGAAGTCAACTACGGCGCCATCAAGGCGCTGCGCGGCGTCACGCTGAAGGTGGAACCGGGTGAAACCGTTGCCGTCATTGGTGCCAACGGGGCCGGCAAATCAACCCTGATGCGCACGCTGTCAGGCTTGTTGCGGCCCGCTGCGGGCAGCGCTGAATTCGGCGACATGAACCTCGCCAAGGCCGCACCGCACACCATTGCGCGTGGTGGGCTGCTGCACATTCCTGAAGGCCGCGGCACCCTGGGCCGGCTAAGCGTGGCAGAAAACCTGCGCATCGCCTACGACCGTGACCCCGATGCGGCAAAAGGTGAATCGTTCGAGGCAGCCTGTGAACGTGTGTTCCTGCGATTTCCGTGCCTGAAAGAGCGCCTGAAGCAGGCGGCTGGCAGCATGTCGGGCGGCGAACAGCAACAACTGGCCATGGCGCGCCCCATCCTGGCCAAACCAAAACTCCTGATGCTGGACGAACCCTCACTCGGCCTGTCGCCGATCATGGTGTCCACCGTATTTTCAGTGCTGCGCGAGCTGCGCGATGCCGGCATGACCATCCTCATCGTCGAGCAGAACGCCCGCGCCGCACTGAAGCTCTCGCACCGTGCCTACGTCCTGAAGCAGGGGCGCATGGTGCATGAAGGCCCTTCAGCCGGCCTGCTGGCTGACGATTCCATCCTGTTCCATTACCTCGGCGCCTGAACCTTAACTATCCCTAACCAAGGAGTTTTCCATGTCACAGAAGTTTTCCCGTCGTCTGGCTGTATCGGCCATCAGCCTGGCGATTGCTGGTGCCGCGTTCGCGCAGGCCAAGCCGCCCATCAAACTTGCGCACTCGGCGCCGCTCACTGGCCAGTTGGGCTCGGTCGGCAAGTTGCAGGCGATTGCCATCGACATCGCGGTGGACGACATCAACAACTCCGGCGGCATCAACGGCAGCAAGATCGAGATCGTGCGTTATGACGACCAGCTGCGGCCTGACCAGGGCGTGCTGCGCCTTCGTGAAGCCCATCAGGCGGGCGCACTGGCGATGCTCGGGCCCCTGTCCTCGACCCAGTGGGAAACCGCTGCCGCGACCATCAACCAGCTCAAGATGCCCTCGGTCAACATGAACTCCAACAAGCCCGGCCTGCTGGCCAGGCCTTACGGCACGCGCCTGAACACGCCAGATGACGTGTTGCTGCCGATCGCCCTCACCGAGTTCCTCAAGCTTTTTCCGAATGCCAAACGCGTGGCCGTGATGGCCGACGTGCGCGAAGCTGCCGGCAAGGCCGCCGCAGAAGAATGGACCAAGCTGACCAAAGCCAAAGGCCTGGAATTGGTGGGTTCGCTGGATTTCACCTCCGGCCAGATAGATTTTTCACCCGTGGCCATCAAGCTGAAGGAATTGAAACCAGACATCGTGCTGTGCTCCATCCTGTCGGGTGACGCGGTCAAGCTGGCGCGCGACCTGCAGATTCAGGCCGTCACTACCCCCATCCTGTGCAACGCCCTGATTTTTCCCGGCGTCTTCCCGCAGATCGTGAGCAAAAGCGTGGGCGACCATGCCAAGCAGTGGTTTACCGCGGGCGCAGCCAGCAACGACTATTCGACCGGCGACCCGGTCATGTACAAGTCCTTCGTACAGCGCTACATCCAGGCTGTGGCCAAGGACAGCGCGTTGAACCAGTTCCAGCCGCCCAACCTTGCCAACGCCAGTCTCGGCTACGACGCCGTGCTGCTGGTCGCCGAGGCCGCGAGGAAACAGGGCATAGATGGCAACACCCCCATCGAGGCAGCCCGCGACAAGCTGCGCGACGGTATCAATGCCTACAAGACATTCCGCGGCCTCAACCAGCTGGCGTTCACGGCCACCGGCGACGGCGTCAGCCCCAGTGGCGTGCTGCAGATCGACCCCTCTACCAGCACGTGGAAATTCGTCAAGAAGTAATCTGCCGGTTGTCACCGACCTGCGAATCACCCGCACCGCGACGGCCGCGGGTGATTCGCCTCCCCTAACCACTTTTGAATACCACCACCATGTCGGACCACGCCATTCAACGCTCGCTTGAGCTGGACAAATTTTTGCGCCGTGAGCAGGCCAGTTTTATCGGTGGGCGTTTTGTGCCTGTCGGGCAGCAAAATCGCGTACCGGTGTATGACCCGGCGACCGACGAAAGACTGGGCGACCTGCTGGAAGCCGATGCAGCGGAAGTCGACACGGCGGCACGCACCGCGCGCGAGGCTTTCGAAGACGGGCGCTGGTCCGGCCTGACGGTCGAGCAGCGCCAGAACGCACTCATGAAAATCCACGATGCCGTGATTGCCGGGCAGTCCGAGCTTTCCGAAATCGAAAGCGCCAGCACGGGTATTCCTTTGGCGCAGATGAAGGGTTTTTACATCCCCCGCGCGGCCTACAACTTCAAGTTTTTCGCGGAGTTCATAGGCCAGGTCGGCGGCGACCTGTACACGCAGGAGCCGGGTTATGTGACCAGCGTCTTCCGTGAGCCGGTCGGTGTGGCCGGCCTGCTGGGCCCATGGAATGCACCTGTCACGCTGTGCTCAATGAAGATTGCCGCATCGATTGCGTTTGGCAATACCTGCGTGGTCAAACCGTCCGAAATTGCAGCCGCTGGCATGCAGCGCTTCATGGAAATCGTGAGCAGCACCGGCCTGCCGCCCGGCGTCGTCAACCTCGTCAATGGCCGCGGTCCCGTCACCGGCACTGCGCTGGTCGAGCACCCGGATATCAATGTGGTGTCGTTCACGGGCGGTACAGCCACCGGCCGCGCCATCCTGTCGTCAGCCGCCAAGGGCCTGAAGGCCTGCACCATGGAGCTGGGCGGCAAGTCGGCCAGCATCATCTGCGCCGATGCCGACCTGGAGCGCGCACTGGATGCCGCACTGCTCGGCATCTATGGCGGCAACGGCCAGCAGTGCCTGGCCGGTTCGCGCATCCTGGTGGAGCGTTCGATTGCCGACAACTTCATTGCAGCCTTTGTCGCGCGCGTGAAAAACCTCAAGATCGGCCACCCCTCGGTCATGGGCAGCGAGATGGGGCCACTGGCATCCAAAGCCCATATGGAACGCGTGCTGTCCTACGCCGAGGTTGCGAGAGCTGACGGCGCGGAGATCCTCACCGGCGGCAAGCGTGTCGAGTCCATGGGCAAGGGCTATTACATCGAACCCACTGTAGTGCGTGCGCCCAGCAATGCAGCGCGTGTCTGTCAGGAAGAAATCTTCGGACCGTTCGCCACTTTTGTGACCTTCGACACCTTTGAAGAAGCACTGGCGATAGCCAATGACAGCACCTTCGGCCTCGTCGCCTACGTCTGGACATCCAGCCTGGACAAGGCCAACCAGGCCATGCGCAAGCTGCGTACCGGCACAGTCTGGGTCAATACGCCCGTCGTGCGCGACCTGCGTTCGGCCTTCGGCGGTTACCGCGAATCGGGCATAGGCCGTGAAGGCGGCAAGGGCTGCATGACGCTCTACACGGAAGAAAAAACCACCATGGTCGCCATCGACAAAATGCCCATCCGCCGGCTTGGAGTTTCCGCATGACCATGGATCTTTTGCGCCTGCCGCCACCTTCGGGCATGCGGCTGGCTGTGGTCGGTGGTTGCGGCGGCATAGGCACGCGCCTGGTCGAGGCATCGCTGGCCGCAGGCATGAAGGTCGTCAACCTTGACCTGGCCGTTTCCATGCTCAAGCGCCCTGCCTTGCCGGGTGAATGGCAAATTGCCTGTGATGCGTCCAATGCCAGCGATATCAAAAACGGCTTTGAAGCCATTGGCGACAAATGGGGCGCGCTGGATGGCATGGTCTATCTTGCAGGCTTCACGCCGCCGCCGTCTGCGATGCGCGACACCAGCGAACAAAGCTGGGACGAGGTCATGAATGTCAACACACGTGGCGCCTTCCTCAGCGCACGAGCGGCGCTGCCGCTGCTCGACAGGGGCAACGATGCGGCCATCGTGCTGACCTCCTCCGGCCTTTCCGTCACGGCCGACAAGGGTATGGGTGCGTATGCAGCCGCCAAGGCCGCCATCAACGCGATGACGCGCAACCTGGCGAAAGAAAACGCGCCCAGCATCCGCGTCAATGCGGTGGCGCCCGGCCCCATCGAAACGGCCTTCCTGTCCGGCGGCACCGGCCGCGGCGGTGATGTGAACATCAAGGACGGCTGGTTTGCCGCCGGGCGCAAGGCCATAGAGGCCACGATTCCCCAGGGCCGCGTCGGCCAGCCCGATGAAGTCGTCGGGCCCATCCTGTTCCTGCTGGGGCAGGCTTCGCGCTACATGACCGGGCAGATCCTCTACGTCAATGGCGGCAGGTTGATGTTCTAGAAACATGAATCCATGAACACGCAAAAGATCGGGCAGTTCCAGGTAGACATGGTGCTGGAAAGCGAAGGCTCTTTCTCGCCCCTTGATTTTGTGGTTCCGGGCATCACTGCAGAACAGATCGAAGCCCACGCGCACTGGCTGAAGCCCAGGTACGTGACCGCCGACAACCGCATCAACATGAGCTTTCACAGCTACATCCTGAAAACGCCGAAACACACCATCCTCGTCGATGCCTGCGCCGGCAATGACAAGGAGCGCCCGCTCAGGCCCCCTTGGCATCGCCAAAAGTTCACCTACCTTGAAAACATGGCGCGGCTGGGCTTGCAGCCGAAAGACATTGACTTTGTCTGCTGTACCCACATGCACGCCGACCATGTCGGCTGGAACACCCGCCTGCACAACGGCCACTGGGTACCGACCTTCCCCAAGGCGCGCTACGTGTTTGCTAACGCCGAATACAGCCACTGGGAAAAAGAACACCGCCACGCGCTGGCGCATGGTCTGGATGCGCCCAACCATGGCTCGTTTGCCGACAGCGTGCTGCCGGTGGTCGATGCCGGCCTGGCCCTGATGGTGGACTCGGGTTTTGAGTTTGAAACCGGCATACAACTGCACGCGGCGCATGGCCACACCGCCGGCAACTGCCTGCTCGACGCCCGCAGCCAGGGCGAGCACGCGGTGTTTGCCGGCGACATCCTGCACACCCCGGCACAGCTGATTGACCTGTCGCTGTCATCGCGCTTTTGCCACGATCCGGAGCAGGCCGCCCGCACGCGCGAAGCGCTGGTGCACAGGCTGGCCGACACCTCTAGCGTGCTGTTCAGTGGGCATTTCCCTTCACCGACGGCCGGACGAATTGTTGGCTTGAATGACCACTTCAGATTCGAAAACACCTGAAAAAACACCTGTGCAGCAGCCGTAAAAAATCAGGATTCCCCACAGAAAGAGCCAGCCGTGAGTACGCTTTTTGACAAGCTATGGAGCCTCCGAAATCAACTGGTACCAGAGCCAACCGGCACGTAGAATATTCTCTTCACAAGCTAGCAGTTGGAATCGAGATTTTGAACTCCAGAAAGGAAATGGCCATGCACCAGTTCGCAATGCCGCAGGAATACGTTCAACGCGTTGTTGCCCGCCAGGGACGCGCGCATGCATGCGAGACCTTCGATGGTCCCAGTACCGCCCTGGTGGTGATCGACATGCAGAACTACTTCATGACCGCGCCCTATCAGGCTGCCTGCCCGGTGGCACAGGAAGTGGTGCCAAACGTCAACCGGCTGGCCGCAGCGGTGCGCAAAGCCGGCGGCAAGGTGGTCTGGGTCCAGAACCTCGCGCCCTGGGAGTCGGAGCAGAGCTGGTCGGTAGCCAAGGAAATGTATACCCCGGAGAAGGCGAAGAAGCGCTGGGAGTCGATGCAGCGCGATGCGCATGGCTTTGCGCTCTGGCCCGGGCTCGATGTCCGCGAGCAGGATGAGAGGGTCGTCAAGCGCCGCTTCAGCGCGTTCACCCAGGGCTCATCGAACATGGAAAACGTGCTCAGGGACCACAAAATCGAAACCATCATCGTCACCGGCGTCGCCACCAACGTGTGCTGCGAATCGACCGCACGTGACGCGATGATGCTCAACTATCGCACGCTCATGGTCGCGGACGGCTGCGCGGCGGCGACCGATCAGGAGCACGCCGCCACGCTGGGAAATTTCTACCTCTTTTTCGGCGACGTGCAGTCAACCGACGAAATCCTCGCGCGGCTGTGAAGGGCTAGCAGGCTGTTGAAATACGCTTCCTGAGCGAAGCAGCGGCAATCCCGCCTTTCGGGGGTGCCTCGACGATCGAGACTTTACGCGCCTGCGGTTGCCTATTTCATCACCAGGTTGGGCAGGTAAAGCGACAGCGCAGGCACATAGGTGATGATGGCCAGCGCAACTCCGTAGGTCACGAAGAAAGGCCATAGCCCGCTAACGGAGACGTAACCTTCATGTCGGACGCTCCTATTCAGTTTAAGTGGTTGTTACGGAACTCCACTTTGGCACATTTCAATGCCGTTTAGGGTGGGGGCGTCCATCCCATTGATTTTGAACCACGCCCGAAGACGTTGATGACTACAAGAGATGCATTTGCTTCGCTGCTGCAGTCAGCTCGGGGCGGAAATCCGGGTGGGCAATGGCGATCATTTCCTGGGCCCGCTGTTTGGCCGACTTGCCGCGCAGTTGCGCAACACCGAATTCGGTCACCACATAGTTGATGTCATTCTTGCTGGTGGTCAGGTGGGTGCCTGGTGACAGTGCGGGCACGATGCGCGAAATGCTGTCGCTGCGCGCGGTAGAGGGCAGCACGATGAATGCCTTGCCGCCGCGCGAGCGATTCGCAGCGCGGACGAAATCAACCTGACCGCCGGTGCCGGAATAGGGCAGGTGGCCGAGGCTCTCGGAGCCGCATTGACCGAGCAGGTCGATTTGCAACGTGGCATTGATGGCCACCAGCTTGTCGTTTTGTGCCGCCAGATGGGGGTCGTTGGTAAAGTCAACCGGGTGCATTTCTAGCGCCGGGTTGCGCTCCATGAACTGGTACAGCTTTTTCGAGCCGAGCGCAAAAGTGGCGATCATCTTGCCCGGCAGATAGCTCTTCTTACGGTTGGTCACGGCGCCGCTTTCAATCAGCGTCAAGATGCCGTCGCCGATCATCTCGGTATGAATGCCCAGGTCGTGCTTGTCAGTGAGTTGCATGACCACCGCATCCGGGATGCCGCCGTAGCCGATCTGCAGCGTCGAGCCGTCTTCGACCATGTCAGCCACATATTTCCCGATCGCCACCTGCACCGGCCCGATCTTCGGTAAACCAACCTCCATCACCGGGTCGCTGTTTTCCACCAGCGCCGTCACCTGCGAAATATGCACATGACAATTGCCGTGCGCGAAAGGCACGTTCGGGTTCACCTCCAGCACCACGGCGCGCGCCTTCGCCAGCGCCGCCATCGTGTAGTCGGCCCCCAGACTGAGCGAAAGATAACCCTGCGAGTCCATCGGCGAAGCCATCGAGAAGACGACGTCAGCCGGGATCTGATTGCGCTCGATCATGCTGGGAATGTCGGAGAAACAGCACGGAATGAAGTCAATCCACCCGTCCTGGCCGCCAGCGCGGCTGGCTGCGCCAAAGAAGAACGCCACATGGCGCACATGGGCCACGGTTTGCGGATCGATATAGCCGTACTTGCGAACAGCGAGTAGCTGTGCGACCTTGACATCGACAAAGCGCAGCCGCTGCTCCGACAATGCGGTGAGCAAGGTGGGGGGCTCGCCGACACCGGTCGGGACGATGATGCAGTCGCCATTTCTTAGCTGATCGATGGCATCTGCAGCAGCACCCCGCTTTTGTTGGTACAGGGCTTGAACTGACATAGTGCTTTGCTTTTCGGTTGGTTTATTCGTTGCGGGCGGTTGGTGTTTCAACTGCCCTGCTCCAGCTTCGACGTGGCGTGAAGGAGGAAATTCAACCGCATGAGATGCCCAAGTATGACACCGAAAAGCGTCCTCAAGAGTCGTGCTTTCCTTGATGTGGTGATCTGAATCTCCAAGGTTTTTCCGCCCACCGACACAAACGACATGCAAAGCTGGGCTAAGTCTGATCGTTACGAGTAACAGGCCATCATCATGGCAAAGACCAACAGCACACGGCAGGCAGAGTTCAGGGCGCGTATGCGCGAGAAAGGCAAGCAAGCCGCATTTGCGCCGCGACCAGCGCCGAGGCGTCCGCCGTCAGGCCCGCTGTCCCGACTCTTGCGGATTCGGGCGCGCGACCGAAATGCGTCCGCACGAGGGCCGAGGTCATCGGACGCCTGGGATGGGCTGGGTGACGCCGATCATGGCGTCGCGCGTCACCAAGGTGGCCAAGCGTTCTTCGGACCACGTCTCGGTGCCGGCCGGACGCAGCGGCAAGACTAGGTAGCGCAGGTCCGCCGTGCTGTCGAAAACGCGCGTCTTGACGCTGTCCGGCAATTGCAACCCGAACTCGGCAAGCACGGAGCGCGGATCGGCCACCACCCGCGCGCGATACGCCTTGCTCTTGTACCAAGCGGGCGGCACACCGAGAATCATGCGTGGGTAGCAGGAACACAGTGTGCAAACCACTACGTGATGCACGTCGGCGGTATTCTCCAGTACCTTCAACTCGGGCGTATTGCTGACATCGATGCCGAGCGACGTGATCGCCGCCTTGGCATCTTTCATCAGCGCGGCCTTGAAGTGTGCATCCGTCCACGCCTTGGCGACGATGCGGGCACCCATCGCCGGCGTGCGTGATTCCTGATTGTCGATCTGGCGCTGAATATCCGCGGCCGAAAGCACGCCCTTGGCGATCAGCAACTCGCGCACGGCGCGTTCCAACGCCCCGAAACGCGCCGGCGGTCCATCACCATCGTTTATCGGCGCGTGCGGATCCTGTCCCGTTTCGTGCGCATGGTGGTGGGCGTGCTCGTCATCGTGATCGTGATCGTGCGGTGCGATCGACGGAAATTTGGTATGCGTCGTCATGGGGCGGTAACCTCCTCCAATGGATCGAGCCAGTGTTCGTACAGATCGGCGACCAGTTCGTCGCCGCTCGGGCCCTCATAGTCGGGCCAAATCTGCGTTTGCCGAAAGCGTACGCGATAGAGCCAACATTTCGGCAAACCCGGTTTGTGGACGGCCAATTGCTCTGGATTTCGGTACGTCCCGAGCAGTTGCTCCACGACGCCCGTATGGCCACGCAAATAGCGCGGCGTACGGCAATGGCCGGACGGCGTGTCGGCGCGCACACGCACCGGCGTGCCGGGCGCCAGTTCGGTTCGTTCAGTGCCCATGGCCATGGTCCATTGCGGTCTCCCGCTCGATTTCGGCGATGCGCGCGTCGATCTCCGCATCGGTCAAAATCTGCTGCTCGACCAACAGAATGCGGATCGCCCGCATCCACCGATCGTAATACGACAGGGTGTTGTACTCCTCGGCGCTGTACTCCTCGATCGCGCGGCGCAGGGTATCGAGCGTGAACGCGCTGCGATCCGGGTGCACCAACAGCATGAGCAACGCGTCGACGCGTTGCTCGTAGAGGGTTCGTGCATGTTCCGATCGATCGATGCGCTCGCCAGGCAGGCCGCCGACATCGTGAACGCCGCTGATCGTCATGGCTTACCGCCCTCCGATTGAATCACCGTTTTTAAATGCCGCGACGGCAAGTTGACGTGCACGGGCGCGCCGATCACCAGCTGATCGGGCAGTGCGGTCAGACGGGCGATCAAGGCTCGCCTGTTCTGCGCGACGCAATAGATTTCTACGTGGCTGCCCTTGTAAACGATCTCCGAGACGCGCGCCGGAAACTCGTTGGCGACGCCGGTCGGCCGCATGGCGATGCAGACATGTTCGGGCCGAATACCCAGCTTGACGGCCTGCCCCGCCGCGGCCGGCGACGTGCATTCGAGCGATAAGCCATCCATGGTTTCGATCCTCGCCATCCCTTGCTCGGAAGCCGCCACCACCCCATCGAAAAAATTGGCGGTGCCGAGAAAATCCATGACGATTTCGGTAGCCGGACGCTCGTAGAGAGCATCCGGGGCGCCGAACTCGCGGATCTGTCCGTCGAACATCACCGCCACGCGATCCGAAAGCGACAGGGCCTCCTCCTGGTCGTGGGTGACGATAATGGTGGTGATTCCGACCTCGCGTTGAATGCGCTTCAATTCCACCTGCATGTGATCGCGCAATTTGCGATCCAAGGCACCGAGCGGTTCGTCCAACAGCAAGATGTCCGGCTTGATGATCAGCGCGCGGGCAAGTGCTACGCGCTGCCGTTGACCTCCCGACATTTGCGCCGGATAGCGATGCTCCATGTCCCCGAGGCGAACCAGCTGCAAGACGTCTGCGACGGCGGCCTTGATTTCGCCTTTGTCCCTGCGGCGCATGATGAGCCCGTAAGCGATATTCTGGCCCACGGTCATATGCGGAAACAACGCGTAGTCCTGAAAAACCAGGCCCAGGTTCCGGCGGTGCGGCGGCAAGCCGGTCATCGAACGCCCGTCGACAGTGATATCTCCGGCCGAGACCGGGACGAAACCGGCGATTGCCCGCAAAGTCGTCGTCTTGCCGCAGCCCGATGGGCCGAGCAACGCCACGCATTCCCCATCGTGCACGGTCAAATTTACCGAGTGCAGAACGCGATTGCCGCCCAGCACAACGTCGATGTTCCTGATTTCGAGTTGCGCCATGGATCACCTCGGGATCGACAGAGAAATGATCCGGTAGCGCTGCTCGGCAAGGGAAATCAGGATGGCGATGACGACGATATAGCAGGTCGAAAACGCCGCTGGCGTCGGATCGAGATTTTGGTTGATATAGTTGAACAATTCAATCGGCAGCGTCGTGATCTGCCCGCGCACGAGAAAAATGCTGATCGGATAATTGTCGAAGCTTATCAGGAAGGCGAACAGAAAGCCGCTGACAACGCCCGGTTTCAGCTGCGGCAGGGTGACGGTGCGAAACACCTGCCAAGGATTGGCGCCCAGGCTGGAAGCGGCCTCCTCCAACGCTGGATTGGAAAGCGTGAGCGAAGCCACCATGGTCCGGATCGGATAGGCCAACACCAGAACCAAGTGGCCGATTAGCAGGCTGTGCCAGGTGAAGGAAATGCCGATCAGAATGAAGAATTGGATCAGCGCGATGCCGATGGCGACGACCGGCAAGGTAATCGGCGATAACAGAAAAGCCGTCAACGCCGGCTTGAACGGCAGCGGAAAACGGACGATCGCCAACGCGGCGCCGATGCCGAGCACGGTGGCGAGCGTGGCCGCCGTAAAGGCAATGCCGAGGCTGGTCAACATCGCGGGAACGATCTGATTGATCTTGGCGATATTCTCGAACCAGCGGAACGAAAAGCTGGCGGGCGGAAACTCGATGAATTGCGAGCCGCCGAACGCAACGATAGTCGTGAAGAATACGGGGATGACCAGAAAAAGCACGCCCGTCCAGCCCGCCGCACCAACCGCCATCCGATATGCCGCCGATTCAAACATTGGTGTGAAAGCACTTCCGAATCGCGAGGCCGTATAAGAAGACGATCGCGAACGTGATCACGGTCAACGTGACGATCATGGCCGAGCCGTATGGGAAATTCAGCTGCACCAGGAATTGTTCGGCGGCGATTTGGGACATCATCGCCGTGGCCGGCGAGCCCAACATCAAGGGGGTGACGAAGGCGCTCATACAGATCGCAAACGACAAGGTTGTGCCGCCAAAGATGCCGGCGATGGAGAGCGGCAATACGATATTGGCGAGCGCGCGAAACGGTGGCGCGCCGAGCGATTGGGCTGCCTCGCCGAACGAGGGCGGTATGCGCAGCAGCGCTCCGTAGATCGGCAAAATCATGAACGGCAGGCAGTAATGCACCAAGGCGATGACGGTCGCCCCTTCGTTATAGACGATTCGCTGCGGTTGATCGACCAAGCCAAGGCCGACCAGGATCCGATTGACCGGCCCCGCGTCGGACAGCATCACCAGCCATCCATAATTGCGCACAATCAGGCTCGAGGCGAGCGAGACGAAGATCGTAATAAGGATTGTCGTGCGAACGCGTGGCCGAACCTGCAGCAGCAGCAATGCTATCGGGTAAGCCAGTAAAAACGCCATCGCCGTGGCGATCAGGGAAAGCCGCAGCGTTCGCTCGAGCCCGCGATAGCTGCGCCTGTTATTCACGACGCGCTCGTATTGCTGCACCGTCGGCTGCAGCGCTGCGTTGTCCGAGGCGGAAGGCATAAAGCTTTCCTTCACGGTGTAGCCGAGCGGAACAGCGTAAAAAATCGCCAAGAACACCAACAACGGCGCAAGCAGGCTTACGGCGGGGAAATGCCGCTTCCAGCCGGCTAGCAACCGCTTTGATCGCACGTCGCCGGCTGCTATCGCCGCCATAGTTGCCTCAGCCGAACACGTTGTTCCACATATCGGTCAATTTTGGCCGCTGCTCGGAGAGAAATTTCCAGTCCGCATAGAGGATATTCTCCGGCGGACCGAGCAGTTCGGCAGTGCGCGCGGAAGGATTGACATCCTTGCGTCCGGCGCGCGAGCGCAACACGCTGTCGATCTTTTCTTGGAATTCCTTGGACAAGCTGAGATTGACGTAGATTTCGGCGAGTTCGACGTTCTTGGCTTTGGCCGGCATGTTCAGGCCGACGATCTCGCCGTGTTTACCTTCTTTCAAATTCGTGGCCGGAGCAATCGGTGCCCCGCCGTCGATGAGCGGGTTGATAAAGAGGCCGTAGAAAGCAACTAAAGGCACCTGGCCAGATTGCAGCATCTGGATGGCCTGTGGTGCGCTGGTATACGCCACACCGCCGTTTTCCTTCAACTTGGCCAGATGGCGAATGCCCGCTTCCAGATCGTACTGGGCCTCTTTGAACGGCTTGCCGGTGGCGATCTGCGCCGCCGTTGTCACCATGCGCACGCCGCTATTCCATGTAATCGGCGGAATTGCGGTCCGCCCCTTGTTCTTGGCGTCCCACATTTCGGCCCAGGAGGTCGGGCGCGATTTCTGTTGATTGGTATTGTAGTAAAGCGTGTGCACAGCATCGACCACGCCGGCCGAATAATTGTCGGCCAATTTGAACTCGTCGCGCAGCGACGCGAAGTTGGGAATGTTCTTCGTTGCGTGCTGTCGCAGCAGCCCTTCCTTGACCGCGAGGAATACGCCGGCTTCGGAAAACTGCATCAGATCCGGCGGGTTGTCCTTTTGGGTTTTCAGCATCGCCAGCATGTTGGCGGTGACCGATTGCTGAATGTTCAGCTTGGCACCGGTCTGCTTCTCGAACACCGGGTTCAAGTGATCGATCCAAAGTTTGGCCAACAGGCCTTGATTGAGAATGACGGTGAGCTCGCCAGCCGCTTGTGCTTTGCTGGTAACCCACGGCGCAGCAATTGTGCCGGCCGCGAGTGCTGCGGAGGAGGTCTTGAGGAATTTCCGGCGGGTTGCCGAACGAAGACCGGACGGGGATCGCGATTCTGGATGCATTTATCACTCCTAACAGGCGGTTATGGCCGAAAGAATAAGGGATAGGAAATTCAAAGCCACTTTTGGGAGTATTCCATGCTTTTCAGTTGTAGTCAATCTGGGAATTTGTGACGGCCTCATGCGGTTGAATTTCCTATCCTTCGCAGCCGCTGCAGCGTGAACACTTGCGGCACCAGCCGTTGGTGGCATGCGTGCCCCGGCTGCACCTCATCGTGCTGGACACCTCGGGCTCCTTGCGCCAGGGCGGGCGGCTGGCCTTGGCCAAGGGCTTTGCTGCCCGGCTGATCGAAGAGGCAGTGCGTGCGGGTGACGACGTCGCCTTGCTGTGCTTTGGTGGTCGTGGTGTGGAGCTGGTGTTGCCACCAGGCCGGGCCCGTGCCGCTGGCGCGGCGCGCGTGCGCCAATGCGGCGGTGGCGGGGGTACCCCGATGGCGCAAGCGCTGGCTGTGGCGCAAGGGCTGCTGGTCAAGTCCTCACACGCTGCGCTGTAGCTGCTGACCGATGGCCGCACGCTGGAGCAGCCTGCCGCCCCGAAAGGGGCAGCGCAGATCGTGATTGTGGATTTTGACGATCCCAGGCGCCCCCTAGGCCGTTGCGCCGCCTGGGCTGCTCGCTGGGGGGCTGAGCATCGGCTGCCGCAGGGGTAAACTCATTCGCATTGTTTTCAAGTTCTTTTTAATGGAGTCATTCATGAACGCATCTACCACCGTCACATCTCCTAGCGCTGCTGGCACCCGCAATGCAGCACGCAGCCTTCTTTTGCAGCTCGCCGCTGGCGCGGCATTGGGCATGGTGGTGCTGTATGGCGTGGCCTTCGCGGAGAGCCCCCTGACCCACAACGCAGCGCATGACGTGCGCCACATCACGGTCAAACCGTGCCACTGATCCGTTGAACTTGTCGGGAGCTGAGGATGATTTTTCCACGACTGATATGGGCCAGCCTGGCTGTGGCCTTGCTGGTGGGTACGGTGCAAACCGGCGTGCAGCGCTGGCAGGCCGCGCCCATCATCCTCGCTGCCGAGGTGTACGAAGACCAAAAAACAGAGGCACTCGCACCGGCCCAAGCCGTAGCTGCGCACACGCATGCCGAAGGCGCGGCACCCGCCCATGAACATGGGCACAAGCATGGCACCGCCAAAGAGTGGGAACCAGAAAATGGCGCTGAGCGCATTGGCTGGACCTGGGTTGCCAACATCCTGCACGCCTTCAGCATGGCGCTGCTGGTGTTTGCGGTCATGGGCGCTTGGCGCTACCAACGTGGCGCTGGGCTGGCCGCATTACCACTCGCAGGGCTGGTGGCCGCCGCTGGTTGGCTGAGCTTTCACCTGTGGCCCACGCTGGGCCTGCCCGCCGAAGTGCCCGGCATGGAAGCCGCCCCGCTGCACGCACGCCAGGTGTGGTGGGCTTTGGCCGTCGGTAGTGCCGCTGTGGCCTGCACACTGATGGGGTTCGCCAAACGAAGCTGGCGCTGGCCTGCTGCTGCCGTGGTGCTGGTCCTGCCATTTGCGGTGGGCGCGCCGCATGTGCATGGCGACACCTTGGCCGGATTCAACCCCGAAGCTCACGCCGCCTTGGAGCAACTGGTGCAACAGTTTGTCTGGGCCACCACCTGGGTCGCGCTGAGCTTCTGGCTCAGCATGGGACTGGCCTGCGGCCTGGCGTTTCAGCGCTGGTTGCAGCCGGTGTTGATGGCGAATTTCAAGGTTTCGGGGCTGGAAGCGGTTTAGGATAGGTGGCGTAGTTTGCCCATAAATTTGCTATTAAATAAGTAGCTGCTAGCGTATATTCTACGGGGATGACGGCAATTTTTATGTAAAAGTGGGCCGTATAGTTCTCAGTGACGCTAAGTTGCTAAGTTGCCCGACGCAGCAAATAGGTACCCATGATCCACCCATGCGCAGCCCGCGCCGTCTGGCGCCGCTGCAGGATCTGGTCGGACACTTCGGCCAGCGGGCCGCTCACCAGCACTTGTTCCGGCATGCCCAGGTAGGCGCCCCACCAGATGTGCACACCGGCAGGGTTGATGTGGGTGAACGAGCATTCACCATCCAGCATCACCGCAATGGTGTCTGTGCTGGCGGGCCAGCCTTCTTCGCGCAGCCGCCGGCCGGTGGTGATGGTGACGGGGGCGTTGATGTCGTTCAGCGGGATGGCGTGGGTGGCGGTCAGCGCCTGCAGCGCGGTAATCCCGGGCACCACCGACACGCGCAAGTCCAGCCGCAGCTTCAGGCGCTCTGCAATGTGCAGCGTGCTGTCGTACAGCGAGGGGTCGCCCCACACCAGCAACGCCAAACGACCACCTTCGGGCAGATGCGTGATGATGGCCTCATGCCAAATGTTTGCAATCGCGTCGTGCCAACGGTTAACCGCGCCAGCGTAGTCGGGGTCGCAGGTCTGTGAGGGTTTCGGCTTGGTTTTCTGGCGGTAACACAGTGGTACCGCCAGAAGAATCACGACCTTTCAGTTGGCCGCGAGCCCCTTTTGCCTTCGGCATCGCCATGAGCATGAACGAGATTGACAGTACCTTGCGTGCGTTACGCCTGTCGGGCATTCGCGACACGTTGGGAACCCACATCCTGGAGGCCCAAACCACCCAGCAACCGTTTCTTGAGACCTTCTCCCTGGTCTTGCAAGACGAGCTTGACCGCGGGCGTTCGCGCCTGACCGAGCGGCGCTATCCCAAGTCATGGCGGGACGAGCGAGCCACCCTGAACGACTTTGACTGGCGCTTCAATCCAAAGCTGCCACGCCAGGCGTGCTTTGAGTTGTATACCCTGAAGTTTGTCACTGAGGGCAATTGGCCCATTAAGTCCTGATTCATCCAGACAAATCCGAGGACGTTTTAGACACTTATTAGACACCGATATGAAAAAAGCATCGAGCGTTTCCGCTAAGTGCTTTATTTATAATGACATTTTGGTGGGCGATGCAAGTTTCGAACTTGCGACCCCTGCAGTGTGAATGCAGTGCTCTACCCCTGAGCTAATCGCCCTGAACTTGACGGGCCGGATGGCCCGTCAAGTCAGCCTCAAATTGTATGGTGTTTCTGCCAGCTACCCATAGCCTAGCTTGACTTGGCTTAGGCGAGCGCAACAGCAGTTCGCCAAACGGTTTTGCCCTTGCTCGACTGGTCGATGTCAAGCAGCACCTTCTCATGCTCCGCAAGCTCCTGCTCGTTGGCGGCAATCAGAGGCAAATCAAACTGGCCGAGGTCTATCAAAGGTGCGCTATCACCGTTCTGGGCGCTGCCGCCCACGTCCATCATCAGGCTGTTCTGCCCACGCGTGAGGTTGATGTACACATCGGCCAGCAACTCTGCATCCAGCAGCGCGCCGTGCAGCGTGCGGTTCGATCTGGCAACCTCCAGCCTGTCGCACAGCGCATCGAGCGAGTTGCGCTTGCCGGGAAATATCTCTTTAGCCATCATCAGGCTGTCAGTCACTTTGGCCACGCAATGCTTGATGGGCTGTAGCCCAATCAGCTCAAGCTCCTGGTTCAAAAAGCTCACGTCAAACGGCGCGTTGTGAATGATGACCTCAGCGCCTTGCAGGTAGTCCAGCAGCTCCTGCGCAATCACACCAAAGCGCGGCTTGTCTTTTAAAAACTCATTGCTGATGCCATGCACCTTGAGCGCGTCCTCGTGGCTGTCGCGCTCGGGGTTCAGGTAGAAATGCTTGTTGTTGCCGGTGAGCTTGCGGTTCACCAGTTCCACACAGCCGATTTCAATGATGCGGTCGCCGCTTTCAGCGGAGAGGCCGGTGGTTTCGGTGTCTAAAACTATTTGGCGCATGGGATGACTATAGCGCTGCGGTTAACAGCAAATCACACCACTTGTAGCTGGGCGTGCATCTCCTGCAGCGAGATCACGCCCAGACTGTCCAGGTGCTTCATGCCCTCTACCGCTGCTTCGGCACCCGCAATCGTCGTGTATGTCGTTACTCGCGCAAGGAGTGCAGAGGTGCGGATCTGCCGGGAATCAGCTATCGCGTTACGGCGCTCTTCAACGGTATTGATAACCAGCGCAATCTCGTTGTTCTTGATCATGTCCACAACGTGCGGCCTGCCTTCGGTGACCTTGTTGACCACCGAGCAAGCAATGCCTGCCGCCGCAATTGCCGCTGCTGTGCCTTTGGTGGCCACGATCTCAAACTTCATTTCAGCCAAGGCTCTTGCCACTTCAACGGCGCGCGGCTTGTCATTGTTTTTGACCGTCAAAAACACTTTGCCCGAGGTAGGCAGCTTGGTGCCGGCACCAATTTGCGACTTCACAAATGCCTCGCCAAAGGTCTTGCCCACACCCATCACTTCGCCGGTGGACTTCATCTCGGGCCCGAGAATCGTGTCAACACCAGGGAACTTGACGAACGGGAAGACGGCTTCTTTCACGCTGAAATAAGGCGGCGTAACTTCAGCCGTGATGCCTTGTGAAGCCAGCGACTGACCAACCATGCAGCGCGCTGCTACCTTGGCCAGTTGGATGCCGGTAGCTTTACTTACAAACGGCACGGTGCGTGACGCACGTGGATTGACTTCCAGCACGTAGATCACATCCTTACCGTCAATATTCTGAATCGCAAACTGAACGTTCATTAACCCGACAACGTTTAGCGCTGCTGCCATCGCCGCCGTTTGGCGTTTGATCTCATTGACGGTTTCTGCACTCAATGAATACGGTGGCAATGAGCAGGCCGAGTCGCCGCTGTGTACGCCCGCCTGTTCGATATGCTCCATCACGCCGCCGATAAAGGTAGCGCCGCCAGAGTCACGAATGCAGTCCACATCGCACTCAATCGCGTCATTCAAAAAACGGTCCAGCAGCACGGGCGAGTCATGGCTGACTTTGACCGCCTCGCGCATATAGCGCTCCAGGTCACGCTGCTCATGCACGATCTCCATGGCACGGCCACCCAGCACATAGCTGGGGCGAACCACCAGCGGATAGCCCAGCGTAGCGGCTTTCTCTAAGGCCTCGGGTTCGGTACGGGCAGTGGCGTTAGGCGGTTGCCTCAAGGCCAGCTCACGCAGCAGCGCAGAGAAACGCTCGCGGTCTTCTGCAGCGTCAATCATGTCGGGCGAGGTGCCGATGATGGGTACGCCGTTGCGTTCAAGATCCAGCGCCAGCTTCAAGGGCGTCTGGCCACCGTACTGGACGATCACGCCAAAGGGTTTTTCCTTGTCAACAATCTCAAGCACGTCTTCAAGCGTCAGCGGCTCAAAGTACAGGCGGTCTGAGGTGTCGTAATCGGTTGATACCGTTTCAGGATTGCAGTTGACCATGATGGTCTCGTACCCATCCTCACGCAAGGCGAGCGCGGCGTGTACGCAGCAGTAATCAAACTCAATGCCTTGGCCGATGCGATTCGGCCCGCCGCCCAGCACCATGATTTTTTTCTTGTTAGTAGGCAGCGCTTCACACTCGCTTCCCTCAGCCTCGTAGGTCGAGTACATATAGGCCGTGTTGGTGGCAAATTCTCCCGCGCAGGTGTCCACGCGTTTGTACACCGGCCGCACACCCAGCGCTTTTCGCTTTTCGCGGATGGCGGTCTCAGTGGTCTTGAGCTGCCTGGCAAGGCGGCGGTCTGAAAAGCCTTTTTGCTTGAGCATACGGAGCGTGACGGCATCAATCGAGTCCAGCGTCGTGATTTCAAGTTCAAGCTCTATCTTGACGATTTGCTCTATCTGGACCAGAAACCATGGGTCAATTTTGGTCAGCGCAAAGACTTCATCAACACTCATACCGAGTGCAAACGCATCGCCCACATACCAGATGCGGTCTGGCCCTGGTGCGCCCAGCTCCTTCTCAAGCACTTCTCGATCCTGCGTTTTTTCGTTCATACCATCTACGCCAACCTCAAGCCCGCGTAAGGCTTTCTGGAAGGACTCCTGGAAGGTACGGCCGATGGCCATGACTTCACCGACCGACTTCATCTGCGTCGTCAGGCGCGAATCGGCTGTCGGAAATTTTTCGAACGCAAAACGCGGAATTTTCGTGACAACATAGTCAATGCTGGGCTCAAAACTCGCGGGGGTAGCGCCACCGGTAATGTCGTTACGCAACTCGTCGAGCGTGTAGCCAACCGCCAGCTTGGCTGCAACCTTGGCAATCGGAAAGCCGGTGGCTTTTGATGCCAGCGCCGATGACCGCGAGACACGCGGGTTCATCTCTATCACCACCATGCGGCCATCGACCGGGTTGATGGAAAACTGCACGTTGGAGCCACCGGTATCAACGCCAATCTCGCGCAGTACTGCTAGCGATGCGTTGCGCATGATCTGGTATTCCTTGTCGGTCAAGGTCTGCGCCGGTGCCACCGTGATGGAGTCGCCGGTATGCACGCCCATAGGGTCGAGGTTTTCAATCGAGCAGACGATGATGCAGTTGTCGGCCTTGTCGCGCACGACTTCCATCTCGTATTCTTTCCAGCCCAGCAGCGACTCTTCAATCAGCAGCTCATTGGTGGGCGAGGCTTCCAGGCCGCGCTTGCAAATCGTCTCAAATTCTTCAGAGTTGTAGGCAATGCCACCGCCCGTACCGCCCAGCGTGAAGCTGGGGCGAATCACCGTCGGGAAGCCCAGCGTTTTTTGCACTGTCCAGGCTTCATCCATGCTGTGGGCAATGCCTGAGCGTGCGGAGTCGAGACCGATTTTGGTCATCGCGTCCTTGAACTTGAGCCGGTCTTCGGCTTTGTCGATAGCCTCCGGGCTGGCGCCAATCAACTCAACCTTGTACTTTTCCAGGATGCCGTGGTGCCACAGGTCGAGGGCGCAGTTCAGCGCGGTCTGGCCACCCATGGTCGGCAAAATTGCATCAGGCCGCTCCTTGGCAATGATCTTTTCGACCGTTTGCCAGGTGATGGGCTCGATGTAGGTGACGTCAGCCGTGGCCGGGTCGGTCATGATCGTTGCCGGGTTGCTGTTAATCAAAATGACTTTGTAGCCCTCTTCACGCAAGGCTTTACAGGCCTGCACGCCGGAGTAGTCGAACTCACAAGCCTGCCCAATGATGATCGGGCCTGCGCCTATGATGAGGACGCTTTTGATGTCGGTGCGCTTAGGCATTTTTCTTCTCCCCAGCCTGTTCCATCAGCGCCGTGAAACGGTCAAACAAATATGAAATATCATGCGGCCCCGGCGACGCTTCGGGATGGCCCTGAAAGCAAAACGCCGGCTTGTCCGTACGCGCCAGGCCTTGCAGCGTGCCATCAAACAAGCTGATGTGAGTTGGCCGCAAATTGGCAGGCAATGATTTCTCATCCACCGCAAAACCATGGTTCTGGCTGGTGATACTGACACGCCCGTTATCAAGGTCTTTGACTGGATGATTGGCACCGTGATGGCCGAACTTCATCTTGAAAGTTTTGGCACCACTGGCCAGCGCCATGATCTGGTGGCCCAGGCAAATACCGAAGGTAGGAATACCGGTTTCAATCAGCTCGCGTGTGGCGGTAATCGCGTAGTCGCAAGGCTCCGGGTCGCCGGGGCCGTTGCTCAGGAAGATACCATCGGGTTTGAGCTTGCGCACCTCGGCCGCAGGAGTTTGAGCTGGCACGACCGTGATGCGCGCACCGCGCTCGGCCATCATGCGCAGGATGTTTTTCTTGATGCCAAAGTCGAACGCGACAACGTGGAATTTCGGCGTGATCTGCACACCGCAGACCGAACCGAGCTTCCATTCGGTTTGCGTCCACTCATAGGACTGCTTGACAGACACGACTTTGGCCAGATCAAGCCCTGCCATGCTGGGTGCGTTGCGAGCCGCCACTATGGCTTTGTCTTTTGCTACCTGGGTGACTTCTTCGCCTTTAGCCAAGGCCATGATGCAGCCGTTTTGAGTCCCCTTGCTGCGCAGCAGGCGGGTCAGTTGCCGCGTGTCAATGCCTGCAATCGCAAGCGTGCCTTCCTTGACCAGATATTCAGACAAAGTCATGGTCGAACGAAAGTTGGACACCATCAAAGACAAGTCTTTGATGATGAGGCCCGCCGCAAAAATTTTTGTCGACTCCACATCTTCCGCATTGATGCCGTAGTTGCCGATATGCGGGTAGGTCAGCGTGACAATCTGCTGGCAATAACTCGGGTCAGTAAGGATTTCCTGATAGCCAGTCATGGCGGTATTGAAAACCACCTCACCAATCGTTGCGCCTTGCGCACCTATGGACTGGCCGATAAAGACCGTGCCGTCTGCGAGCGCCAATAGGGCGTTGGGATGGTTTCCCTGTAGAGACAAAAGCACTGGGTTCTCCGGATTGGTTACGGTTCGCCCAAGCATGCACAAGCGTTGTCTCGTTCAAGACTGTTATGGCTGCTTTTTGCTTTTGTGAGGGTGTTTGCTTATGTCAGCGCTCGGGCGAAGCTGTGTTTTGAAAAGCCTCTGATTATAGCGTGCTTGCGTACAGGCAAATCGCTGCCGCAGCCGCTACATTGAGCGACTCCTCACCGCCGGGCTGGGCTATCCGTACTTTCAGGCTGGCGCGAGCCATCACATCATCGCTGACACCCTGCCCTTCATGGCCCATGACCCAGGCGCAAGGCAGGGGTAACTTCTGCTGGTGCAAAAAACGGCCTTGATGCGAGCTGGTGACAACCATCGGGGTTTCCAGCTCATCCAGCGCGACAGGATCAACCCCCTCAAGCAGACGCAGCGCAAAGTGCGCGCCCATGCCGGCGCGCAAAACCTTGGGCGACCACAGCGCGGCCGTTCCTTTGAGCGCGATGATCTGGCCAAAGCCAAACGCGGCCGCGCTGCGCAAAATGGAACCGACATTACCGGCATCTTGCACGCGGTCAAGGATGACGGAGGCCGCAGCCGGCAAAAGCGCTGGTGCAACGGGCAAGTCAAGCACAAAACCCATGCGTGCCGGTGATTCAAGCGCGCTGATTTCGGGCAGCAACGCATCGGGGATCACTATGTTTTTGATAGCTGCTTGCGCCCATTCTGATTGGGCTTGAGGCCAAAAAGACTCTGCAAACAAGGCTATTGCCGGCTTCAAACCTTTGGCCAGTGCGGCCCGACATAAATGGTCGCCCTCCAGCCAGATACGCCCCTGCTTGCGGTAGGCGGTGCTGTCCTGAGAGAGTTTGCGCAGCTCTTTAATGAGCGGGTTATCTCTTGATGTGATGCGACGCGTGACATCACTCATCGAAGCACCTCTGCCACAGGCGCAAACGAGCGGCGGTGCTGCGGGCAAGCACCATGCTCGCGCAATGCAGCCAGATGCGCTGCGGTGCCGTAACCCTTGTGCCCCGCAAAGCCGTACTGCGGGTATTGAAGATCAAACTCGGCGCACCAGCGGTCACGCTGTACCTTGGCCAAAATAGATGCCGCCGAAATAGCCGGTACCAGCGCATCGCCCTTCACAATCGCCTCTGCCAACATGCGCAGGACCGGCAAACGGTTGCCATCAACCAGCACCTTGTACGGTTTCAGGCGCAAGCCCTCCACAGCGCGCTTCATTGCCAGCATGGTGGCTTGCAGTATGTTGAGCGTGTCGATTTCCTCAACCGTGGCCAGTGCAATCGAAAAGCACAGCGCCTTGGCGCAGATTTCGTCGTAGAGCTTCTCGCGTTTGAGTGCCGTCAGTTTTTTGGAATCTGCCAGCCCCTTGATCGGGTTCAACTCGTCAAGAATCACGGC
>JBCKNJ010000011.1:0-38621 GCA_038902795.1 Polaromonas sp. | reverse complement strand
CGGACGGCGTGTTCTATCTGCCCACCACAGGGGCATCTCCTGAGCGCCTGGTACTCATACATACCGGGGCAGTGTTAAACCCGGTTACCACGGAGCACTGGTTGCGTGAACGCATGGATCCCGTGTTCATCCCGAGAACCATCATTCGTACGCCAAGTCTTGAACGAACAGGCACTGGCAAGCTGTCAAAAACCGTGCTGGACGGCATTTACGCTAGGTGGCGATCAGAGCGGGGAATTGATGAGCCGGTTTGAGTTCGTAATATGTATAGCAGCGACTCATCCCGCGATGCCCGGACATTTTCCGAATCGGCCTGTCGTGCCTGGCGTGCTGTTAATTGATCAGGTTCTTGCAAAGGTTCTGGAGCTGAGTGGGCTGGAAGCTGTGCGTTTGCCGCATGTAAAATTTTCGTCAGCGTTGGGGCCTGGTGAATGCGCTGATGTGTTGTTTGAGGTTGATAGCGAACATGCGGTATTCAGGGTCACCATGCAGCGCCACGGCAAAAATGTCATTCTTGCAAGCGGGAAAATGTTGATGCGACGGAAAAGCAATGAAGCACTGGACTGAGAAAAGCGAGCGCGGAAGTGCCTGGCTGATTCAAGTGATCGTTTGGCTGGCGCGTCGGGCTGGGCGTTTGGTGTGCAGGGTGTTGTTGTACCCAATCGTTTTTTATTTTTTGCTGACTGATTCAATGGCGCGTCGATCGTCTGCCGAATTTCTGGAAACTGTTCATGGGCGGAAAGCGCATTGGCGCGACGTTTTCTCCCACATTTACAGCTTTGCCGCAACCTTGCTTGATCGTGTCTATATGGCCGCGGGCGATTTCGACAACTTTGAGGTTACTGTTGAAGGGCTTGACTTGGTTGATCGTGCATTGCAGGCCAAAAAGGGCTGTGTTTTGCTGGGTTCGCATCTGGGTAGTTTCGACCTGATGATGCTGGCAGGTGGGGCGATGGATGGCCGCATGGTCAATGTGATGATGCGTGTTGATCCGCGTTCGAGGGTGCGGCGGATCGCGGGAATCGATGACAGTAAATTCAATTTGATTCCGCTGGGGCGGCCCGATAGTTACCTGTGCGCGCATGAGGCGCTTTCATCGGGCGGTATTGTTGCTGTGCTTGCGGACCGAGTTGACGGTGCTGCTAACCTGCCTGTGCGGTTCATGGATAGAATGACTTCCATGCCGATAGCACCGCACATTCTGGCTGCTCGGAGCGGCGCCCCCATTTTGATGTTTTTTGGTCTTTACGAAAACCGGAATCGCTATCGCATCGAGTTCGTTGAATGTGGCCAGGCAGCAGCTTTCAATAGCCGTGGTGACGAGCTTCAACCAGTTGTGAACGCCTACGCAAGTGTGCTTGAGCAATATGCGCGACGTTATCCATTGAACTGGTTCAATTTTTATCCCTATTGGAATGCAGACGGCGATGGCGCATGACTGCACATCTTGCCCGATTTTTGTCGCTCTGCTTCGCTTTGGCCAACTGCTGCATGGGTACGGCTTATGCGCTTACAGCCAGTGAACTGCAGCGACTGATGCAGTCCGCGCCGGCGGTAGACATTTCGTTTTATGAGCAGCGTCAATCACCGTGGTTGACCGCCCCGGTGGAGTCCCGGGGAATTGTCCGGTCTTTGCCGCAGGGACTGGAAAAGCAGGTCGAATCTCCAAAACAGGAAACTTGGCGACTGTTGCCTGATCGTCTGGAATGGCGGGGTTCAGCCGGTGAGGGCAGCAAGCAGATTCTCTTCAGCAAAGCGCCTGCTCTGGCTGTACTGTCTGACGCGATACGACATGTGGTTGCGGGAAACTTTCTAGCATTGGCGCGTGACTTTAATATCTCGATCCAGGGTGACACCAAACAGTGGACTGCACATCTGCTACCTCAAACTGCCGAGGTAGCCCGTTACCTTGAGCGCCTGGAGATGCAGGGCTCTGGTTCCCAATTGCTGGTTCTGGTGGTCGTGGAGCGCAAGGGCGAACGCACGACCACCCGCTTTTCTCCTTAATCCAAATCCTAACCTCTGGAAGCCCATGTACGAAAAAGATACCTTGAGCGCAATGGAAGCGCTCAGTGCGGCACAATGGTTGGCCTTTGCGCCATTGGCCTTTCAGGCTACTGCTGTCATGCGTGATCGTGGTGTACTGGCTGCCCTGGCGGCTGCCAAACCAACACAGGGGCGCACGATCGAAGAAGTAGTCTCGGCCACAGACTTGTCGGTTTATGCGGTGCGGGTACTACTCGAAGCAGGTTTGGGGCTGCATATCCTTTGGCGTAGTGAAGGTCGCTATCACCTCGGCAAGCTGGGCCAATTTCTGCTTGATGACGAGCTGACGGGAGTCAACTTTGATTTCACTCAGAACGTGTGTTATCAGGCCGCCGCCCATCTTGGTGAATCATTGCGTCAAGGCCGCCCTGCGGGCCTCAAGGAGTTAGGCCCGTGGGCAACGCTATATGAAGGCTTGTCCCTGATGGCCGAGCCGGCACAGAGTAGCTGGCATGCATTTGACCACTTCCATTCAGGTCAGGCGTTCCCGGCAGCGTCTGCTCGACTCGCCTTAAAGCCACCGCAAAGGTTGCTCGATGTCGGTTGCAACACAGGGAAATGGGCTCAGTTATGCCTTGACCGTTTTCCTGCAATGGCGGTGGGCCTGGTCGATCTGCCGTCGCAATTGGCGCGCGCCCGTACCAGACTAGATGCGGCCGGTTTTGGCGACCGGGTGCAATGTCACCCGGTTAACCTGCTCGACCCGGATGCCATGCTGCCCTCAGGCTATGACCTTATCTGGATGAGTCAATTTCTTGATTGTTTCTCGGAAGATCAGGTGATAGAAATTCTCAAAAAGGCGCGAAGCGCGCTCGGTCCTGAGGGTCGCCTGTGGATTCTTGAGCTTTTCTGGGACCGTCAGCGTTTCGAGGCCGCGGCTTTTAGCCTTCAACAGACTTCGCTATATTTCAGTTGCGTAGCCAATGGTAATAGCCAGATGTACGACTCCGCTGTGTTTCTTGGGTTAATAGAGCGTGCCGGCCTTGTGGTGCATAGCCTCACTGATGACCTGGGTGGTAACCACACCCTGGTGGAGTGCGGCGTTGCCGCGTGACTATAACGCCCCCGTTTGATTGGATATCTGCTTGCTTGGTTTATCGGCATCCACTGTTGTACATGCGTCTGGTCATGGCACCCCGGCACTTTGGGAGTCAGTCTTTCAGGGGCGTTCCGGCCTGCGGCGGAATGATCTGGACTGGTGTGATTTGTCATGCTGGGTGGGAGCAGTCCCCGGGGTAGACGATAGCCGTCTGCCAGCACAATTGGAGGCTTGGGATTCCGGGAACCATCGACTGGCCTGGCTGGCCCTTCAGGACGCGTCATTTCGCAATGCAGTAGCCAGCGCCATCTCACGCTATGGGTCACACCGAATTGGCCTGGTCCTTGGCACCAGTACATCGGGCGCACGTCAGACAGAAATAGCCTATAAGCTGCGGCACGAATCAGGCAAGTGGCCAGTCAGCTTCAACTACCGACGCAGCCACTCGACTGATTCCCTATGCCGCTTTACGGCTGAGGTTCTGCAGCTTCAGGGGCCGATGACTGCGGTATCCACCGCCTGCACGTCAAGTGCGAAAGTGTTTTTGACTGCGCAGAGATGGATAGATGCAGGCCTGATCGATGCGGCGATTGTGGGCGGTGCTGACAGCTTATGCCTGTCAACACTGCATGGATTTTCTTCCTTGCAACTGCTGTCTGAAAATATTTGCTGCCCGTTCGATGCCAGAAGAAATGGCCTCTCAATCGGCGAGGCGGCGGGCTTTGTTCTTCTGGACCGTAACCCGGCCTCGATATATTTTGCTGGCGGAGGGGAGTCCAGTGATGCCTGGCACATGTCGACCCCCCATCCTGATGGGCGGGGTGCAAAGGATGCAATGTACGCAGCACTGGCTGCGGCACAGCTTGAACCATCCGATATTGGCTACGTTAACGCGCATGGCACCGCTACACCGGCCAACGACCGCTCGGAGGCGGCCGCGTTAACTGACGTTTTCGGTGCGCATGGTGTACCCGTGTCTTCAACCAAAGGCATTACGGGCCACACCCTTGGCGCGGCTGGCATCGTCGAAGCTATCGTTACCGCGCAGGCATTGGAACACCAGATGCTACCTACTGCGGCGAACCTGGTTGTGCCTGATCCGCTGCTCGCTTTGAACCTTGTAATGGAGACTCGGCCAGCGGCTTTTCGATACGCCATGAGCAACAACTTTGGCTTCGGGGGCAGCAACTGCACGTTGATCTTTGGGAAAGCTGAGTGATGAATTACCTGAATTTTCATCTCCATACAGCAGGCGTTATTGCACCTGGTATGACGTCCTTGGCGGAATTGCGCTCAATTTGTCGAAGCAATGAGTGTCCCCCATCACTTGCAGTCCCGCAATTGCCAAGTCCGGTGATGCTTCCGGCTAACGAGCGCCGCAGGGCAAGTCAAGTTGTCCGGTTGACTCAGGCCTGTATTGAACAGGCATTGCGTAATTGTCCGTTTCCTGTCGAATCCTTGCGCTCAGTCTTCGCCACCGATGAAGGCACTGGGGAAGTTTGCCAGCAAGTACTCGAGGCCGTCGCGACGACTCGGGAGGTCTCACCTTTGGTATTTGCCAATTCGGTACAAAACGCACCTTCTGGATACTTTTCAATCGCTTGGGGAAACCGGCAGTCTTCTACCGTGGTTAGTTTGGGTCTGGAGAGTTTTGCCAGCGGTCTTTTGTGCGCGGTTACAGAGGCTATTGCCAACAAACAACCCGTACTACTGGTAGCCTATGACCCTACAATGGCGGCTCCGATGGATGAATTGCTTTCAATACGCGTGGCAACCGCAACGGCCTGGGTCATCAGCGGTGGGTCAACAGTTCCTGACGTGCCAATATTGGGCTCCTTTGCGGTCGGCCTAGAGCATGGAGGGACGCACCCAGCCTCTTCATGGCCCACCTGGTTACCGCCCCATTGGGCAGCGCACAGTAGCGCGTTAGCCCTGGCAGCACTGGGTCTACTCGAAGCCCCAGCGGAAACTCCTTACCGGATGACATTAGGCGCACAGACACTTTGCCTGCTGCGATTGGCGGGAGATACTTGATGAATGTGAGTCGTGTCGCCAGCACTTACGTTGAAGAAACCGGCTTTGGTGTCTGGTTTTTGCAAAGCCATGTCTGGCAGCACCAGGTGCTGCGGGTGGCGATTAATGATTTAACCCGCCTGGCAGGAGCGCAGTTGCCCGTGGCCCCGGTGCTGCTGGATGCCGGTTGCGGGCAGGGCACGTCTTTCGGCTTGCTGGCCGCAGCCTTTGCCCCGGCGCGACTGATTGGCCTGGATGCCGACCCGCAAAGCCTGCAATGCGCGCGTGCCGAGGCCGAGCGCTTGCAGCTGGACGTGCAGCTGATCGCCAATGATTGCGCGGCGTTGGAGTTGGCCGATGGCAGTGTCGATCTCCTGTTTTGCCATCAGACCTTCCATCACCTGGTCGAGCAGGAGCAAGCCCTGGCCGAATTTTGGCGAGTGCTGAAACCGGGTGGCCTACTGCTGTTTGCCGAGTCGACGCAGTTTTACATCGACACCTGGGTGATCCGCTGGCTGTTTCGCCACCCCATGCAGGTGCAAAAAAGCGCCGCCGGTTATCTGAGTATGTTGCGTGACCAGGGCTTCGAGTTTGCCGAGCAGAATGTCTCCTATCCCTATCTGTGGTGGAGCCGGGCCAAGGACTTTGGCCTGCTGGAGCGTTTGCGCATCTGCAAACCCAAGCCTTTTGGTCAGCGCAACGAAACCTTGGTCAATGTGGTGGCACGCAAGCCGCTGGCGGCTCTCGGCGAGTGATGTTCTGCTTAAGAAGCTCACGGTCCGCACAGACACTTTGCCTGCTGCGATTGGCGGGAGATACTTGATGAATGTGAGTCGTGCCGATGTCGAACGCCTGCTTGAACACGCGGGGGACATGTGTTTGCTTGACTGCACAACTGAATGGGACAAGCAGAGCATATGCTGCAGCGCTCCAGCACCTCAAGCAGGGCATCCTTTGATGCGTGATGGAAGAGTGCCCGCAATTGCCGGTGCCGAATATGCCGCCCAGGCCGCAGCGTTGCACGGGGCTCTGCTTGACACCGCAATGACCCCAAGAGCCGGTATGCTGGCGAGCTTGCGCGATGTCACGCTTCACCGTCCATGGTTTCCTGCCAGCAAAAAATCGTTGATGATCCATGCGAAATTACTTTCCAGAACCGATGGTGGATGCATGTATTCATTCGAGGTCATCAGTGGACAACAAACCATTACCAGCGGTAGCCTGATGGTGGTATTCACAGCCCAGACATGATGATGAAAGAACAATCAAGCCCCAAGTTACGCAGAGCGCTAGTTACCGGCGGCAGTGGCTCCATTGGTGCCGCTATTTGCCATGCGCTTGCGATGGACGGCGTGTATGTGGTGGTTCACGCCAATCGTGGGCTTGAACGTGCCCAGGCAGTGGTGGAGAAAATAATCGCCGCTGGCGGACAAGCGCAGGCAGTGGCTTTCGATCTGACGGATGATGCGCAAGTGCAGGCTTCAATTGCTGCATTGCTCGCGTCCGGCACGATACAGATACTGGTGAACAATGCAGGAATGCACAGTGACGCATTGATGGCCGGAATGGATTCCGAGACTTGGCATCAGGTGATTGACACCAATCTCAATGGCTTTTTCCGTGTCACACAACCGTTACTGATGCCTATGGTGCGCACCCGCTGGGGGCGCATTATCAATGTGAGTTCAGTCGCCGGGCAAACGGGAAACCGTGGCCAGACCAACTATTCTGCAGCCAAGGCGGGGCTTCACGGTGCCACCAAATCATTGGCGCTTGAGTTGGCCGGACGGGGCATTACCGTCAATGCGGTGGCACCAGGCATTATTGATACCGGGATGATCACGGAGGCCTTTCCCCCTGAAAAGGTAAAAATGATGGTGCCCGCAGCACGAGCTGGTCGTCCTGAAGAAGTTGCCGCACTGGTAGCATTCCTTGCATCCGGGGCGGCAAGCTATATCACCGGGCAAATAATCGGCGTAAATGGCGGGCTTCACTAGCAATGACTGCAGAACAACCCAAGCAGACAGATATTTCGTGGGATGGTGTATGGATCGCTATTCCCGCATATGAAGAGGTTCGCACCATTCGACTTCTGGCTCTGGAGGCGTTGGCACAGTGTCCCCGCGTCATCGTGGTCGATGACGGGTCAAATGATGAAACAGCCGGGCAGCTAGAAGGATTGCCCGTCACACTGCTGGTTCATAAATCCAATCAGGGTAAGGCGGCCAGTCTTCGTACCGCCTTCCGGCATGCTTTGGAACAGGGTGCCAGATGCGTAATATCAATTGACGGTGATGGCCAGCACTGCCTGGCCGATGCAGCCGGATTGCTTGGCACGTGGTTGCTACATCCTCAGCGCATAGTCATTGGCTCGCGACTGCACGATCGTTCCCAGTTTCCACTGGCGCGCTATAGGGCCAATCGATTCGCCTGTTTCTGGATTTCCTGGGCCGCAGGACATCCCATTGCAGATTCGCAATCGGGTTTCCGGGTGTATCCCCGCGAAGTGATGCAATTGGCGCTGACCGATAAAGTCCCAAGCAATCGCTTTACATTTGAAAGCGAAATATTGATCGTGGGGGCAAGGCGAGGGCATTCGACGGTAGCAATAGCCATTCCCGGTAGCTATCCGGTCAACTCCCGCCCCAGCCATTTCCGCCCTGTTGCGGATATCACCAAGATTGTGTTGATGGTGGCAGGCAAATTATTGAAGCAGGGCATGGCTCCTATGGGGCTGTGGCGCAGCCTCAAAATGGCCCCAGTATTGCCCGGGCGGGAAATAGGCGAAAACAATCCCGATACCTCCAGCACGGTTGAAGGTGCGCATAAAGTGATTTCGCAATGAGAAGCGCCGAAGAAGTTCTTGTAGCAGAGCAACTGATCTATCGATACCCGGGACAGGACAAACCTGCGTTAAACGGGGTAGATTTAAAAATGCTGCGCGGGCAGGCCGTCGGACTATTGGGGCCGAACGGTTCCGGGAAATCGACACTCATCAACTTGTTGCTTGGCTTGCGAACCCCGCAAGGCGGGCATGTCCATCGCGCCGACAGCGCCGCATCCGTGATTGCCTGGGTCCCGCAGGATTACGCCTTTTACCTCGAACTTACCTGCAGGGAGAATCTGGAATTTTTCGCCGGACTGCTTGTTTTGCCTTTAGCTGAAACATCACGGCGTGTTGAAGCTGCCATCAATAGCTGTATGTTGGAAGAGTTTTCCGGCAAACGAGCCCGTCATTGCTCTGGGGGAGTGCAGCGGCGGCTGAATTTGGGTATAGCGCTATTGCAACAACCGAATGTGCTGCTGCTCGACGAGCCGACCGCAGGTGTGGATCCCCAGTCACGGGCATTCCTGCTTGAGCGTATTCGAGAGTTGGTCAATGCAGGCACTGCGGTACTTTATGCGACTCACTACATGGAGGAGGTGAGTAAGGTTTGCTCGCACATCCTGCTTCTTGACCATGGCCGTGTTCTGGCTGGCGGCGATCTCGTAACACTGCTGCGCGGTTCGGGCAGCGCTCCTTTCGAGGATCTGGAATCTTTATTTATGCACCATACCAATCGCCGGTTGCGCGACTGAAGAAGCAGGCATGCAAATCCTCAAGCGACAGCTAATTCAGGTTTTTAGACTTGCACTCAAAGAGTGGCGGTTATTGCTACGCAATCCCCATGGGTTGGCAGCGGTTTTTTTCATGCCCGCAGTATTTGTACTGGTGATGTCGTTCACTCTTAAAAATACGCTGCTTACGAAGGTGGATATACCCGTTATCGGCTGGCTACTGGAGGACACTGGCCCGGCAGCCGTTCAGTGGACAAGTGAGTGGCTGGACCGAAACAAGGGGCACCGATTTCAAACCCGCGAGGCGTTGTTGCTTGCGCTCAAGGCCAGACAGATAGAGGCCGGTGTCATCGTTCACGCGCCATGGCTCGATCAGGATGGTCGTCCACGCAACGAGCAACTCGAAATGTGGCTGGGTAACCGCATTCAACCTGCGGTTGCCGCGAGGCTGCGAGCCGAATTGAGTTTTTCGTTGTTGCAGGTACAGATGAAAATCGCCGCCGCCGAGGCTGGGCCATTCGCCGGCGTATTGCTAACCGGCGTAACAGGTAATGAATTGCTGTCCGGTCAGCGCGCACCGACGGTTCGCTATTTATATGAGATTGAATCAGGGCGCACCATGACTGCCGTTCAACAGAGCGTTCCTGCGTGGCTGGTTTTCGGAATGTTCTTCGTGGTGATACCGATCGCAGGGGTGCTGATCCAGGAACGCAATGACGGCACGCTGATTCGGTTGGGGACCTTTAATGTGCGACCCAGCACAATATTGGGCGGAAAACTGTTGGCATTCATGTTGTTGAATTGGGTGCAACTTGTTTTTATGATTCTGGTTGGGCACTGGTTGGTCCCATGGCTCGGTGGCGATGCGTTGCAACTGAATATCGCACCCGGTTGGTTTTTGGTGATGGTTTTTTCGACAAGTGCTGCTGCGGTAGGTATGGCGCTGTTGATTGCGGCGTACACACGGAGTTTCGAGCATGCTGCCGCGTTGGGTGGCGGCCTGAACGTGGTGCTTGCTGCAATCGCCGGCATCATGGTGCCGCGCATGCTAATGCCGCCAGTGCTTCAAACTATTTCTGAATGGTCTCCGATGGGGTGGGCGCTGGATGGATTGCAGTCAGTCTTCCTTGGAGAGCCTGATGCGGGATTTATCCTTCCGCGTGCTGGTTTGTTGTTGATGTTTTCTGCGGTGTGCCTGTCGCTTGGCTGGTGGACTCTTCGCCGCCAGGAACGTCACGCCTGATTTTGTCGTCCGGAAGGTGAATTTTGCGGCAGATATCAGCATCGATTTCACGGCGAGGCACAGGTTGGTCGCATGGCAAGCAAGTGCCTACCGCCGCAACGATAATGCCGCATAAGCCCCCTGCCGCACGTCATCCCAAAACCAACGCATGAGTGACACCGCCCCACTGCCCCCTGAGACTATCCATACCGGCAAGCCGATGGGATTGCACACCCCCATGATGGCCCAGTACCACGCCATCAAGGCGGAGTACCCCGACACGCTGCTGCTGTACCGCATGGGTGATTTTTACGAGGTGTTTTATGCCGACGCTGAAAAGGCCTCGCGCCTGCTTGGCATCACGCTAACGCGGCGTGGCCAGTCGGCTGGTGAGCCGGTTGTCATGGCGGGTGTGCCTTTTCATTCGCTTGAAGGCTATTTGGCCAAGCTCATCAAGCTTGGTGAGTCGGTCGCGATTTGCGAGCAGGTCGGTGATGTGGCTACAGCCAAGGGACCGGTCGAGCGCAAGGTCGTTCGCGTCATCACGCCGGGTACGCTGCTTGACCCCGAGCTGCTGGCTGACAAAACCGAATCCATCCTGCTGGCCGTACACCAGGGCGCGCGCAACACCTGCGGCCTGGCGTGGTTGAGCGTGACGCAGGGCCAGATCAACCTGGCGCAGTGCCCGAACGATGAGCTGGAAAGCGCTCTAGCACGCATTGCCCCCAGCGAGCTAATTTACAACGTCGATGTCACGCCGGCTTTTGAGTTGCGTTTGAAGGCGCTGCGCTGCGCTGTCAGCGCCCGCCCGGCCTGGCAGTTTGATGCCGCACTGGGTGCGCGGCGGTTGCTGGATCAACTTAAGGTCGCGTCGCTGGCTTCATGGAACGCTGAAGGCTTGCATGAAGCGCATGCCGCCGCATCCAGCCTGCTGGGCTACGCAGAACACACGCAGGGCCGCAGCCTGCCCCATGTGCAAGCCCTGGCTGTGTTGCGCTCTGACGAATTGATTGAGCTGCCGCTCACCACACGGCGCAATCTAGAGCTGACGCAAACGCTGCGCGGTGAAGATTCACCGACGCTGTTTTCATTGTTAGATACCTGCGTCACTGGCATGGGTAGCCGTACGCTTAAAAGCTGGCTGCTCAACCCCAGCCGGGACCGCAGCCAAGCCGCAAGCAGGCTTGAAGCCATCACCTATTTGCGCAGTGGCCCACAGCAAACCTTGCGCGCGCAGCTCAAGGGCGCAGGCGACGTAGAGCGCATCACCGCGCGCATCGCACTGCGCCAGGTGCGGCCACGCGAGCTGCTGGCCTTGCAGTTAACGCTACAGCGGGTGCTATTAAAAGAAGAGCTTGCAACACCCGTATCTATTGGTCTGCAGCCACTTTTAACCTCAATTTTTAGTGATTTGAAGCCGCCAGAAGGCTGCGAAACGCTGATTAGCCGCAGCATCCTGCCCGAGCCCGCCGCGCTGCTGCGTGACGGCGGCGTTATCAACCATGGCTGCGATGCAGACCTTGACGAGCTGCGCGGCATACAGACCCATTGCGATGCGTTTTTATTGGACCTTGAAGGCCGCGAAAAGCTGCGTACCGGCATCAGCAACCTGCGCGTGCAGTTCAACAAGGTGCATGGCTTTTACATCGAGGTCACGCAGGGCCAGACGGGCAAAGTGCCCGCTGACTACCGCCGCCGCCAGACCCTGAAAAACGCCGAGCGCTACATCACGCCCGAGCTAAAAAGCTTTGAAGACAAGGCCCTGTCTGCGCAAGAACGGGCGCTGGCGCGCGAGAAGTTTTTATATGAACAGTTACTCGACCAGTTGCAGACCTACATTCCCGCACTGAGTCGCCTGGCACGCGCCCTCGCCGCACTGGATGCGCTGTGTGCGCTGGCCGAGCGCTCGCTCACGCTGAACTGGGCCGCACCGGTTTTTGTCAAAGAGCCATGCATTGACATCGCCCAGGGCCGGCACCCGGTGGTCGAAAGCAGGCTGCTGGAGACCGGTGCAACAGCATTTATCGCCAACGATTGCCAGTTGCTGGCCCAGCAGCGTATGCAGGTCATCACTGGCCCCAACATGGGCGGCAAGTCAACCTACATGCGTCAGGTGGCGCTGATTGTGCTGCTGGCCAGCATGGGCTCTTATGTGCCCGCTGAGGCTTGCAGGCTGGGGCCGATTGATGCCATCCACACCCGCATTGGCGCGGCAGATGATGTGGCCAACGCGCAATCGACTTTCATGCTGGAGATGCTGGAGGCCGCGCAAATTTTACACAGCGGCACAAAGCATTCGCTGGTGCTGATGGACGAGATTGGGCGCGGCACATCGACCTTTGATGGCCTGGCACTGGCGGGCGGCATTGCCGCGTACCTGCACAACAAAACGCAGGCCTTCACGCTGTTTGCCACGCATTATTTTGAGCTGACCGAGTTCCCGGCCAAACACCACGCTGCCATCAACGTCCACGTCAGCGCGGTTGAGGCGGGTAGTGACATCGTGTTTCTGCATCACATAGAACCCGGCCCGGCCAGCAAGAGCTACGGTATTGCGGTGGCCAAACTGGCAGGCGTACCGGCTGCGGTCGTCAGCCATGCGCGGCACGTCTTGGCGGCACTGGAGGCCCAGCAGGTGGACGCACGCGCGCAGGTTGATTTGTTTGCCATACCACCTGAAACGCCTGAAGCGGCTACCACTGAGCCAAGCGCCCTTGAGAAGACATTGGCTACCATTGACCCTGATGCACTTAGCCCACGCGAGGCGCTGGATGCGCTTTACCGGCTGAAAAAACTCTCAAAACAAAGCTGATTTAGCCCACAAGCCCACATGTCACGGACAGCGTCTAAACCACTGATTATTTTTTCCCACGGCAACAGCTTCCCCGCCAGCACCTACGGTGTGCTGTTCCGGGGGCTTGAGGCGCGTGGTTATCAGGTCAAGGCGATTGAAAAATTCGGCCATGACCCGGCCTACCCCGTCACCAACAACTGGCCGCACCTGGTGCAGCAACTGGCCGACTTCACCACCACGCAAGTTCAAGAGACGGGCCAGCCCGCTTTTTTGGTGGGGCATTCACTCGGCGGGCTGCTCAGCATCATGTGCGCAGCGCGTAACCCACTGCTTGGTGGCAAGCCTGTGCGCGGCGTGCTGCTGCTGGACTCGCCGGTTATCGGCGGCTGGCGTGCTACCGGGCTGCGCGTTGCAAAGCGCGCACGTCTTGCGGGCACTTTAGGACCGGGGGCGATCAGCCGCAAACGCAAAAACCAATGGCTGGGCAAAGACGAGGCGTTGGCGCATTTCAGCTCCAAAAAAACCTTTGCAAAATGGGATGAGGAAGTACTGCGCGATTACATCGAGCATGGCACCCATGACGCGCTGGACAAGACCGAGGGCGAGCGGCATTTGAGCTTTGACCGCGATGTGGAAACCGCGATTTACAATACCCTGCCCGACAACCTCGAAGGCCTGCTCAAGCGCCATCCGCTCAAGTGCCCGGTAGCCTTTATCGGCGGGCGCCAGTCGACCGAGATGAAGCGGATGGGCTTAGGCTTGACCGAAAAAATCACCAAAGGCCGCATCATGATGCTTGACGGCAGCCACCTGTTTCCGATGGAAAAACCCGTCGCCACGGCAGCGGCCATCGAGGCCGCCTTGAGTTATTGGGGTCAGACACCAATTTCGCTGCGGTGCATCGCACCGCGCCCTCCGGGCGAGCCATAGGCTAGTCGCATTTGGGCTCTGACCCCAAAAACTCAAGGCGAGCGGGCGAGGTGTTTACGCCGTCCAGGAAACCCAGCCCATTTGCGCCGTCACCAGCACCACCACACCAAACGCGATGCGGTACCAGGCAAACGGTACGAAGTCGTGCGTGCTGATGTAGCGCAGCAGCCAGCGAATGCACAGCCAAGCGCTGATGAAGGCAAACAGCAGCCCGACACCGAACATCGGCAGGTCGGCGACCGACAGCAGCGCGCGTTCTTGGTACAGGCTGTACACGCCGGCGCCTATCAGCGTGGGGATCGCGAGGTAAAACGAAAAATCGGTCGCGGCCTTGCGCGACATACCCAGCAACATGCCGCCAATAATCGTCGCACCGCTGCGGCTGGTGCCGGGCACCATGGCCAGGCATTGCACCAGCCCGACCTTGAGTGCGTCCATGGTGGTCATGGCTTCCACCTCGTGGATGCGCGTTGAGGCCGGGTTCATTTTCTGGCGCCGTTCGGCCCAGAGGATGATAAAACCGCCAATGATGAAAGTGCTGGCCACCACCACCGGCGTGAACAGGTGCGCCGTGATGGCCTTGCCAAACAGCAGGCCCAGCACCACGGCTGGCAAGAAGGCAATCAAAACATTCAATACAAACTGCTGCGCCTGTTTGTCAGTCGGCAGCGCCACCAGCGTGTCACGAATTTTTTGCCAGTAAACCAGAATCACGGCAAAGATGGCCCCGCTCTGGATGGCGATGTCAAACACCTTGGCTTTCTCATCATCAAACCCCAGCAGCGCGCCTGCAAGGATGAGATGCCCGGTTGACGAGATGGGAAGAAACTCTGTGAGCCCCTCAACAATGCCCATGATGGCGGCTTTGATCAACAGTGCAATGTCCACGCAGGCTCCTGAAATGTGGGGTTGATTATCACCGCTGCATACCCCTAAAATCAGGCCATGACCTCCCCCTCCCCCTCCGAAGCTAGCTCCAAATCACCTGCGCCCGCCGACAAAGAAGCCAAAACATCTAGCCAGCCTAGCAAGCCCAGCAATTTCTTGCGCCAGATCATCGAAAAAGATTTGGCCGAAGGCACGTATTCCGGCCGCACCTGGGGCGGCAGCCCCGGTGACGCGGCCCACCACGCAGCGGGTAAGCCAGATGCGCAAAAAGTGCGTATGCGCTTTCCGCCTGAGCCCAACGGTTACCTGCATGTGGGCCATGCCAAAAGCATTTGCCTCAACTTTAGCCTGGCGCGTGAATATGGCGGCGTGTGCCACCTGCGCTTTGATGACACCAACCCCGAAAAAGAAGACACCGAATACGTCAACAGCATCATTGAATCGGTCAAATGGCTGGGCTTTGACTGGTCACAACCTGGCAACGATTTGCCGTATCAGGCCAGCGATTATTTTGACTTCATGTACCGCGCGGCGGAGTACTTGATCGAATCAGGCAATGCCTATGTTGACGAGCAAACGGCTGATGAAATGAAGCGCAACCGGGGCGACTTTAACCACCCCGGCAGCAACAGCCCTAATCGAGGCCGCACAGTTGCCGAGAACCTGGCGCGCTTTCGTGACATGCGTGACGGCAAGCTGCCAGATGGCGCTGCCGTGCTGCGCGCCAAAATCGACATGGCCTCGCCCAACATCAACCTGCGCGACCCGGCCATCTACCGCATCAGGCGCGCGCACCACCACAACACCGGCGATAAATGGTGCATCTACCCGATGTACACCTTTGCCCACCCGGTTGAAGACGCGCTGGAGCAAATCACCCACAGCATCTGCACGCTGGAGTTTGAAGACCAACGCCCGTTTTATGACTGGCTGCTTGACCACCTGGCTGAAGGCGGCTTGATAGCCACACCGCACCCGCGCCAGTACGAATTTGCACGCCTGAACCTCACCTACGTGCTCACCAGCAAACGCAAGCTCGCGCAACTCGTCAATGAAAAGCGCGTCAGCGGCTGGGACGACCCGCGTATGCCCACCCTAGTCGGCCTGCGCCGCCGTGGCTACACGCCCGAGTCGTTGCAACTGTTTGCCGAACGCATAGGTGCGAGCAAAAGCGACAGCTGGATCGACTACAGCACCCTCGAAGGCGCACTGCGCGACACACTCGACCCGATTGCCCCGCGCGCCATGGTGGTGTTAGATCCCATCAAGCTGGTGCTGACGAATTGGGATGAAGTGATGGGCGCGGACAAGCTCGACGACTGCAGCGCCCCGATACACCCGCATCACCCAGAACAAGGCAAACGCAATTTCAAAATCGGCAAAGAAGTGTGGATAGAACGCACCGACTATGAAGAAACGCCGCCCAAAGGTTTCTTCAGACTTTTCCCGCCGCATGTGAACGCAAGCGGTGCAGCGCTTGCGGGAAGCAAAGTCCGCCTGAAATACGGCCACGTCATCGAATGCCTGGATGCCACCAAAGACGCAGCAGGCAACATCACCCAAGTGCAAGCAGTTCTGATACCCGACACCAAAAGCGGCACGCCAGGGTCGGACACCGTCAAGGTCAAAGGCGTGATTACCTGGGTCGGTGTGAGCGATGCTGTAGAGGCCGAAGTGCGGCTATATGACAGACTCTTCACAGTCGCGCACCCCGGTGCAGGCGACAACGACTTTTTGCAAGAGTTGAATGCGGATAGTTTGAAGACTGTGACGGCGTATGTGGAGCCTTCACTCGCTGATGTGCCTGCAGGTACGCGCTTTCAGTTTGAGCGGCATGGGTACTTTGCGGCTGATTCGGCGGATCACGTTGCGGGTAAGCCCGTGTTTAATCGGATTACGGGGATGAAGGACAGCTGGGCTAAATAGCAACCTGCCTCTAATTCGCGTAAATATCTGCAACTCGACCACGTCTAAAGAATGTATAAAAACACCTATGGCTGACCTTAGTTTTATTTTTCAGGCAGTTACCGATGTCAATCATGCTGAGTCAATTCGTACACTACTACAGCTACCGAAGCCGACGCAGATTTTGGTTAGCGTTGCTTTTGCAAGAACGACAGGCTTAGCAGCAATTCAGGAGAGCATCAAACCCCTAGCCGCAAAGACGAAATTTTTCGTCGGTATCCGCAACGACATTACGTCGATTCAAGCTATCAAGCAGCTGTTGGCACTTGAGCTCAATTTATACGCAGTCGATACAGGTTCACGACAAGTGATCTTCCATCCGAAACTATATCTGGCGGCCAACGCTTCAGGCGCGATTGCCATTGTTGGCAGCGCCAACATGACGTTCAGCGGTCTTCACAATAATATCGAAGTTAGTACCCGCATGGCATTAAATTTTGCCAAGAATCCTGCCGACAAGACATTTGTGGATACGGTCGTCACAGCGTTCGATACCATGTTGGCCGCTCACCCAAAGCACGTTTTCAAAATCAAGGACGAGAAGCATGCGACCCAACTTTTTGAAGAAGGTCGATTGGCCGACGAGACTGTTGTTATTGCGCCGACCTCGGGAAGTAGCGTCAAAAAAGGGGATCGGGACAATCTTGCCCCAATGAAACTGGTTCGCGTGAATCGGCCTCACGCGCCGAAGGCCAAGGCAGCCCCAGCTAAAGCGGCGCTTCCAACCAAAGCAGTTCCTGCTAAGGCGGCACCAGCACCAGGAAAACCCATAAAGGGTACCAGCTATCTAGTTTGGGAGAGTAAGCCGTTGAAAGAGCGTGATTTGAGTATTCCGAAAGGGAGAAACACTAACCCAACGGGGTCAATGGGCTTTAAGAAGGGGCTCTATGACGATATTGACCAGCATACTCATTTTTACGAAAACGTTTTTGACGGTCTAGCCTGGAAGGCCGTTACGCCGGGCTCCAAGAAACTTAAGGCAACAGCAAAATTTGAACTGGTAATCAAAAACATCAGCTATGGAGCCTTTGATTTGGTCGTCGCACACAATACAGACACCACTACAAAGTCATATGCGCAGGGTCAATTCATGACGCAAGTCCATTGGGGCGCAGCGAAGTCTCTGATTGCTAAAGAAGACTTGCTGGGGCGCAACCTTTACCTCTACCGCAAGGACAGTACCCCGCCTGAATTCACAATTGAAATTGACTGATCTCGTCATCTTCGCTGACGCGCTGGCGGCGATTTTTCAGCCTTAACCATGCGGATAGTAAGTCACCTTGCTGCGCCTTTGAGAGGCCAAGTGCACCTAATACGGACTCGTTTTGCAGTTCCAATACTTCTGCAGCACTCGATTTCCTGACCATCGCATCCAGCTTGCTCAAGTCGGGGCGAATCTTGCCAGGAATGGGCAATAGCAATTTCTCAATTTCGGATGGCACGAGTTCTAAGACACCACCTCCGTAGTGCCGCCCTTCAAGCTCCGCACTTAGCGCTGTCAATGAGTTCAGAAAGCAATATATGAGCACTTCCGGCGGGACCGTTTTCGAGCTGATGCGGTAGGCCGTGTCCGTCGTCAAAGCATCAAAACGATTGTGAATGAGTCGGGGCGTATCGTGCGATCGCTTTAGCATGCCTATTTCCGTGGTGTACACCGACGGCACCCTGTACCAAGGTTTTCTAATTCGACATTTGTACCTAGTGTGCAAGCTCTGCTCTTCACCAAGTTCAATGTATTCCTGCACACTCTTATGCGGATTATTGAGATCTTCTTTGAACCAAAGAAAATTTGTAGGCTTACCCTTATCAGCATTTGCAAGATGCTGACGTTCGTCGTAAATAATTCCGGGGCAATGTTCACTTCGCCCGAACATCGGATACGCAAACTCATGCAGTTTGTAGCGCTCGACTGTTTCGTCATCAACAAGGAAAAACTTGTTGGCTCCTGTCACGATGCCCACATCGACTTCTGCAATGTCGTCAAACAGGTGCACATCCGATCTTTCGCACAACGTATCCAAAATATCACGCTCGTTTTTTGTTAATAGCGCGCGCGTCCACTTACCGACAACAGTTTTACCGTTGATGCGCGGGGTGCGATCAAACAGCGCGTTGGGGTCTTCATTAAGGAATTCGCGGCCCTTTACTTTGACTATGCCGAGGCCGTCGCTGTGGTCGGCGATGGTTTTCTTCTTTTCGGCGAACAGAATGACTGCCCCTTGCAGCGTTCCCTCAAACCAAATTTCCTCAGGATCAATAATCAATAGTCGGCTGCATGTGGTTCCGAGGAACGTCCGCAGCGACTGCGCATGCATGACATGCACTAATTCTGACGGCAGGATCATGCCTAGGCGACCGCCCGGTTCAATTAGAGAAATGGACGCCAGCACGAACGGCACCCAGGCGTTCGTGTGCTTCGTGAATGGCAGACTCAGCAATTTAAAAATTTGCTCCGCCTTCTGTTGCGCGTCTTCGGGCAGATATTGATAGCGGATAAACGGCGGGTTACCGACCACAGCGCCAAACGGCGTCTTGCCGCTGGCCATCTGCAAAATTGCCCACTGTAAAAAGTCTTCGCCGTTGATCGTCGTCTTCAGACCTTGGTTGCTCTTGGCGCGTTTCCGCGCCTTCGCTGCTTCTTCGGCCAGCAGTTCAAAGCCAGTAAACGCGAGGCCTTCCTGCCGGCCAAGTTCCGCAATCGCCTGAATGAAAACACCGTCACCGCAACTGGGTTCTAGGACATGCTGCGGCTTTTGCGTGAGTGTCCAACGGGCGATGTACGCCGCCAAGTCCAAGGGCGTGTAGTAACCTCCGCGAAGCTTTTGTTCACTCTCGTTGATGATGAAATTCATAGCTGCTTTTTCTCTGTTGCCGAGCCAAATAGACTAGGCTGCTGTTGCGTGTCGATGTGATGTATCGCCAGAGCGATAAACCACTTCTTGAGGGTCTTGTTCTCAAGCGCGAGCGCCGAGTAAAGCCTGCGCTTCAACTCTGGATCTACTTCTAGGACGATCCGGCCAGACTCACCGATAGCCATACAGCTCCATGTTATGTTACATAAGAAACATGATTCTACTCATCGATGAGATAGTCTGTAGTCAATTTATTCAACTTACGCTGGTTAAACGAACAGTGGAATGTTTTATTTTTCTGAAGAGATCCGCTCAGTTTTGACATTATACCTGTTTTTTTGTACAGTTATTTTTAAAGGCAAATTATCTGATGCCGGGTTGCCGCGCGCCTACATCGGCCAGTCTGGCAGCGTGGGCAATCGGCTGGCGCAGCACAAAACGACAGGACTCTGGACGAGGTGAAGCGGCAGGCCGTGGTTGTTGCAGGCTGATAGTTGCTACTTTTTTTGTAGCTGCTTGCGCCTATTTCATGGGAGCTAGAGGCCATTTATATACACAAATCACCAGCCACTGTAAACTTGCCCCCATGCGCCCCTCAGAAGCCCTTTCACTGCACCGCACGCAAATCCGTGAGATCGCTCTCAGCCACCGCGTGAGCGGTGTTCGGGTGTTCGGCTCGGCACTTCGCGGGGACGATGTTGCGGGCAGCGACTTGGACCTGCTGGTGGAGCCCACCGCGCAAACCACGCTGATGGATATTGGCGCTATCCGGTTTGAGCTGAAAAAGCTGCTGGGTCTGGAGGTGGATGTGCTCACCCCCAACGGCCTGCCTGCCAGCTTCCGTGAGCAGGTTCTGCGCGAGGCCATGCCGGTATGAGCCGTGCAGACCCGCTGCGCATCGACCTGCCTGGTTTACGAAAACAAGTAGCGTCCCTATCCTGAGCTTGACGGCAGAACTGCTGCCCACGGAAAAAGCCAAACCGAAGCGCCGGGCGCAGGCCCGAATGATATGACCCTCTCCTGGTACGAGCGCTACATCCTGCCCCCGGCGCTGGACTTTGCGTGTGGCCTGCCTATGATCAGCCGGCAGCGTCAGCTTGTGGTGCCGCTGGCGCAGGGGCGCGTGCTGGAGGTGGGCATTGGCACAGGGCTCAACATGCGCTACTACGACAAGACCCGCGTGACCAAAATCACGGGGCTGGACCCTGCGCTGCAACTGCATCCGCTGGCGCGCGAGCGCATCGCGCAGACCGGACTGGACGTGGAGCTGGTAGGCCTGTCGGCCGAGCAAATTCCGCTGCCCGACGCGAGCTTTGACACGGTGCTGATGACCTACACGCTGTGCAGCATCCCCGACGCGCTGGCCGCGCTGCGGGAAATGCGCCGCGTGCTCGCGCCCGGCGGGCGGTTGCTGTTTTGCGAGCATGGCCGCGCGCCCGATGCATCGGTGCGGCGCTGGCAGGACTGGCTGCAGCCGCTGTGGGGCAGAGTAGCCGGGGGCTGCCACCTGGGGCGCGACATTCCGGCGCTGCTACAGGAGGCCGGCTTTCGCCTGACCGATTTACACACGCGCTACCTGCCCGGCCCGCGGCCCTTCACCTTCCATTACTGGGGCGAGGCCCTGCCGGCTTAAGTCCGACAGGCTCCCTGGACGACTGAAGGCTACTCATTTCGCTAGAATCACCAATACAGTGGGGGGGTAGCTCAGCTGGGAGAGCGCTGCGTTCGCAATGCAGAGGTCGGGAGTTCGATCCTCCTCCTCTCCACCACTCTTTTTCATCCGGCTCGCTTGCCGCGTGCAGGTCACGGGCAAGCGCCATGCTGCTTGCGAAACTCACGCGGCTCAATGGCAGCCCGTGACCACAGGCCACGCCCTGATGCTCTGGCCTGGGTTTCTTCAGTTGCATAGGGGCCGAGGTTGCGGCGGTAGTGGTAGCTCCAGGCGTGGCCGTTTACCACCATCCAGCGGCCCACATCGTCACCATCCAGGGTCACAGTGGCCACCATGCGGCCATAGTCGTCCTTGGCGCGGGTGTTGAGCTGCACGGTTTTAAATTTCACACGCTGCGTCAATGCGGCAGTGGCCTGTTTGCCCCAGGCCTGGCAGGACTCCGGCGCATCAATGCCCTGAAAACGCACCTTGCGCGGCTCGCCGTGGACTGATGTGCGTACCCAGAACGTGTCGCCATCAGTGACGTGGGTCACAACCCCGGTGTAGAGGCGCGCCTCGGCAGCCGTTGTGAAGACTTGCAGGCCAATCGCCGCAAGGGTCAGCGCGATGTACACACGGTAGTTTTGAAGAGCCATTCAGAGTTAACGCTTTGCCAGTCAAGAGGGCCTACACCCAGGCTACAAAATGCGCTGCGCAATGGTTGTGTACAGCGGTATGCCCAGCAAAATATTGAACGGAAACGTCAGCCCCAGTGACATGCCAAAGTAAAGCGAGGGGTTAGCCTCGGGAATCGCGTGGCGAATCACGGCGGGTACGGCAATGTACGACGCACTGGCCGCCAGCACCATCAACAGCGCCGTGTTGCCGGGTGTCATGCCGGTCAGCACCGCAAGCAGCAAGGCCAGTGATGCGTGTACCAGCGGACCAACGATCGCGTAGGCCAACAGCCAAAACGATTTGCCCCGCAGCCCGCCCATGTTGCGCGCAGCCAGCAGGCCCATGTCGAGCAGAAAAAACGCCAGCATGCCTTTGAACAAATCTTCCGTGAAGGTCTGCATTGCCGTTTGACCGGACTGGCCCGTCAAAATACCGATCAGCATGGCACCCAGCAGCAACATCTGCGCACCATCCGTCAACGATTCATGCAAAATTTTCCCCATGGAGGGCGATGCGCTAGGGCCGACACCTATACCAACACCACTAACAGCATTGCGCTGCCGAACCCTATTCGCCAGCACCACCGCCAGCACAATCGCGGGTGACTCCATCAAAGCCATGGCTGCAGCCATGTGGCCACCGTAGGCGATCTGATTCGTGTCGAGGTACTGAACGGCTGTGATGAAGGTCACCGCACTCACCGAGCCGTAAGTTGCAGCAATAGCTGCCGCATCGAACCCGTTTAAAAATCGCCGCAGCAGCGCGTACCCCAGCAAAGGCACCACAACCGCCAGTGCGACGGCACAGCCCAAACTGACGGCCACCTCGGTCGTCAACCCCGATTTAGCCAGCGCAAACCCGCCTTTAAGGCCCAGCGCCATCAAAAGGTAAAGCGACAAAAAGCGCGATATTTGCGGTGGAATTTCAAGGTTGGACTTGAGCGTGCCTGCAAAAATACCAAAAACAAAAAACAAAACGGCGGGGTCAAAAAAACTTTGCATCGGTAACTTTCAGCTATTTCTAAAAAAATCTGGTTTGCAACAAAAGGCGTTCCAAGCTGTCAATTTTGATCAAAATACATATTGATGTCTAATCATGCTTTATAATGTTTTATATAGAAAAAATCGAATGTATTTAAACAAACCACCTCGCGCCAGTTTTTCCCAGCTGCGCAGCTTTGAAGCGGTGGCCAAATACGGCGGCATCACACGCGCTGCCAAAGCACTGCACCTCACGCAGCCCACCGTATCAACCCAATTGCGTGAGCTGCGTGAATCGGTTGGCATAGACCTGTTGGTACCCGCCGGGCGAGGTGTGCAGTTAACTGACGCAGGCCGTACGCTGCTAAAAACCGTATCGCGCATGTTTGCGCATTGGCGTGAGTTTGAAGAAGATACTGCCGACATGCAGGGGCTGGTACGTGGGTCGTTGCGCATCGCGGGTGTAACGACTACCGAGTATTTTTTGGCGCAGTGGCTCAAACCTTTTTTAGACACCTACCCCGGCATTGAGGTGGACTTGGTCATAGACAACCGCGATGCCATCATTCGCCGCCTGGAGCGCGAGCAAGACGACCTGGCCATCATGATGATGCCGCCCACCCATTTGGCGCTGCAAAGCTTGGAAGTGATGGACAACCCGCTGTGCCTGATTGGCCCTGTCAATCACCCGTGGGCCAAGCGTCGCACCACGCCCTTAGCCAAGCTGGCTGATGTTGACTTGCTGATGCGCGAGGTTGGCTCTGGCACGCGCCAAGCCACGCTTGATTTTTTAGCCGAGCACAAGCTGACGCCGCGCATCCGCATGACGCTGGGCAGCAACGAAGCCATCAAACACGCAGTAGCTGCCGGTCTGGGTTTGGCGGTGCTGTCGCGCCACGCGCTAGCCAAAGACCCCGCGCAAGACGGCTTGTGCGTGCTGCGCGTCTCTAGCCTGCCCATTCAGAAGCACTGGCGCGTGGTCTGGCGACAAGACCGCCGCCTGCCCCGCGTTGCCAAAGTGTTTATGGAGTTTGTGCGGCAGCAGTCGCATCAATAGGGGCTTATTCGTCCACCTTGCCGCGCAGGCTTTTGATCTCTGAGCGCTGGCTTTTGCCTTCAAGCCGCTTTTGTTTGGAGCCGTAAGTCGGCTTGGTAGGCCGACGTGTTTTGGGCGGCGTGGCTACACTGTCAACCACCTCTTGCAGCCGCGCTAGCGCGTCGCTGCGGTTCATCTCTTGGGTGCGGTGCTGCTGCGCTTTTAAAACGAACACGCCAGCGTCTGTGATGCGGCTGTCGTTCAGCGCCAGCAGCCTTGCTTTGATGTCTTCGGGCAATGATGAGGCATTGATGTCAAAGCGTAAATGGATGGCGCTTGAGACCTTGTTGACGTTTTGCCCACCAGCACCCTGCGCACGTATGGCGGTGCATTCGACCTCGCGCTCGTCAACAACAAAAAGAAGCTGCGTTGCCATGGCTCACCGCGCAATCGGCCCGCCTGCCGAATCAGGCAGATGCAGCCATGTCAGCCAGCGCGGCAATCGCATAGGCGTAGCCCTTGACACCAAAACCCGCCATCACGGCCTTGGCCACGGGTGAAATGTAGGAGTGATAACGAAAGGCTTCACGAGCGTGTACGTTGCTGATGTGCAGCTCGATCAGCGTCACGCCTGCGCCCTTGATGGCATCATGCAGCGCCACGCTGGTGTGGGTGTAGGCACCGGCATTGAGGATGACACCCGCCAGCGTTGCGGCAGCCTGCGCGCGGCCGGCTTCATGGATGGCATCAATCATCACGCCCTCGTGGTTGCTCTGGCGAAAGTCGAGCTTCAAACCATGGGTAGCACAGGCTACTGCGCACAGCGCTTCAACATCGGCCAGCGTCTGCGCGCCATAAACCGATGGCTCACGCGTACCGAGCAGGTTGAGGTTGGGGCCATTGAGGACGAGCACGGTTTTCATAAAAGGCTTTCAAATATCTAAAGGCTCAACAACGCCCGCTTTGCATAATGTTGGGTGTCGTCACCACCACATCCGCATTCTGCGCACGCTGCCTCAAAGCATGTTCCATCACCACCAGGGCCAGCAGTGCCTCGGCAATCGGTGTGGCGCGTATGCCCACACACGGGTCGTGGCGGCCCTTGGTCACGACTACGGCAGGGTTGCCAGCCGTGTCAATCGACTGGCGCGGCGTGATGATGGAGCTGGTCGGCTTGACGGCTATAGACACCTCGAGGTCTTGCCCGGTGCTGATGCCGCCCAGCACACCGCCAGCGTTATTTGATTGAAAGCCTTGCGGCGACAGGCCATCACCGTGCGTAGTACCGCGCTGCGTCACGCTGGCAAAGCCTGCGCCAATTTCAACGCCCTTGACGGCGTTGAGGCCCATCATGGCGAAGGCGATGTCGGCGTCTAACTTGTCGTACAACGGTTCGCCCAAACCGACGGGAACGCCGCTAGCCGTAACGCGAATGCGTGCGCCGCAGGAGTCACCAGCCTTGCGCAAGTCGTCCATGTAAGCCTCCAGCTTTGACACGTCGGCTACTGGTGCAAAGAACGGATTGTTGGCAACGTGATCCCACGACTCGAACGGGATCACCACGTCACCCATCTGCGTCATGCAGCCTTTAAACGTGGTGCCGTATTTTTCTTTCAGCCACTTTTTGGCGATTGCGCCAGCGGCGACCGTGGGCGCTGTCAGGCGCGCCGACGAACGCCCGCCGCCGCGCGGGTCGCGCAAGCCGTACTTGTGCAGATAGCTGTAGTCGGCATGGCCGGGGCGGAAGGTCTCCAGGATGTTGTTGTAGTCCTTGCTGCGCTGGTCGGTGTTTTTAATCAGCAGGCAAATCGGTGTGCCGGTGGTCTTGCCCTGGTACACGCCGGAGAGGATTTCCACCGCGTCAAGCTCGCTGCGCTGCGTCACATGACGGCTGGTGCCGGGGCGGCGTCTATCCAGATCGGCCTGGATGTCAGCCTCGCACAAGTCCATGCCCGGCGGGCAGCCGTCAATCACACAGCCAATGGCCGGGCCGTGGGATTCACCAAAGTTGGTGACTGCGAATAGGGTGCCGAAGGTGTTTCCGCTCATGGTCTGATTATCTACGAGGATGTTATGGCGTTTGCAAAGGCATCCGTATTGAGCCTGAAAGCGCTATTAATCTAACGCCGGTTCGAAAACATCCTGCAAGGTTTTCAAGGTTCGGATGAGTGTGGCGCGTTGAATAGCACCCGCTTTTTTAACCAGTCGCGATTTATCAAGTGTGCGGATTTGATCCAGCAATATCAAGCCCGACTTGCCCTGAAACGTCACGCCAACCCGCGTCAGAGCAACGGTGCCTGATTCGGCTCTTCCTCGGACGGCCCGTGAATATAGGCCTTGAGCATCTTGTTTTCGAAATTCTGGCTATCGACCACGGCTCTGGCGACGTCGTGAAAGCTGATCACGCCCATCAGCATTTTCTGGTTCATCACGGGCATGTAACGCGCATGGCGGTCCAGCATCATGCGGCGCACTTCGTCGAGCTCGGTCTCGGAAGTGCAGGTCAGCGGGTGCTCGTCCATCGCCGTGCGCACCAGCGTGCTGCCGATCTCGCCTCCATTTTTTACGATACCGACAATCACTTCACGGAAGGTCAGCATGCCGACCAGGTCGCCATGCTCCATCACGACCAGCGACCCGATGTCCTTCTCGGCCATGATTTCGGCCGCCTTGGCCAGAGGTTCGTCAGGCCGAATGGTGTAAAGCGTGTTGCCTTTAACGCGCAAGATGTCAAGAGCCTTCATCGCTTTCTCCTCGGTTTGCGGTTTTGCTATTTTCCCACTGCGATGTGCAGTTGGGGAGTTTTTTTACCAATAACCCTCAAACTGCTGGCCGTCAGGCCCATGTGGTCTTCGCGAAAACGCTGGCGCAGTGTGATGGCGGTATCGCGCCACGGGAAATGGGACAAGTCGGTCCATAACTGTTGAAAAGACTGCTGCAGGGACTGCTGGAAATTCATCCCCGGTATCATGCCATCGAGATGACCATGAACAAAACAACGCAGATAGATGCCACACGCTGGCTGGCCCTGGGCAGCCTGGGCGGGCTGATTGTGCTGGGCCTGGCCTGGGAAATGTGGCTAGCGCCCCTGCGGCCGGGCGGCTCGCTGCTGTTTGCGGCCTGCGCCCTTCATGTGCGCTTGCGACTTAAAAATGCGCTTTCACCCGTACCCATCACTGAGGCTGTATGAGTGCAGATCTACTCGATGTATTGAGAAAAATTACAGGCACCGCCCATGTGCTGTCTGAAGGCGATTTGACCGCCTGGGAACTGGACTGGCGCAAACGCTCGCGCGGCAAGGCACTGGCGGTGGTGCGGCCTGCCAATACGTTGGAGGTGTCGAGCATCGTCAAGGCCTGCGCTGCTGCAGGTGTCAGCCTGGTGGCACAGGGTGGTAACACCGGGCTGGTGGGCGGCTCGACACCTGATGCATCGGGCCAGCAAATCGTCTTGAGCCTGCAACGCATGAATGCCGTGCGCAACATCGACGCAGCCAATCTGACCATGACGGTTGAGGCCGGTTGCATCTTGCAAACGCTGCAAGAGACGGCAGAAAAAGCCGGTTTTCTTTTTCCGCTCAGTCTGGCTGCAGAAGGCAGTTGCACCATAGGCGGCAACCTAGCGACGAATGCTGGCGGCACGCAGGTGGTGCGCTACGGCAATGCGAGAGAACTCTGCCTGGGCCTTGAAGTGGTCACGGCGCAGGGCGAGATTTGGCAGGGGTTGAGCGGCCTGCGCAAAGACAACACCGGCTACGACCTGCGCGATTTGTTCATCGGCAGCGAAGGCACGCTGGGCATCATCACTGCGGCCACCATGAAGCTCTATCCCATGCCGGCAGCGCAGCTAACTGCGTGGGCGGCCGTGCCGTCGATGCAACACGCCGTGACCCTGCTGGGTCTGGCGCACCAGCACCTGGGCGCAGGCCTGACGGGTTTTGAAGTCATGGGCCAGTTTGCATTGAGCCTGGTGGATAAACACTTTCCGCAGCAGCGCGTGCCGCTGTACAAAGACACACCGTTTTGCGTTCTGCTTGAAAACTCGGACCACGAATCTGAAAGCCATGCGCGTGAGCAGTTCGAGCGGCTGCTTGAAACCGCGATGGACCAAGGCTGCGTGCTCGACGCAGTCGTCGCCGAAAACATCGCACAAGCCCGTGCGCTGTGGCACCTGCGCGAGAGCATACCGATGGCGCAGGCTGAAGAAGGCCTGAACATCAAGCACGACATTTCAATCGCGATCTCGCGTATTCCTGAATTTGTAGCCACTACTGACGCGCTGCTTGAAAAAGCAATCCCCGGTATACGCCTCGTCAACTTCGGCCACCTCGGCGACGGCAACCTGCACTACAACGTGCAGGCCCCTCTTGACAGCGATGCGGCGGCGTTTCTGCGCGATGAAGAAGAAAACATCAACACCATCGTGTACGACTCGGTGCAAAAATTCGGCGGCTCGATCTCGGCAGAGCACGGTATCGGCAGCCTCAAGCTCGACAAGCTTGAGCAGCACAAATCGCCAGTAGCCATGGGCATGATGCGGGCCATCAAACAAGCACTGGACCCGCAGAATGTGATGAATCCAGGGCGGGTGCTACGGGCATAATTAAATCTCTCCAGTTTTCCCCGCCCTGCCCCCGTTTTTTCACCTGCTTGCTTACTTCCTGTCCCATGACGCACCCCATCCGCTCCCAATACGAAGACTTCATGCGCCACGTAGACACCCACGGTGTCTTCAAGGCCGACCGCACCGGCACTGGCACTAAAAGCGTTTTTGGCTACCAGATGCGCTTTGACTTGAACGAAGGCTTTCCGCTGGTCACGACCAAAAAAGTTCACCTCAAATCCATCGTCCATGAGCTGCTGTGGTTTCTACAGGGCTCCAGCGACAACAACTGGCTGAAAGAGCGCGGCGTAACGATTTGGGACGAATGGGCACGCGAAAACGGCGACCTGGGCCCGGTTTATGGCGTGCAGTGGCGCAGCTGGCCGGCACCTACGCTAGACAATCCGGGCGGCCACATCGACCAGATCGCCGAGGTCATCAAGACCCTCAAGACCAACCCCGACTCACGCCGCATCATCGTCAGCGCTTGGAACGTGGCCGACCTGTCAAAAATGGCGCTGATGCCCTGCCACGCCTTTTTCCAGTTTTACGTTGCGCCTTCGACAGGCTCAGGACGGGGCCGTCTTTCGTGTCAGCTCTACCAGCGCAGCGCAGACATCTTTCTGGGTGTGCCCTTCAACATTGCCAGCTACGCGCTGCTCACGCACATGGTCGCGCAGCAGTGCAATCTGGATCTGGGTGACTTCATCTGGACTGGCGGCGACTGCCACATCTACAGCAACCATGCCGAACAGGTCGCGCTGCAACTGAGCCGCACGCCCATGGCTTACCCCACCTTGAACATCAAGCGCAAACCCGATTCGATATTCGATTACGAGTTTGAAGATTTCGAGTTTTTAAACTACCAGCATCATCCCGCCATCAAGGCGCCAGTGGCGGTGTAATTCCAATTCGCATTAGAAAGGAGAACAAGGCGCGAAGCTGCTGACAGTGCTGTAGCACGGCAAAGCGAAGCAACGCAGTTATCGTTTTTAATGCGGATTGGAATAAGCCTCTTCAAGCACCACCATGCAAGTCAATCTCATTTACGCTAGATCCGCCAACGGCGTGATCGGCAACAACAACACCCTGCCCTGGCACCTGCCAGAAGACATGGCGCACTTCAAACGCATAACGACGGGCTGGCCCGTCATCATGGGACGCAAAACCTGGGACTCGCTGCCACCACGCTTTCGCCCTTTGCCGGGCCGCAGCAATGTGGTCGTCACGCGGCAAGCGCAATGGGTAGCGCAAGGCGCACTGATGGCTACCAGCCTGCCGGATGCACTGAAGCTCTGCGAAACGTCAGAACAGGTCTGGGTGATAGGCGGCGCACAAATCTACCAACAGGCAGAGCCGTTTGCGCAGCGCATCGAGGTCACCGAGATTGCGCAAGATTTTGAGGGCGACGCATTCGCTCCTAAACTCGGCACGCATTGGACTGAGGCGGCGCGTGAAGCCCATGTGTCGTCAAACGGTTTAAAGTTCAGTTTTATCACCTATAAAAAACACCAAGGAGATTGATATGTCAGGAGGCGGATTTCACGTACACGGGCCACACGACCACGAGCTTGAACACGCGGCCCAGGGTGACCGACCATGAACATCCAGCAACTCTTCGGCATCGACCTCCCCATCATCCAGGCACCCATGGCGGGTGTGCAAACAAGCGCCCTCGCCATAGCCGTTTCAAACGCGGGCGGCCTGGGCTCTCTGCCCTGTGCGATGTTGACACCCGAACTACTCCAGACCGAGCTGGCAGCCATCCAGGACGGCACAACGCGGCCTTACAACATCAATTTTTTCTGCCATGTACCGCCCGTGCCAGACCCTGTACACGAAGCCCGGTGGCGTGCTGCACTAGCACCGTATTACGCCGAGCTTGGTATTGCCCCGGACGGCGTACCGGCAGGCAGCGGACGCGCGCCTTTCAGCCATGAGATTGCCGACATCATCGAGCCGTTCAGGCCGCCGGTGATCAGCTTTCATTTTGGTCTGCCCCCGCCGGCTTTGCTACAGCGGGTCAAGTCCTGGGGGAGCAAGGTGCTGTCGTCTACCACTACGGTTGAAGAAGCGCGCTGGCTTGAAGCACATGGTGCAGATGCCGTCATTGCCCAGGGTCTTGAGGCGGGCGGGCACCGCGGTATCTTCCTCAGCAATGACCTCAGCACGCAGATCGGCACCATGGCGCTGCTGCCGCAGGTCATTCGCGCCGTGCGCATTCCCGTCATTGCAGCGGGCGGCATTGCTGACGCAAACAGCGTGAAGGCGGCTCTCGCGCTGGGCGCAGCGGGTGTGCAGGTGGGCACTGCCTACCTGCTTTGCGATGAAGCAACCACCAGCACACTGCATCGCGCCGCCCTGAAAAGCAGCCGCACAGAGCACACGGTGCTGACCAATTTAATCACTGGCCGCCCTGCCCGCGGCATACTCACGCGCCTGATGAAAGAGCTTGGCCCGCTCAGTGACGCACCACCAGTTTTTCCGCTGGCAACTGCTGCACTGGCACCCCTCAAAACAGCCGCCGAGAAGCTGGGCCGCGATGATTTTTCGACTTTGTGGTCAGGACAAAATGCCAGCGGTTGCCGCGAGATCCCCGCCGCCGCACTGACCCGGCTGCTGGCCAGCACTTAACGCCCAAAACTTATGAAAATCGCTACGTGGAATGTCAACTCACTCGCTGTTCGCCTGCCGCAGGTCATAGCCTGGCTGACTGCCAATCCGGTTGATGTGCTGTGCCTGCAAGAACTCAAACTCAGCGACGAAAAATTTCCCGTCAAGGAAATTGAAGCGGCAGGCTACCACAGCGCTTTTTTCGGCCAGAAAACATACAACGGTGTGGCCGTACTGAGCCGCATAGAGCTGGGGCCAGCGCGCGATGTCGTCAAAAACATAACCGGCTTTGTCGACGAACAGTCCCGCGTGATTGCCGTCACGCTGAACACACCTGAATCGCCTCAAGGTGAAGTGCGCGTGGTCAATGGCTACTTCGTCAATGGCCAGGAGCCGGGCAGCGAGAAGTTTGCCTACAAGATGAAGTGGCTCGATGGCCTGCGTGCGGCACTGCGCGCAGAGCTGGCCGCGCATCCGCGCCTGGTGCTGCTGGGTGACTTCAACATCACAGTAGATGACCGCGACACCTATGACCCGGTGGCCCTGCGCGAGACCATTCATCACACCACCGAAGAACGCCAACACTTTCAGAGGCTGATTGAGCTCGGGCTGACTGACGCATTTCGCATGTTCGAGCAGCTTGACAAAAGCTACTCATGGTGGGACTACCGCGAGTTTGGGTTCCGCCGCAATCGCGGTCTGCGTATTGACCACATCCTGGTCAGCGAAGCACTCAAGCCCCAAGTCAAAAGCTGTGTGATTGACAAGCTGCCGCGAAAAAACGAACGCCCTAGTGACCATGCACCTGTGACTGTAGAAATCACAGCCAGCTAACTACTATTAAAAACGTAGCTACTCACGCCCGTATTTAAAGGGCTAACCGGGGCGGGTTTTCAGGTTCTTCGACACAAATTCCCAAATTGACTACGACTGAAAGGCACGGGATACTTCCAAAAGTGGCGTTGGAATTCCTATCCTTCATCGCGCCAACAGCGCGAGCATCTGCTGCGGTTCGCCTGTGTGGCAGTGACAGCTTGTATGACAGACAAAGGAGCAAAAGATATGTGGAAATACATTCGTTACTTAATGATGCCCGGACTTTTACTCGCAACCATCGCGGGCTTCATACTGGGGGGCCGTGGTTGTGGCTCGGTTTCTGCCTGACGCTGGTGGTGGTGGTCGGCGGCGACGCCATCGCTGGCAAGGATCTGGAAATGCCGGTGTATGGACAGCGCTGGATATTCAATTTTGTCCAGATGTTCCTCAATTTCTCATTGCTCCTGGCGATGCTGACCGTGTTTGCCTGGATGCTTGGCGCTGAGGGGTCGGACGTCCTTGGGCTGGGGGCGTTCGTGAAGTCGCTGAGCGGCTGGGACATGCAGGCGGCGCCCGCCACGATCAGCGGCTGGGATATCGCGGGCGGGGTGCTGGCGTGCGGTCTGCTGATTGCCACGGCCGGAACCGCCAACGGGCATGATTTGACGCACCGGACATGGGACAAGACGGCGATGCTCGTTGGGCGCTGGATGCTGGCGATGAGCAACGATGCCTCCTTTGCCATCGAACACGTGTACGGCCATCACCTGAATGTCGCCACCAAGGGGGATCCCGCCACGGCGCGGCGCGGAGAAAATACCTACGCGTTCGTCATTCGCTCAACCATTTACAGCTACCTGAGCGCCTGGCGGATCGAGAAGGAGCGCCTGGAAAAGCGTGGGCTGTCGGTGTGGTCATGGCGTAACCGCATGCATACCGGCAACCTCATGAGCCTGACCTACTTCGTCGGTTTTTACCTGGCTGCCGGATGGTTCGGAGTGGGCATCTTCCTGGTCACTTCGCTGTGGGCAAAATCCCTTCTGGAATACGTCAATTACATGGAGCACTACGGCATAGTGCGTGTGCCTGGAACCAAGATCGAGCCACGTCATTCATGGAACGCCAACCAGCGTATCAGCGGATTCGTGCTTTACAACCTGACGCGCCACTCCCATCATCATGCCGAGGCCGACGTGCCATTCTGGGAACTGCGCCCGTATCCCGATGCGCCGCTGATGAAATACGGCTACCTCACGACGATTATCATCACGATGTTCCCGGTGGCGAGTTCGGCAACTGGGTTCACGGCGAGGACTGCCTCGGTTCCCGCCTGACTTTATCCGGTCCGTATGGCACATTCTGGCTGCACCATGACACGTCGCCAATTCTTTGCGTCGCCAGTGGCAGCGGCATGGCGCCCATCAAGGCCATGCTGGAGCAGGCGCTGCGTGAAGGCTGCACCCGGCCCGTGGTCTTCCTGTTCGGCGCCCGCACCCAGAGCGATCTGTACGGTCTGGTGGAGATGCGTCGTCTCGCGGTGCAGTGGAAAGCGAACTTCCAATTTGTCCCGGTGCTGTCAGCAGAAGCTGCCGACAGCCCTTGGCCGGGTCGGCGCGGCCTGGTCACAGAACAGTTGCACGAGCAGAATCTCGACCTGTCGTCCTGCCAGGCCTATTTGTGTGGTCCACCACCGATGGTGGATGCTGCCATTGCTGCATTGCATCAGGCCGGTTTGGGCGAGAACGCGATTTTCTTTGATCGGTTCGTTGATGCCAGTGCAGCTTTGCCCGACGCGTTGTTGAAACAACCAGAACTAAGCAGCTAACAAAATAGCTACGCGAGCAATTCAAGAATTATCAACTTGCCAACATATGAGCAGAGATAAGTAACGAGGTTAGAGCCTGCGCAGCAGCTTATCTCAGGAACCTGTAGAGCCATTGTTTTTCCTATCACAAGCAAGCGGAGACAAGCATGAATAGCATTGAATTGGATTATCTCGTCATCGGTGGGGGCTCAGCCGGCTGCGTAATGGCTGGCCGTTTGAGCGAAAACCCGAGCCATAACGTCGGCTTGCTGGAGGCAGGTGGCCAGGGTGATAGCTGGGTAGTGAAAACGCCCGCCGCCATGGTGGCGATGCTTCCGACCCGCCTCAATAACTATGCGTTTGAGACCGTGCCACAGCAAGGCTTGAATGGCCGCCGTGGTTATCAGCCGCGTGGCAAGGCGCTGGGGGGGGTCATCGGCCATCAATGCCATGGTCTACACCCGCGGCCATCGCTGGGACTATGACCACTGGGCCTCTTTGGGCAACACAGGGTGGTCATATGAGGATTTGCTCCCCTACTTTCTTCGTAGTGAGCACAACAATACCTGGAAGAATGCCTACCACGGGCAAGGCGGACCATTGCAGGTGTCTGACCTGCAAACGGACAACCCGTTTCAGAAGATTTATCTTGACGCCGCACGCCAGGCAGGCTACCCGATCAACCAAGACTTTAACGGTGCCGAGCAGGAAGGCATTGGTATCTACCAGGTGACGCAAAAGAACGGCGAGCGCTGGAGTGCAGCGCGGGCTTATCTTCATCCCCACATGGGAGTCCGTCGAAACCTGCAAGTGCAAACCGGTGTCACTGTCAGCAAAATTTTGTTCGAGGGGCGGCGTGCCATCGGCGTGGAATGCGTACAGGGCGGACAAAAACGCGTGTTCAAGGCGCGTCAGGAAGTTATTCTTTGCGCTGGTGCGTTTCAGTCACCCCAACTCCTGATGCTCTCGGGCGTCGGTCCCGCCGATCATCTGCGCAGTCATGGGATTACGGTGTTGCACGATTTGCCCGGCGTAGGCCAAAACTTGCAAGATCACCCCGATTTCATCTTCGGCTATGCGGCCAAGAGCCTGGACCTTTTGGGAATTTCGCTCGGGGGTACGGTGCGAATGACCGGCGAGATTCTGAAGTACATACGCAAGCGCCGTGGCATGCTGAGCAGCAACTTCGCCGAAGGCGGTGGCTTTTTGAAAACGGACCCTACTTTAGTGGCACCGGACGTTCAACTGCATTTTGTGATCAGCCTCGTGGAAAACCACGCACGCACTTTACATGCGGCGCATGGTTACTCCTGCCACGTCTGTGTGCTACGCCCCAAGAGTCGCGGACAAGTCACTTTACGCAGTAGCGACGCCCTACAGGCGCCCGACATTGATCCGGCATTTTTGACCCACCCGGACGATATGGAGACGCTGGTGAAAGGCTTCAAGATGACACGCAAACTACTGGATTCGCCGGCCCTTGCACAAATCCGCCAGAAGGACTTGTTTACAGCCAACGTTCGCACCGATCAGGACATCCGGGACGTGTTGCGCGCCCACACAGATACGATTTACCACCCAGTGGGCACTTGCAAGATGGGCGTGGATGCCATGGCAGTCGTTGACCCTCAATTGCGCGTCAACGGTATCCAGGGCTTGCGCGTGGTCGATGGTTCGGTCATGCCGACACTGATTGGTGGCAACACCAATGCCCCGATCATCGCGATCGCAGAGAAGGCGGCAGACCTCATACGCGCTTCGCACTGAAGCTGATATATTGAACCTCCTTATTACCCCAGACTGGGACACGCCATGAACGCCATCTTCAAAGAATCTTCCACTGGACCCGCACAGATCTCTGCGGAAGGAACGTTTCCCGACCTGGATCGCGACCTGCAGCGGCTGGCCGAGAAGCGTGACCACTGGGTGAAAACAACCCTAGCCGAGCGCATCGCGATCCTTGCTGAGATCAAGGAAGCACTGATGCCCATGTCACAGGCTTGGGCCGAAACCGCCGCCTGCAAAAAAGGCATTGCGGCCGGTTCGCCTTTAGAAGGTGAAGAGTGGATTACCGGACCCTACACGGTCATGGGTTACTGCAATCAGATGATGGCGACCCTGTCCCGGGTACAAGGCAAACAGCATCTCGATCACGTGCCCCTGCGTGAACTCTCCAATGGCCAGTTGGTGGCACGGGTGCTGCCCCACTCCATCTGGGATCATCTGCTGCTCAGCGGTGTCAAGGTTGATGTCTGGATGGAACCCGGAGTCACCCGCAGCAACCTGTCTCAGCACACGGCATCGACCTACGATTCAACCAGTCCCCACCACAAGAAGGGGCGGGTGTCGCTGGTGCTGCCCGCGGGAAATATCGCTGCCATCGCACCGCTGGATGTTTTTCACAAATTATTTGCTGAAAATGAGGTGGTCATGCTGAAGATGAACCCGGTCAACGACTATCTGATCGAGTTCCTGACACCGGCGCTCAAACCACTGATCGACCGCGGCTTCCTCGCCATCGTGCGCGGTGGCACGGATGTTGGACAGTACCTGTGCAACCACCCCCTGGTGGAGTCCATCCACATCACCGGCGCGAGCGTCTCGCACGACGCCATCGTCTGGGGACCGGGCGATGAAGGGCGCGCCAACAAGGCGGCCGGCACCCCCAAAAACACCCGTGCCATCACCTCCGAACTGGGTGCCGTATGCCCGACCATTGTGGTGCCCGGGCCCTGGTCCGCGGCCGACATTGCTTTCCAGGCTGAACAGGTGGCGACCCAGAAGCTGCACAACTCCGGGTTCAACTGCGTGGCGTGTCAGGTGCTGGTGATGCCGCGTGACTGGGATCAGAAGGTCGCTTTTGTGAGCGCGCTTGAGCGCACCATGGCGGGTTCCGAAGCCCGCGCACTGTACTACCCTGGCGCTAAAGAGCGGCTCGCCGGATTTGCTGCAAACAACCCCGGGGCCAAGGCACTGCACCGCGTCGGCGGAGAAGATGTTCTCATGGCTCCGCTGGATGCGAAAAACAACGCGGCGGGTAAATCCATCGAGGTGTTTGCACCGGCCATGAGCGTCACGGAAATCGGCGGTGCCGACCCCGAGGCCTACCTGCGAGAGGCCATAGACTTTGCGAACCGGCAACTCTATGGAACCCTGGGCGCCAACATCGTGATTCATCCCGCGACCATCGCCCACATGGGACGCAAGCGCTTCGAGGAAATATTGATCGAACTGCGCTACGGCACGATCGCCGTGAACGCCTGGACCGGGCTTGGCTTTCTGACTCCGCAGGCGACCTGGGGCGCGTTCCCGGGCCACAATCTGGCTGATGTCCAAAGTGGGATTGGCGTGGTGCATAACACCTTCCTGTTCGACAAGCCCCAGCGCACGGTTGTCGAGGCGCCTTTCAAGCCTTTTCCGCGTAATCTGCTGAGCCTCTCGTTCACCCTGCTGCCCCGTCCGCCCTGGTTCGTTACCAACCGCAAAGGCCACATCCTGGGCCGACTGCTGGTGGCGTTTCAGTATCGGCCAAGTTTCCTGAAGATTCCACGTATCTTCCTGAATGCGCTGCTCGGCTAAATAACGGTCAAGTGTTTTTACAACGGGGCCAGGCTGAGCCTGGAAGTGGGCATCATGTCGTGTGCCCGCACTGCGGCGGCGAGATGCGGATCATCGCCTTCATCACCGAGGCGGCGGTGATCTGCGAGATACTCGGCCATCTGGGCGAGCCGACTTCGCCGCTGTGGGAGATGCCGGGCAGCGAGCCCTTCGACCCTTCGACAAACTCAGGACAGGCCAAGCTCAGGATGATCAGGTCGAGCAATCGTTCGTCAGAGATTACTCGTGCCTGTGGTCACGTGAGAGGAAAATTTCTGATGCGTATGTGACCCCGAATACGCACAATGCGCTAACCGGGGCGAGTTTTCAGGTTCTTCGACACAAATTCCCAGATTGACTACGCTTGAAAAGCACGGGATACTTCAAAAAATGGCGTTGAATTTCCTATCCTTGCGAGTTCAAACAGCCGAGCGAAGAACTGAGTATCAGGAATTTAGCAATCTCGCTTCATGCACGTGCTGCGGCGTTTGCAAAGATTAAGTAGTGCCCCCTTCAATTGTCAACTAGCGGAATTAGCCATGCAGCTACAGTTTAAGACACCACACCTTTCAATCTCCCAATTCAATCCAATCGAGTTACCAGAGTTTTGCGTTTTGACTGGTGTGAATGGGTCCGGGAAAAGCCATTTACTCGAGGCGATTGAACAGAGGAAAGTTGTAATCGCAGGAATGGAAAACTCCAGAATTGTAAGATTCAATTACGAATCTTTCAAGTTGGAGAATGAAGCGGCTTTTAATGCGCATCAACTTTACTCAGAAAGAGAATCGGCTTGGCAATATTTCACCCAACACTTTAAGAACCCTGTATTGGGTTGGAAAAATAACATTGGGAGTGAATACGCTGATCTGATGAATTCGTGTAAAGAATCCAAGAAAAGTTTGTGGGAAATCGCAAGCGACAAAGTTCAATCGTACAAATCCAGCGTTAAGGGCTGTTTAACAGGCAAACAGTATAAAGGCAACGCGCAAGCCATGAGCATATACAGCCTGGCCAAAAAACTTCCGTATAGCATTGATGAGATTCCGCATGATGATTTTGTGAGGATGTACAAACCATTTGTCTATACGAACGATTTCTTGCCTCACCAACTCGGAAAAATTATTTGGGATTACTATGTCAAGTTAAGAAATAATCAGGTCAATGAATTTGAAAATGAAAAGCACGGCAAGCAATATCCATTCGTGAGCGAGGAGGACTTCGTATCCACACACGGGACCAAGCCCTGGGAGCTAATGAACGAGATTTTGAGAACATTTGATTCTCTGGAATACAAAGTTAACTCGCCGGAGGGTTCTGACGTTTTCGCGCCTTTTCAGTTAAAACTAGTCCATACCAAGAATCCGGCATTGGAAATAGACTTTAGTGCGCTTTCCTCAGGCGAAAAAGTATTGATGGCGCTAGTAGCATCCGTATACAAGGCATCGACCGACAACGTATTCCCGGATATTCTGTTGTTAGACGAGGTAGATGCGTCTCTTCACCCGTCCATGATGAAAAATATGCTTGAGGTGATAAA